>NZ_FOYO01000001.1:338250-638250 GCF_900111945.1 Litoreibacter janthinus | reverse complement strand
AGTTCTGGTTTCAGCTGTCGCGCTGATCGACGCCGACGGCCGCGTTCTGCTGGCCCAGCGCCCTGAGGGCAAGTCTATGGCCGGCCTTTGGGAATTTCCCGGAGGCAAAGTAGAAGCTGGCGAAACTCCTGAAGTTGCTTTGGTCCGCGAACTGCAAGAGGAGCTGGGCATCAATACTTGGCAAAGCTGCCTCGCGCCGTTGACCTTTGCTAGCCATAGCTACGATGATTTCCATCTGCTGATGCCGTTATTTGCCTGCCGGAAGTGGGAAGGAATTCCCACCCCGCGAGAAGGCCAAACGCTCGAATGGGCGCGGCCAAACGCCTTGAAAAACTACCCTATGCCGCCTGCGGACGTCCCCTTGATCCCAATTTTGCGCGACTGGCTATAGACTTGAGTCTAACTTCGCGCTGGCGTCAAAAAATGGTGGAATAAGAAGAAAACCTAGCTAGACTCGCGTTAATAACTTTGGGGGAAGTTAAGATGCTACGGACAGTGATGATAGGCAGTTGCGTATCCATTCAGGGGATCTTCGTTCAGGCACTGGAAAACGGATTGATCCGCATCAAAGTGGACGACCGTGAGTTTGACGGCCGCCCGGTGCAAGCGCGGGTGAACTAGACCCAACCCTTCAAATTTTCTTCTATGATCTGGGTGAGCGCTGCAATGTGCGCGGGCTCGTCGTTGAGACATGGAATGTAGGTGAATTGCTCGCCGCCTGCCTCTTCGAAGCTTTCTTTGATCTCTTCGTTGATCTCTTCAAGCGTTTCGATGCAATCAGCTGAGAATGCCGGGGCGATTACCGCGATCTTCGTCTTACCAGCTTCGGCCAGTCTGGCCACCTCTTCGACAGTGTAAGGCTTGAGCCATTCCTCGCGGCCGAAGACCGATTGGAATGTGGTTGTGATGTCCGTATCAGCCCATCCCAGACGCTCTTTCAAGAGGCGCGTCGTTTTCTGGCATTGGCAATGGTAGGGATCGCCCTCCATGAGATAGCGGATGGGCATGCCGTGGTAAGAACACACCAGAATGTCAGGCCGTTCGATCCCTTCGTAAGCACGCTCCACCGATTTGGCGAGCGCGTCGATATAGGCTTCGTTCTCAAAATAGGCTGGGACCGTTCGCGCGGAGGGCTGCCACTTTTCTTCCATCAACGTGCGAAAGAACTCGTCGTTTGCCGTCGCTGAAGTTGCTCCCGCATAATGCGGGTAAAGCGGGAAGAACACGATCTTGTCACAGCCTTTGGCGATCAACTCTTTGACCTTGGACTTGGTCGACGGGTTGCCGTAGCGCATACAGAAATCGACCTCGACATCATCGCCGTATTTCCCCTGCATCACCTGTTTGATAGCGGCCGTCTGGTCTTTGGTGATCGTCAACAGTGGGCTTTCGCCTTTGTCATGGTTCCAGATGCTTTTATACGCCTCGCCCGACGCGAAGGGGCGCCGCGTCAGGATGATAAGCTGCAATAGCGGCTGCCACTTCCATGATGCGATATCGACAACGCGCTTGTCGGACAGGAATTCGTTCAGGTAGCGACGCATCGGCCAGTAAGTGTAGTCATCCGGCGTTCCGAGATTGGCGACGAGGACGCCAATTTTGCCAAATTTGACCTTCGGGTGGTCTGCGCCAGCATGTGGCAAAGGTGTCGGGTTCATCATGTTCATCTCTTTTTGTCCTCGTGCCCTTTAACGGGTTTTGCGTCTGGCCCCAACTCGGTCGTATTCAAGAAATCCGCTAGGCGTATGGAGGCCGATCCTGGCTGCAAAGGTTTTTGCTGCGTCTCAGAAGGGGCCCAACCTGTCAGGAAGATCATTTCGAACGTGGCCGGAATCCGATTTTCGTCGATGGCGTAATGGTCAGAGTAGATACGCGCCATTCGCGTGAACAGATCACGCCGCGGTGCGGATTTTTGCCGATCCATCAGAGCATTGCCCTCACCCATTGCACGCAGATCTTGCATCAGCGCCATCGGAGAGCCGTAGCTAACAGACCGTTTGGAGCTATCCGCCACAGGCAAAGCAAGACCCGCGCGCTGTATGAGCCCACCCAAATCCCGAATTTCACCCATCGGCGCCACCCGTGGAGCAAGCCCGCCGCTTAGTGCGACCTCTGCCTCAGAAAGCGCGGCGCGAAGCTCAAACAGTGTCTGTCCGCCAAGAAACACCGCTATGAACAATCCATCAGATTTCAGCGCGCGGCGGCACTGAACCATCTGTCCGACGGGGTCATTCGCCCAGTGCAGGCACATCGCGTGAATGACAAGATCATGCGCGTCAGGTTCCAAGGCCAAAGTATCTTCATCAGATACAATCAGCGCTTCTGGAATGATCTTCGCCCAGAATTCAGGGTGGCCTGTGACTATCGCTGGCGACTTAAACGTTCTGTTAACGTCAATCAGCCTTTCCTGAATTTCATACGCCGCCTCGTCATGCAGAAACTCGACAGGGCCTTGGAGTGCCGCCCGTGCACGCTGGCGCACCAAGGCGTCACGATCTGTCAGAGGACGGGGTTGGGACACGAAAAAACTCCTACGGCTCAGAGGCCGCTACTTAGAGGAACGGCATGAAATTGCAATCCGCGCTCAAGTTAATCTACCCCTCACAATGCCTCACCTGCGGCGCAGCGGTAGAGGACGATCTGTCGCTTTGCGGTGAATGTTGGCGCGAAACGCACTTTATACATGGTCTGACCTGCCGAAGTTGCGGTGTTCCCCTTCCCGGTTCCGACCGCGGGGAGGATGTTCAATGCGATGACTGCCTGTCCATCGCGCGGCCATGGGACCACGGAGCCGCTGCGATGATGTATCGAGGCAAAGGTCGCGACATTGTTTTGCGCTTGAAGCACGGGGATCGAACGGATCTTGCTCGCCCTGCGGCGCATTGGATGGCGCGCGTCGCGCCGCCTGTTACACAAGATACCGTGGTCGTCCCTGTGCCGCTGCACTGGCTTCGTCAACTTAAGCGCCGATACAACCAATCCGCCCTGATCGCAAAAGTTTTGGCTCAAACGTTGAGCCTGACCTACTTACCAGACGCTCTTTATCGACCTCGCATGACAGAAATACTTGACGGAAAATCACGAGACAATCGCTATTCAACACTGGATGGCGCAATCTTGCCGCACCCCAAAAGAGGCGGCGCATTAAAGGGTCGCCCAGTGTTATTGATTGACGATGTCATGACATCCGGCGCGACTTTGGCCGCCTGCACAGAGGCTTGCATGCAAGCGGGCGCTAGAAAAGTGGATGTGCTTGTCCTAGCGCGCGTGGCCAAAGATGACTAGATAATGCACCAACACAGCATGACTAAGGACCTGCCCAATGGCGCAAATCGAAATCTATACCACTTCTTTGTGTGGCTTCTGCCACGCGGCCAAGCGCCTGTTGACCCAGAAGGGCGCATCCTTCGACGAAACAGATGTCGGCAGAAACCCCGATAAGAAGGGCGAAATGATCCAGCGCGCCAACGGCGGAAGGACGGTACCGCAGATTTTCATCGATGGGCAGCACATCGGCGGGTGTGACGACTTGTTCGCTTTGGAACGCGCCGGAAAGCTTGATGGGTTACTCGTGTGAGGATTGGATTGCTCCAGCTTAACGTTACCGACGATCCCGCTGCGAACCTGCCTGTCACACTCGCTTTGCTGGAAGACGCGGTTGCTGATGGGGCCGAATTTGTCTTGACGCCAGAAGTGACGAATTGCGTTTCGACCAGCCGTAACCATCAAATGCAGGTTCTGTGCCATCAGGACGACGACCCAACACTTGCCGCGCTTCGCGACGCGGCGAAACGTCATGGCATCTGGCTGCTTATCGGATCGCTGGGGTTGAAAACCGATGATCCCGATGGTCGGTTCGCCAACAGGTGCTTTTTGATCAATCCTGAGGGCGGGATCGAAGCTTGGTATGACAAGATCCACATGTTCGACGTGCAGATTTCTGAAAGCGAGAGCTATCAGGAGAGCAAAGGCTACCGTCCCGGAAGCCGCGCTGTCTTGGCAGATGCTGGGTTTGCCAAGATTGGCCTGACGATCTGTTACGATATGCGGTTTCCCGCGCTCTATCGCGACTTGGCTCAGGCCGGCGCGCGGATGATCACGGTCCCCGCAGCATTTTCCCCCATAACGGGTGCAGCGCATTGGGAAAGCCTGCTTCGTGCGCGCGCTATCGAAACGGGTTGTTTCATCATTGCGCCAGCCCAAACGGGTAAGCATCAGGCAACAGAGGGAAAATCGCGCTCAACGCATGGGCATTCCATTGTCATCAGCCCGTGGGGCGAGGTAATTCTGGACGCAGGGGTCGATCCGGGTATGGTCTGCCTTGAAATCGATCTGGACGACGTGTCGCGGGCGCGACAGCGTGTCCCTTCCTTAATGCATGACCGCCCGTATAAGTTTTAACTATGGTTGACATCCAAGATCCAATTGCCGCGTCCTTGTTCAGCGAACTGTTCATGGTGGATCAGCTTGCGCGCGGCAAACTTGGCAAAGCCCTTCCAAAGGGGATGGAGCTGTCGCACTTCACCATGCTTAATCATCTCTATCAGCAAACTGAACCGCGCACACCCGCCCAGCTTGCAAAGAGCTTTGCCTTAACACGCGGCGCGCTGACAAACACATTGTCAAAACTGGAATGGGCCGGACATATTCACGTCTCCCCGGACTGGGACGATGCCCGCCGTAAGCAGGTCGTCATCAGCCCTGCCGGTCGCCGCGCCCGCAACACTGCGCTCGAGAGTATTACTCCGATGGTTATGGAGCTTATTGAGCGCGTTGGCTCAGACCGCATCCGCGACGCACTTCCGGTGTTACGAGATTTGCGCCGCAGCTTGCTGGAAGACTAAACTGTCTTGATGCTCGAGGTGACGTAGTTCACCGACAAATCCCGATCGGACAACGACCAGCTCCAAGTAATCGGATTGAATACGAAACCCTTGCGATCAACAGGCGAAAGGCCAGCTTTCGCGATTAGATCGAACAACTCATCAGGCGTGATGAATTTGTTCCACTCGTGCGTCCCCTTGGGCAGCCAACGCATGATGTGTTCCGCCCCGACAATGGCCATCATGAAACTTTTGGGATTTCGGTTGATTGTTGAACATAACATCAATCCGCCCGGTTTCAGCAGGGTTTGACACGCTGTCAGATATGCCAAGGGGTCGGCCACATGCTCGACGACCTCCATGTTCAACACCACATCAAACTGCTCGCCTGCATCTGCCATCGCTTCTGCGGTCGTGTGGCGATAGTCAATCTCCAGACCCGACTGAACGGCGTGTATCTGAGCCACAGGAATATTCCCTGCTGCAGCATCCGCACCTACGACGTCCGCCCCAAGCCGCGCCATAGGTTCAGCCAGAAGCCCCCCACCGCAGCCGATGTCAAGAATGCGAAGTCCTTTGAAGGGCGCGGCGGCGTCCAAATCGCGGTCAAATTCAGCTGCAATCTGACTGGTGATGTAATCCAAACGGCATGGGTTGAGCATATGAAGCGGCTTGAATTTGCCGTTCAGGTCCCACCATTCGGCGGCCATAGCTTCAAATTTTGCGATTTCGGAGGGGTCGACGGTGGAGGTATTCATGTGCAGACTCATCTATGACTTGGTCATTTTCGGGCATGGCGCCCAGCGCTTAGCAGACTATATAGGGCGGTATGGACAGATCGTCAGGACAAAACCGCGCGGTGGCGCATCTCTATCCACCGATTGACCCCTTCGATCAGCGGATGCTGGACGTGGGCGACGGTCATCGAATTTATGTCGAGCAATGCGGCAACCCCGACGGAGTTCCTGTCGTTGTTTTACACGGCGGCCCAGGCGGTGGATGCTCGCCAGCAATGCGTCGCTACTTTGACCCGTCCGTCTATAGAATTGTTTTGTTTGACCAACGCGGCTGTGGACGATCGCGCCCGCACGCCAGCGTAGAGAACAACACGACATGGCACCTGATCCGCGACATCGAGCTGATACGCGAACGGTTCGGCATCGAGAAATGGGTTGTCTTCGGGGGCAGCTGGGGGGCTACGCTTTCGCTGCTATATGCCCAAAGTCATCCCGACCGCGCCGCACATCTGATCCTCAGAGGTGTCTTCTTGATGACGCAGGCGGAATTGGACTGGTTCTATGGCGGCGGAGCTGGGCAGTTCTTTCCGGAGCAGTGGTCGAAATTCGCGGATCTTATCCCGACGGACGAACAATCAGATATGATCGGTGCCTACCGGCGCCGCCTGTTCTCTGGCGATGCCGCATTGGAAACGCGTTACGCGCGTGCTTGGGCGGGTTGGGAAAACGCTCTGGCAGCTTTGACGGTGACACATTCCGTTGGCGATGCTCCTGCTGAATACGCACGTGCATTCGCGCGTCTCGAAAACCACTACTTCATCAACAAGGGCTTTCTAGAAGAAGACGGTCAGATTCTGTCGAACCGGAGTGCGATCGAGCACATCCCAGCGACAATCGTGCAGGGGCGCTATGATATGATTTGCCCCCCGATATCGGCGTATCGCCTCGCTGAAGGATGGGCCAATGCCGATTTGCGGATGATCAAAGCGTCCGGCCACGCACTGTCAGAGCCCGCCATCACTGCCGAGCTTGTGCGAATTACGGACAACTTGCGCCCATAGAGCTCGAAATTGAGACTCTGAGGGAGATAGGCGACTGCTATTTTGCTTCTAAGGGTTTACACAAATTGCAAACCGACTACGCTTGCACCCTACTGGGGACATTTTGGGATGCATAAAAGCCTGTGGCTGGACTAACAAGAATCATCCTTCAAAGGTTGCTGCTAGGACTCGTAACTCTTTTCGCGGTTTCAGTAATTATTTTCGTGGCGGTGAACGCACTTCCTGGGGACTTCGCTCAGTCCATTCTGGGTCAAGGCGCGACGCCAGAGGCGGTCGCAGCCATCCGCGAACAGCTTGGTCTGAATGAAAGCCCGATCGCCCGCTACTTCAGCTGGCTGTTTGGTGCGCTTCAAGGTGACCTTGGTGTTCCAATGTCCCAAGCACTGTTTCAATCCTTTGCGGGATCAAGCACCGGCGGCGACGTGATCACCGTCGTGGACCAGATTATACCGCGCCTCAAGAACACGCTGTTCTTGGCAAGTGTCAGCGCCGCCATTTCTGTTCCACTCGCGGTCACGCTTGGAATCCTGACCGCGCTTTTTCGCAACTCGGCCTTTGACAAAGCAATGAACGTCTCAACGCTTTCGGCCATTTCCAGCCCTGAGTTCTTCCTCGCTTACATCCTGATCTTGTTTCTGGCGGTTCTCAATCCGGTCTTCCCATCGCTGTCGAACATTTATGTCGGAATGGAGTTTAGCGACCGGTTGAACAAAACAATGCTGCCCGCACTGACCCTCACCTTGGCGGTAACAGCCCAGATGATGCGCATGACGCGGGCCGCGATCATCAATCTTCTGGCCTCCCCCTATATCGAGATGGCGCGCTTGAAGGGATTGAGCCCGATGCGGGTGATCGTGACCCACGCGCTCCCGAACGCGCTGGCGCCAATCATCACAGTCGTTGCCTTGAACCTTGCCTATCTGGTTACGGGCGTTGTGGTGGTGGAGGTTGTTTTCGTCTACCCCGGCATCGGGCAGCTTTTTGTAGATAGCGTCAAAATTCGCGACATCCCCGTTGTGCAAGCCTGCTGCCTGATCTTTGCAGCGGTCTACATCCTGCTCAACCTGACGGCGGACGTCTTGTCGATCATCTCAAATCCGCGCCTGAGGCACCCAAAATGAACGCAGTTATTTGGATGGTCATCGGGCTGTTGGCAATTCTCGCGATTGCGTGGGCGTTCCGTCTGGTTGCGCAGAAAGCGACGGGCAACCAGCCGTTCTTCCGCGACATGCCCCTGAGCGTGGCATTCGGGTATGTTTTTGCCGCAGCCGCGCTTATGCTTTCTATCTGGTACTACTTCCAACCAAAGACGGTCGACAGCGTCCCACAAGCCGGCGTGATCTTCTTCCGTTGGGCGGTTCAGGGATTGCTTGGGTTCGCCGCCGCGTCATGGGTGTTCAGAACCGTTTTTCGCAATGTTGGAACGGAAGGCAGTAAGAAGCTGTTTCGGTCCATGCCGCTCACCGCAGCCTTCGGAATCATGATCATCATCGCTTATGCGATCGTATCTATTTTTGCCGGTTTCATAGCGCCTCATGGGCAAGAAGAAATCCTAGCTGGTGCCAACATCATTGCAGGTGGCGACCCGGCGCTTGGGGGCAATCCCGACTACCCTCTTGGCACTGATCAAATCGGTCGCGACATTCTGAGCCGCTTGATCTATGGCGCGCAAAATACCGTTGGTATTGCCTTCATCACAACCTGCCTCGCGTTTCTATTGGGTGGGACGCTTGGATTCCTTGCCGCAGTGCTTGGCGGCTGGCTGGATCAGCTTCTGTCACGTATGGTAGATGCCTTGATGGCCATCCCGGCGCTGATCTTTTCACTGCTACTTATGACTATCGCCACAGCTTGGGCCGGAAGCGAAGCGTGGTTGGTCACGATCTACATGATTTTCATCATTGCCGTGATCGATAGCACCCGTGTTTTCCGCCTGTCTCGCGCCGTTGGTCAAAGTATCGTCGTCATGGATTATATCGAGGCCGCAAAGCTGCGCGGGGAAGGCCTTGGCTACCTGATCTTCAAGGAAATCCTCCCAAACGCGTTGGCCCCATTGCTTGCGGAATTCGGGCTGCGCTTTTGCTTTGTGTTCCTGACAATCGCGTCATTGAGCTTCTTGGGTGTCGGCATTCAACCCCCCAAAGCTGATTGGGGCACTATGGTGCGTGACCTGTCGCAGTTCATCAACTTTGCGTCTTTCGCGCCGAACGTGGCGATCACCCCGCTCCTTGCCGCTGGCGCAATTGCCCTGCTGACCGTTGCCGTGAACTTCGTGGTCGACTGGATGCTTCACAAATCATCGGGGCTGAAAGAATGAGCGACGTGCTGCTGAAAATTCGCGACCTGAGGATCGAAGGCCGGTCCGACGAAACCTGGAACCCGATTATCAACGGCGTCAGTCTCGATCTGAAAAAGGGTGAAGTCCTTGGCATGATCGGAGAGTCTGGCGCCGGCAAATCCACAGTTGGCTTGGCAGCGATGGGCTATACCCGTGACGGGGTTCGGATTAGCGGCGGAACGATTGAATTTGACGGTGTCGATCTTGTTAACGCGTCGGCCGCAGTCAAACGTGAGCTACTGGGGAAACGCATTGCCTATGTC
The DNA here is from genome assembly GCF_900111945.1 of Litoreibacter janthinus. NCBI lineage: Bacteria > Pseudomonadati > Pseudomonadota > Alphaproteobacteria > Rhodobacterales > Roseobacteraceae > Litoreibacter > Litoreibacter janthinus. Next base: position 629,028 of record NZ_FOYO01000001.1, on the reverse strand, counting down.
GCGCAGTCCGCCGCGGCGAGCTTCAATCCTGCCCACAAACTAATCGATCAGCACACTGAAGGGCCCGTGCAGCACGGCGTATCCAGCCGCAAAGATAGCGAAGCTGACGGAATAGAGCTTTACCGCCGCCTAAGACTGCCAAATCCGGATGAAATCGGATTCCGCTACCCGCATCAGGTCTCTGGTGGACAGCTTCAACGCGCGATGACTGCCATGGCGATGGCGTGCCGCCCGGATCTGATCATCTTTGATGAACCGACAACTGCCTTGGACGTTACGACCCAGATCGAAGTCCTTGCATCGATCCGTGACATTGTTGAGCAGTTCGACACGGCAGCCATATATATCACCCATGATTTGGCCGTCGTCGCGCAGATGGCAGACAAGATCAAAGTGCTTTTGAAAGGCGACGAGGTCGAAGAGGCAGACACGCGCACGATGCTATCTGCTCCTCAAGAGGAATACACGAAGTCGCTGTGGGCGGTGCGCAGCTTTGAGCGGCCCGCGAAACCCGCGATCAACATCAACGCGACGCCTGTTGTAAGTATCCGGAACGTGACCGCAGCCTATGGCACTGTGGATGTATTGCACGACGTCAGTTTTGACATTCACGCTGGCCGCACTGTGGCGGTCGTCGGCGAATCCGGCTCCGGCAAATCAACTGCGGCGCGCTGCATCACCGGACTTCTGCCCCCGCGCATTGGGCATATTGAATTCGACGGCGAGCAGCTTCCGCTAAGTTACAAACAACGCAACAAGGACCAGCTGCGACAGGCGCAGATGATCTACCAGATGGCCGACACAGCGCTGAACCCGCGCAAGACCATCGGTGAAACTATCGGTCGACCCGTTGAGTTCTATATGGGCCTGAAAGGCCGCGAGAAACGTAAAAGGGTCGACGAGCTTCTGGCAGAGATCGAACTGGAGCCGTCCGAGTATTTCCACCGTTTACCGTCAGAGCTGTCCGGCGGTCAAAAGCAGCGCATCGGGATTGCCCGCGCGTTGGCCGCAGAGCCAAAGTTCATCATTTGCGACGAGGTTACCTCGGCGCTTGACCAGTTGGTCGCTGAAGGAATCCTGCGCCTATTGGCCAAATTGCAGGACGAATTGGGACTGAGCTATATGTTCATCACTCACGATCTGGCCACTGTGCGATCTATCGCGGATGAGGTGGTGGTGATGAAAGATGGCGAAGTGGTTGAACAGGGCCCTAAGAAGGAAATGTTCAAACCACCGCACCACCCCTATACAGACTTGTTGCTCAGCTCTGTCCCCGAAATGGATCCGGACTGGCTGACTAATCTTCTGCAGGAACGCGGAGTTGATAACATCGGCGACGCTGCTGTTGATAAGATGTAATGCGAATCGCCCTTAAACGGGCCGATAAAAATGCGGGCAAACCGCTATTAACTAAACCAACTGGGAGACACTCATGTCACAAATTTCAAGACGCAGCCTACTTAAGACGGGCGTTGCTGCCGGCGTTCTGTCCGCCACTGGCTTGCCGCTTCGCGCGCAAGCCAAGAAAGGCGGCCGCCTTCGCTTGGGTATCGCTGGCGCGAACACTTCAGATAGCTGGGACGGTCGGACCCACTCTGACAGCTACATGATCATGTGCGCACACGGTGCCGTGTTCGACTGCCTGACCGAAGTCGGCGCAGATGGCCAACTGAAAGGCGAACTTGCCGAAAGCTGGGACGCTTCGCCAGACGCCAAAGTCTGGACCTTCAAGCTTCGCCAAGGCGTCACCTTCCACAACGGCAAATCCTTCGGCGCCGATGACGTCATCGCATCGCTGGAAATGCACACTGCCGAAGGCGCAAAATCTGCCGCGAAACCAATCGTGTCGGCGATCACCGAGATGAAGAAGGTCAACGATCATGAGGTGCAGCTGACCTTGGCCGCAGGCAACGCCGACTTCCCGTTCCTGCTGTCTGACTATCACATCCTTATGTTCCCAGCAGGGCAGATCGATGAAGCCATTGCCAAAGGGATTGGCACCGGTCTGTATCAGGTTGAATCTTTTGACCCGGGCGTACGTTTCGTCGGCAAGCGCTTTGCCAACCACTACAAAGGCGATTCCGCAGGGCATTTCGACGAAGTTGAGGTTATCGCGATCAACGATTCATCCGCGCGGATGAACGCCCTGATGACTGGTCAGGTCGATGCAGTGAACCGTGTGGACGTGAAAACCGAAGCGCTGCTCAAAGCCAACCCCATGGTGACCATCATGGAGGTGACAGGGAACCAGCACTACACATTCCCAATGCTGACTGGCACTGCGCCTTTCAGCGATTTGAATGTGCGCAAGGCTCTTAAGCATGGCATTAACCGCGAAGAGCTTGTCGACAAGATCCTGCAGGGTCACGGCAAAGTCGCTAACGACCACCCAATCGGTCCGGCAAACCAGTACTACGCCGCTGATCTGGAGCAGAATTCTTACGACCCAGACAAGTCCAAATTCTACCTAAAAGAGGCGGGTATGGACAGCTTGAGCGTCGATCTGTCAGCCGCAAATGCTGCGTTCTCCGGCGCGGTCGATGCTGCTCAGCTGTATCAAGCTTCGGCCAAAGCCGGTGGTATCAATATCAATGTTGTTCAGGAACCAGATGATGGTTACTGGTCCAACGTGTGGCTGAAAAAACCTTGGTGCGCATGTTACTGGTCCGGTCGCGTGACCGAAGACTGGATGTTCTCGACCGCCTACGAATCCGGCGTTCCTTGGAATGACACCAGTTGGGAAAACGCGCGCTTCCAAGAACTGCTGCTTTCCGCCCGCGCCGAACTCGACAGCGCAAAACGCAAAGAACAATATACCGAGATGCAGATGCTGATGTCCAAAGAGGGCGGCACGGTCATTCCGATGTATGCGAACTATGTCGATGCGCATTCGACCAAACTGGCGAACTCTGGCACCACGGGTAACGTGTTCCAGATGGACAGCTCCCGCTTCATGGAGCGTTGGTGGTTCGCGTAAGCGATCCTACCTAAAATTAGAAAAACGCCCCGTCCACTCGGCGGGGCGTTTTTTATTGGTTAGGCTGTTGCCGCAGCGGCTGCACGTTCAGCATCCCGCTTTTTCCATGTGCGGTTCATCACTACATACATGATTGCGACGCCGCACAAGAATGCGCCGCCACCGACAGAGATCATCAGACCAAAGCTGCTAGAGTCCATTTTCGTTTCCTTCCAAATTGACTGTAGGAATGGTTAATTTCAGAATAGGGCAGATTTTGGACGGGTTTGCGGCCCTTGCCGGAAGGATTTCAAACAGAACTTGCAGACTCACCTACCTTCCCCTATATCCCCCTCAACAGCGGCGCGCTGGTCTCCACCCCCAGCGCTCCACCGGGAAACATCGACGGGCCGCGCGCCCGTTTTTTTGTGCCTCTAAGGATGACATGTCTGATCTGATCGCCAAAGCCGCCATTGACCGCCGTCTGGCCGAGATTGCCCAACCCGTCATTGAGGGTCTGGGCTACGAACTCGTGCGGATGCGCCTTCTGACCGGCAAAACCGACATCGTCCAAGTGATGGCCGAAAAGCCTGAAGGCGGTATTGAAGTTGATGACTGCGCGAAAATTTCTACTGCCTTGTCTGCGATATTCGATGTCGAAGACCCGATTTCCGGCGAATACACCCTTGAGGTGTCCAGCCCGGGAATCGACCGCCCTTTAACGCGTCTTAAAGATTTTGACATGTGGGAAGGGTATGAGGCGAAAATCGAGACGGAAGAACTCATCGACGGACGCCGCCGCTTCAAAGGGCAATTGGCCGGCACCGAAGGCGACGAGGTTCTGATCACGATCGAAGAAGGCACGATCGGCCTGAAATTCGACTGGCTGACAGATGCCAAGCTCGTGCTGACCGATGAGCTGATCCGAGACGTTCTAAAGAACCGCAAAGATGCGGGCGAAATTGACGAAACCCAATTCGACGAAGTGCAACAAATCGTCGATGGTGAAGGAGACGACTAATGGCAATTACTTCAGCCAACCAACTTGAGCTTCTGCAAACCGCAGAGGCCGTTGCCCGCGAGAAGATGATCGACCCGGAACTGGTTGTCGAAGCGATGGAAGAATCCCTCGCCCGTGCAGCCAAGTCGCGCTACGGTGCCGAGCTGGATATCCGCGTCTCTATCGACCGCAAGACCGGCAAAGCGACCTTTACCCGCGTGCGCACGGTTGTCGCTGACGACGAGATCGAAAACGACCGCGCCGAGCTGAACGTCGAAGACGCCAAAGATTATCTCGACGATCCAAAAATCGGCGACACTATCGTTGACGAAGTTCCTCCGGTTGAGATGGGCCGCATCGCCGCGCAATCCGCCAAGCAAGTTATCTTGCAGAAGGTGCGCGAAGCCGAGCGTGACCGTCAGTACGAAGAATTCAAAGACAAGGCCGGCACAATCATCAACGGTCAGGTCAAACGCGAAGAGTACGGCAACGTCATCGTCGATATCGGTCGTGGCGAAGCCATCTTGCGCCGCAACGAGAAAATCGGCCGCGAAAGCTATCGCCCGAACGATCGCATCCGCGTCTACATCAAAGACGTGCGCCGCGAAGTGCGTGGTCCGCAGATTTTCCTGTCGCGCACAGATCCTCAGTTCATGGCCGAGCTGTTCAAGATGGAAGTTCCAGAAATCTATGATGGCATCATCGAGATCAAAGCCGTTGCCCGTGATCCAGGCTCGCGCGCCAAGATTGCAGTCATCTCGCATGACAGTTCCATCGATCCTGTTGGTGCCTGCGTTGGTATGCGTGGCTCCCGTGTTCAGGCTGTTGTGAACGAACTTCAGGGCGAGAAGATCGACATCATCCCTTGGAACGAAGATCAGCCGACCTTCTTGGTGAACGCGCTTCAGCCTGCTGAAGTCACCAAGGTGGTTCTGGACGAAGAAGCCGAACGTATTGAAGTTGTCGTTCCGGAAGAGCAGCTATCCTTGGCAATTGGCCGTCGTGGTCAAAACGTGCGTCTTGCGTCGCAACTCACCGGCCTCGACATCGACATCATGACCGAGGAAGAAGAATCCGCGCGGCGTCAGGCAGAATTCGAAGTGCGCACCAAGCTGTTCATGGAAACGCTGGACCTCGACGAATTCTTTGCTCAACTGCTGGTATCCGAAGGCTTCACCTCACTTGAAGAAGTGGCCTATGTCGAAGTGGATGAACTGCTGGTCATCGACGGCGTTGACGGTGACACGGCTTCCGAGCTTCAAGCTCGTGCCCGCGACTATCTGGAAGCCCAAGCCAAGAAGGCATTGGAAACCGCCCGTGAGTTGGGTGCGCAGGACAGCCTTATTGAATTTGAAGGTCTGACACCCCAGATGGTGGAAGCACTGGCGAAGGATGATGTGAAGACTTTGGAAGACTTCGCAACCTGCGCTGACTGGGAGCTGGCCGGTGGCTGGACGACCGTCAACGGTGAACGCTCCAAAGACGACGGAGTTCTGGAACCTTTCGACGTGTCGCTTGAAGAAGCTCAGGCAATGGTCATGACGGCCCGTATCCAACTTGGTTGGGTCGATCCTGCTGATTTGGCATCGGATGAAACCGAAGCCGAAGACGGTGATGAAGAAACCGCGGAGGCTGAGGCCTGATTTCAGGCCTCAGGGATCCCGGCATGAGCCGCGGCGGTCAAGAAAAAGAGCAAAACGGCCCGGAGCGACGTTGTATCGCTACGGGAGAGTTGCGCGATCCTGCGCTGATGATCCGTTTTGTGGTCGGACCGGAAGGTCAGGCTGTTCCGGACGTTCGCAACAAATTGCCGGGTCGCGGCATTTGGGTGAGCGCCGACAAAGATGCCTTGGAAAAGGCAATCAAGACGAAGGCGTTCTCACGTTCCGCCAAGGAACAGGTCAGCGTTCCGGAGGGTCTGTTTGAGCAGACTGACAAATTGCTGGCCCGCAGACTGGTTGATCTCATTTCGCTCGCGCGTAAGGCGGGGCAGGCGGTCACTGGCTACGAGAAAGTAAAGAGCTTGCTGGAGAACGAGCGTGCGACGCTTTTGGTTCAGGCAAGTGACGGGTCGGAACGGGGCAAATCGAAGCTCCACTCGCCGCCCGGAAAAGACGTATTTATTGGCTGTTTGACCTCTCAGGAATTGGGTTTGGCATTCGGTCGGGAAAGTGTGATACATGGCGCCTTAACGGCAGGTGGACTCAGCAGACAGATCAAAGCTGAGGGCATCAGGCTGAAAGGTGTCCGCGGACATAGCGGCGGAAAAAAATCCCGCCCGAAAGGAAAAGACGACGCATGAGCGATAGTGACGGTAAAAAACCCCTTGGCCTTAAAGGCGCACGTCCCGGCAATGTGAAGCAGAGCTTCAGCCACGGGCGCACCAAGAACGTGGTGGTGGAAACCAAGCGCAAACGCGTAGTGGTGCCTAAACCCGGTGGCGCAAAGCCTTCCATTACAGGATCGCCCTCTGTTGGTGACCCTTCCAAACGTCCTGCCGGTATCTCCGATGCAGAGATGGAGCGCCGCATGAAGGCGCTTCAGGCTGCCAAAGAGCAAGAAGCAGCCGATACTGAGCGCCGCGCGCAGGAAGAAGAAGAGCGTGCAAAAGACCGCGAACGCCGTCGCGCCGAGGCTGAAGCCAAAGAGCGTGAAGAAAAAGAGCGTGAAGACGCGCTGAAGGCCAAAGCCGAAGAAGATGAACGCAAGCTGCGTGAAGCCGAAGAAGCTAAAACCCGCGCCGCTGCTCCTGCTGCAGCACCCGAGGCCGCTGCTCCTGGCGAGCCAGCCGTGTCGCCTTCCGGCCCTCGCGGTGGCGGCAAAGCCGCTCCGACACCTGTGCGCCGCGACCGTGATGATCGCGACAACAAAGGTGGCAAAGCACGCGTCGACGATGGTCGCCGTTCCGGCAAGCTAACGCTGAATCAAGCCCTGCGTGGCGGTGAAGGCGGGCGTCAGAAATCCATGGCCGCCATGAAGCGTAAGCAAGAACGGGCGCGCCAGAAAGCTATGGGCGGCTCGGTCGAACGCGAAAAGGTTGTCCGTGATGTTCAGCTTCCAGAGGCGATTGTAGTCTCGGAACTTGCGAACCGCATGGCAGAACGTGTTTCGGACGTTGTGAAAGCCCTGATGAACAACGGCATCATGGCCACGCAGACGCAGTCCATCGACGCTGATACCGCAGAACTGATCATTGAAGAGTTCGGTCATAACGTTGTGCGCGTCTCTGACTCGGATGTTGAGGACGTCATCGCCCAGATCGAAGACGACAGCAAAGATCTGAAGCCTCGTGCTCCTGTCATCACCATCATGGGCCACGTTGACCACGGCAAAACCTCGCTGCTTGACGCGATCCGCAACGCCCGCGTCACCGCTGGCGAAGCTGGCGGCATCACGCAGCACATCGGTGCTTACCAAGTCGACCAAGACGGCACGAAGCTTACGTTCCTTGATACACCGGGTCACGCGGCGTTTACGTCAATGCGTGCCCGTGGTGCTCAGGTAACGGACATTGTTGTGCTGGTTGTCGCTGCTGATGACGCGGTCATGCCGCAAACCATCGAAGCGATCCACCACGCGAAAGCGGCTAGCGTTCCGATGATCGTAGCGATCAACAAAGTCGACAAGCACGACGCCAACCCTGACAAAGTTCGCACCGACCTGCTTCAGCACGAAGTGATCGTTGAGAAAATGTCCGGCGACGTTCAAGACGTCGAGGTCTCTGCAACCACCGGCCAAGGCCTTGATACCCTGCTTGAAGCCATCGCGCTTCAGTCAGAGATTCTGGAACTGAAAGCCAACCCAGATCGCGCCGCTTCTGGCGCTGTGATCGAGGCGCAGCTTGACGTGGGTCGCGGTCCGGTAGCAACCGTTCTGGTTCAGAACGGTACTCTGCGCCAAGGCGACATCTTCGTTGTGGGTGAGCAATACGGTAAGGTCCGTGCGCTGATCAACGACCAGGGCGACCGCATCAAAGAAGCTGGCCCGTCGGTGCCTGTAGAGGTTCTTGGCCTCAATGGTACTCCTGAAGCTGGTGACGTGTTGAACGTTGTCGATACAGAAGCGCAAGCTCGTGAGATCGCTGAGTATCGCGAAAAAGCCGCCAAGGACAAACGCGCCGCCGCTGGTGCCGCAACCACCCTTGAGCAGTTGATGGCGAAAGCTAAGGACGACGAGAACCTGACCGAGATGCCAATCTTGGTGAAGGCCGACGTGCAAGGCTCCGCCGAAGCGATCGTTCAGGCGATGGAGAAGATCGGCAACGACGAAGTGCGCGTTCGCGTTCTGCACTCCGGTGTTGGTGCGATCACGGAAAGCGATATCGGTCTGGCTGAAGCCTCGGGCGCACCTGTGTTTGGCTTCAACGTTCGCGCAAACGCTTCCGCACGGAACACCGCCAACCAGAAGGGCGTGGAAATCCGCTACTACTCGGTCATCTACGACCTTGTGGATGACGTGAAACAAGCTGCATCTGGTCTGCTGTCCGCAGAGATCAAAGAGAACTTCATCGGTTACGCCGAAATCAAGGAAGTCTTCAAAGTCACCGGCGTTGGCAAGGTTGCTGGGTGTATTGTCACCGAAGGTGTGGCCCGCCGCTCCGCTGGTGTGCGCCTGCTTCGTGACAACGTCGTGATCCACGAAGGTACGCTGAAAACGCTCAAGCGCTTCAAAGACGAAGTGCCAGAGGTTCAATCCGGCCAAGAGTGCGGCATGGCGTTTGAAGCCTATGACGACATCCGCCCACAGGATGTTATCGAGATCTTCACCCGCGAAGAAGTCGAGCGTTCGCTGGACTAGTTCGACACCGGATCGATTCGAAGAAGGCCCTGCGCAGAAATGTTCGGGGCCTTTTTCATGTCTTGGCCTCTTTGCGCCTCTCGCCTTCCATGACTATATGTCCTCAAGGTTAAAAGGAGAGCAGCATGTCCGACGACAAATTCCCCGGCTGGCACGGCACCACCATCATCGGCGTTCGCAAGGGCGGCAAGGTTGTCATCGCGGGCGACGGACAAGTCTCGGTCGGTCAAACCGTGATGAAAGGTACTGCACGCAAGGTGCGTCGCCTCTCACCCGGAGGGATGGATGTTGTTGCTGGCTTCGCAGGCTCTACCGCCGATGCGTTCACGTTATTGGAACGGTTGGAGACCAAACTTGAAGCCGTTCCGGGTCAGTTGGCCCGCGCAGCAGTAGAGCTGGCGAAGGACTGGCGCACTGACAAATATCTGAAAAATCTGGAGGCCATGCTGATCGTGACCGACGGCAAGGACCTGTTTGTTATCACAGGAGCGGGCGACGTGCTGGAGCCTGAACATGACGTGACCGCGATTGGCTCGGGTGGAAATTTCGCGCTGGCGGCTGGCCGCGCCATGATGGACACCGAGAAAGACGCCGAGACGATTGCGCGGGACGCGATGAAGATCGCGGCTGATATCTGCGTCTACACCAATGGCAACCTGACTGTTGAGACGATCGATGCCTGAGGGCATTTCCCGCGATGACCTTCGCGCAGCGGTCGCCTCTGGCGTTCTGGACGAGGCGCAAGCCAGCAAACTGATGATCCTGTCCGATCAGCGGCAGGGGTATCGCGCCAACATGATCGGCGACGACGAGCCGTTCGAGTTATTCAAAGGCTTCGCAGAGATTTTTGTGACTGTTGGTTTGGGCTTGCTGATGTCAGGCCTTGTAGGGCTGTCCGCCATCTTTGGCGAAATTGCTCTGATACCGGCCTTTGCAATGGCGGTGTCTGTAGTGCTTGCGCTGTATTTCACCAAGAAACGGCGCATGTCCTTACCGTCAATCGCGCTATGCATCGCCTTTGCCATCACCCTTGCCGTCACAGTAATTGCTTTGATCATAGGGCCTTATGGCGATTTGACGCCTCTCAAGACGGTCGCTGTTGGCCTTATCGGGATGACTGGGATGATCGCGTATTTCCGCGTTTTCCGCCTGCCGTTTGCGATGTTTGCTCTTGGCGGCTTTGGCATTGTCGTTGTGGTCGGTTTGATTGATCTACTGTTCCCAGGAAATGCGCCCAGCAATGCGAACTTTACCGACTATTTCGATCTCCGCCGTCAGCCTTATTTGGCACTGGGAACGCTTGTGTTCGGGGTTTGCGCGTTCCTTGGTGCGCTTTGGTTTGACCTGCAGGATCCGCATCGTGTCAGCCGGAAATCTGCGTCGGCGTTTTGGCTCCACATCCTTGCAGCCCCCGCACTGGTGAACACGTTGGTTATGTCCAACTACCAGATGGGTGGGCCGGTCGGCACCGGACTTGCAATCATTGTTTTGGTGCTTTTCACACTTCTGGCGATCATCATTGATCGGCGCAGTTTCCTGACCGCAGGTCTCGTTTACATGGGCCTGCTTTTGGCTGCTGCGATCAACGAGACCGGCACCCAATGGGCGCCAGTCCTGACAACGCTGGTGTTGGGTGTTTTCGTCACATCGCTCGGCGCGTTCTGGACGCAGACCCGCGCAGGGCTGCTTGGTATGTTGCCGAACTTCCCGGGGAAACACCTCCTACCCCCTTACGAGGACGGGTTGGCGGTGTCCGAGTGATCAGAGCTTTGCGACGCCAAGCGGCACGTTGAACTTCTCGCACCAGATCCAGACCTCGTTGTAGTCGTCAGGATTGACGCCTTTCGGTAGTTTATAAGTCGAGGCGCCTGCGTTCGACTTCAGCGGGCCCATGAGTGTTTTTGGGTCATAGCCATTGTTGCCCAGCGCCACTTTAGGATCAGGCGCGCCATCAAATTTGAAATCACCAAGGAGCTCGACCGAGCCGCCCTGACCTGATTTCACAAGCTCGGCGCGGCCCGAGGTCTTGTGGTTGCTGGCGCCTTTGAATTTACCGATGCGGCCATGCCCACCGGCAAAGGCAGGTAGGGCGGCGACTGTGGACACGGTAACCGCGCCACGAAGGATTGCACGACGAGAAATCATGGGAAGCTCCTGAGTTGAAATCTTTCAAATCTTGCACTGAGTATTCGCCGTTTCTTGAAAATCCGAAACCCTCTGCACGGAATTGTCAGCTTCCGTTACTTCTGCCCTTCAAGTTGCGGGTGCGCACCCATAGGTCTAGAACATCTGTAAACCGAGAAGGATGCCAACGTGACTGACCTGACTCCCCGCGAGATCGTTTCCGAGCTGGATCGCTTTATCATTGGTCAAAAAGACGCCAAGCGGGCCGTTGCAGTCGCCTTACGCAACCGTTGGCGGCGCAAGCAACTTGCCGATGATCTGCGTGACGAGGTTTATCCGAAGAACATCCTCATGATCGGGCCAACGGGCGTTGGCAAAACCGAAATTTCCCGACGATTGGCGAAGCTCGCACGGGCGCCATTTCTTAAGGTCGAGGCGACCAAGTTTACAGAAGTCGGATATGTCGGACGTGACGTTGAGCAAATCATTCGCGACCTTGTAGACGCCGCCATTTTGATGACCCGCGAGCAAATGCGCGAAGACGTGAAAGCCGCTGCACACGAGGCTGCGGAAGAACGCGTGATTGACGCTCTTGCTGGCACTGACGCCCGCGAGGGCACCCGTGAAATGTTCCGCAAGAAGCTACGCGACGGTATTTTGGACGACAAAGAGATCGAACTTGATGTCGCCGATACTGGCGGCAGCAACCCGTTTCAGATGTTTGAAGTCCCCGGCCAACCTGGCATGGGTGGTGGACCCGGTATGATGAACCTTGGCGATCTTTTCGGCAAAGCCATGGGAGGACGGACGACAAAGAGGAAAATGAAAGTCGCTGACTCATACGAGGTGTTGGTCGCAGATGAAGCCGACAAACTGTTGGATCAGGAGGCCGTCACGCAAAATGCCATTGAAGCGGTGGAGCAGAACGGGATCGTCTTTCTTGACGAGATCGACAAGGTTTGCGCCCGCGCCGATGCACGTGGCGCCGATGTAAGCCGCGAGGGCGTGCAACGTGACCTTCTCCCGCTCATTGAGGGGACAACTGTTTCCACAAAGCATGGCCCGGTAAAAACTGACCATGTGCTGTTCATCGCATCTGGCGCTTTTCACATTGCCAAGCCATCTGACCTGTTGCCTGAATTGCAAGGTCGCCTTCCTATTCGGGTAGAGCTTCGCGCGCTGACCGAGGAAGATTTCGTGCGCATTCTCACAGAAACAGACAACGCGCTAACGCGTCAGTATACTGCCTTGATGGGCACAGAAGAGGTGACTGTATCTTTTACAGATAACGGGATCGCAGCGCTGGCGCGGATCGCCGCCGAAGTGAACCAATCTGTCGAGAACATCGGCGCGCGCCGGCTTTATACTGTTATGGAGCGCGTTTTCGAAGAGTTGAGCTTCACAGCCCCTGATCGGGCTGGCGACGAAGTCATTGTCGATGCCGAATTCGTTGAAAAGCACTTGGGAGAGCTGAGCAGATCAGCCGACCTGAGTAGATACGTGCTGTAGTTTGAAAGTTCGGGTCCTCCTTGTTTTCGCTGCAATTTTTCTGACAGCGTGCACTCATAAGGGTGGGCTGGCCCGTATTCCGTTGGGGTTGGAGCCTGCAACGGAGCGACCGATCTTTTTTGCGACGACCCGCCAAACTGACCGACTTCCATTCGGAACCCTTCGATCGCACACTTCGATCTACGGCCAAGTAAATGTGTCCATCCCCCCAGTTCATAAGGCTGGAAAAATAGAGTGGCCAAACGCGAAGCCAGACCCGCAGAAACACTTCCTGTTAGCTGGCACCGAAGCCTACAAGAATGGCACGCAGATGCGTGCAAACTTGGACAAGTTGCTCGCTACGAAGAAGCCCGAGAACCGCGATGTCATTATTTACGTTCACGGTTTCAATAACCGGTTTAGTGATGGTCTCTACCGCATTGCGCAAATGAGCCATGACCTTAATCTTCCCGGCGTTGCAGTCACCTATTCGTGGCCATCTGCGGGAAACCCGCTCAATTACGCTTATGATCGCGACAGCGCTCTCTTCGCTCGGGATGGGCTTCGCCGCCTGATCGACGAGGTGTCAAAATCAAATGCCCGTGGCATAATTCTTGTGGCGCACTCTCTTGGCTCAATGGTCACAATGGAGACCCTGCGTGAACTCCGTGTGTCGGGAAATACCAGGGCGATGAACAGGATAAGCGGCGTCGTGCTGATGTCGCCAGACCTTGATCTCGACGTCTTTAAAACGCAGGCGGATGCAATTGGAGAACTGCCCGATCCATTCATTATCTTCTCGTCGAAGAAAGACCGCGCGCTGCGCTTGATCGAACAGCTCACCGGCCAGAAGAACAGGTTGGGGCGACTTGAGGACGTTGGCGAGATTGCCAAATACGACATCACCTATATCGACGTCACCGCGTATAGCGAGGGTGGGACCAATCACTTCCCAACCGCAAAGTCCCCAGCGCTTCTGAAAATCCTTGGACAGATTCCAGATCTGGAGCGAGCCTTGTCGGGTGACGGCGGGCGCACCGGGCTTTTGCCGGGAACCGTTTTGACGGTGCAGAACGCCACGACATTGATCTTGTCACCGGTGGCGAGCAGGTAGTGGATACGCTTCGGTTTATCCGCAGCAATCTAAACTGGCTCGGCGCGGGCTTACTGCTCACGTTCGCGTCTTCCTTTGGTCAAACCTTTTTCCTGTCGATCTTTGCCGGAGAAATTCGCGCCGAGTTTGGGCTGACTCATGCCGCGTGGGGCGGCATTTATATGCTGGGAACGCTATGTTCCGCTCTTGTGATGATTTGGGCAGGCGTCCTCACGGATTTGCTTCGCGTTCGTGTCCTTGGGACCGCTGTATTGCTTGTGCTGGCTTTGGCTTGCGTGTCGATGGCGTTCGTGTCGTCCCTTCCTATGCTGGTGGCGCTGATTTTTGTGTTGCGGCTGATGGGGCAAGGCATGTCGACACATGTTGCCAGCACCGCAATGGCGCGCTGGTTCGTCGCCGCACGTGGCCGCGCCTTGGCTGTGGCGAGCTTTGGGTTCTCTATTGGCGAAGCGATACTGCCCATCGTGTTTGTCGCTTTGATGGGACTGATCGGCTGGCGTAGTTCTTGGCTCGTCGCGGCTGGTGTATTAGTCATCGTTTCCCCCGCCATCTACGCATTGCTCAAACAAGAACGCACGCCAAATTCCTCAACTGCAGAGAACCACATGGCAGGAATGGGCGGACGCCATTGGACAAGGATAGAGGTATTCAGATCACCCCTGTTTTGGATGGTGATGCCAGTTCTGATCGGGCCACCCGCATTCGGTACGGCATTCTTTTTCCTTCAAGTTCATCTGGCAGAGACCAAGGGCTGGAGCCATATCGAACTAGTTCAACTCTTCCCTGTCTACACAGGAATGGCAGTAATCTCGATGATCCTGTCTGGCTTCGCGATAGATCAGTTTGGCACGCGTCGAATGATGGCCGTCTATACGCTGCCACTGGCGTTGGGGTTCGTGATCTTCTCGCAAAGCACAACGCTGACGGGTGGCGCACTCGGCATCGCATTTTTCGCGATGACGTCAGGAATGCAAGCCACGCTGCCCGCAGCGTTCTGGGCAGAGTTCTTTGGGACGCGCCACTTGGGCAGCATAAAAGCAATGGCCACCGCGATCATGGTGCTAGGGTCAGCAGTTGGGCCTGGGCTCACTGGGCTGATCATTGATTTGGGCGTGGACTATGCGCGCCAGATGGCTTGGGTCTCTGCATATCTGGTTCTGGCCACTCTCGTAGCCAGTCTTGGATTGCGACGGGCTGGCCATGCCTTACCGCGTGCGGCGCAGATAAACGTAATACGCCCCTGAGCCACCGTGTTTCTGGCTTGCTTGGGTCACTTGGAGAATGTGCGGCTTGAGCGGTTGCTGTTGGAACCACTGCGGAACCTGATGGCGTAGAACGCCCAACCGTGTGGGGATCGGTCCGCCGTCATCGCGGCTTTTGCCTTTGCCCGTGATCACCAGAACCAGTCGCTTGCCCTGAGCGTGGGCATCCAGAATAAAGCGGTTCAGCCTTGGATGAGCCTGCTCCAACGTCATACCGTGGAGATCAATTCGGGCCTCTGGGCTAAGCTTGCCTTGTTTGAGGCGGGTGAACGCCTTCTTATCCATGGCTACCGGTGCCTTGGCGAAATGTTGATCTAGGCTTGGCGACAGATGGTGCTTTGGTGATTTCGGCGCAGCTTGCTCGCCCAGTTTGAACGATCTGATCGAACGTGGCGAAACAGGGTCTGGGACGGGTTTACCTTTTGACGCTGGCTTGGCCTTAGCCTTCGCACGCAAAGTCATTGGAATCGCTGTTTCGGCAACACGCGCCCAAAGCTCTTGCTCTTCGGCATTCAGGTTTCGTTTGCGGCGCGTCATCCTCTTACCCGTTGGGCGCTAGGGTGTAGGCCGTTTGGATCGGCATCAAGGCCACAAGGCGTCCCCGATCGCGAATACGCCCCGCAGCACGCCCCGCCTGATCGCCAGTGCCATAATAAACATCGGCCCTTTGTGCCCCTTTGATCGCGGAGCCAGTGTCTTGCGCAATCATCAATCGCTTTAACGGCGTCGCACCGCCTTTTTCGATCCAGACTGGTCCACCCAAAGTATTGAATGACGGATCAACCGCGATTGAGCGCATGGGCGTGATTGAGCGGTTCATCGCGCCAAGCGGACCTTTGTGGGACGGAACTTCGGAGACTTCGCGGAAGAACACATAGGATGGATTGTGCCGCAGCAGTTCCGGCCCGTCGACAGGGTTACGCTTCACCCATTGCTGAATGACTTGGGCCGACACTTGGTGTGGCTCGTATATGCCACGACGGATCAGCTCTTTCCCGATGGATCGGTATTCATGCCCGTTCTTTCCGCCATAGCCGACACGCATCGCGCCGCCTTCGGCCAATTTAACGCGGCCCGACCCCTGCACTTGCAGGAAGAACTTGTCGACGGGATCGTCGATCCAGACCAATTCCAGACCACGCCCTTCAAGAAGGTTCTGTTCTTCGATCTCACGGCGGGAATACCACGTGCTACCATTCGCAACTTCTGGCGGCTTGCTGTGCAGCGGGTATTGGTAAGGCCCGCCCCGCGTCCTAGAGCCTCGCAACTCCGGCTCGAAATAACCTGTGAACAGGGCTTGCTCTTCTCCGTTGATCAGAACGGGACGGAAGAACAGTTCAAAGAATGTTCGGGCAGACGGCTGACTTGTCGCCAAAGCACATAGGGTGGCCCATTCAGCGTCCTTGATGTCGGCGCAGGTTTCGAGAAAAACCTCAAGCGCGGCCGCGTGATCATCTTCGGCCCAGCCATCCAAATCTTCGAACTTGAGAATCTCATAGGTCGGCGCGGCCTCTACAGGGTCAGGGGTCATAGCCGCCCCCAACGCAATAAATGCTGCTGCCCACCGGACATGCCTCATTCCCCAGTTGCGACCAGTTGCCAGTTGGGATCTTCGCTGCCCATTATGCGTGAGAAGGTCCAAATGTCTTTCACGCGTTTGATCGTATTTGGATCGCCTTCGACGATATCGCCAGCGGCATCGCGCACTACGGAGGTAAGCTCCCCAACGAACTTGACCTTTAGCTCGCCTTCTTTGGTGTCTTTGTCGAATTCTGCATCAAGCAAGGTCAACTCACGCACGCCGACAAAGTTGGCCTGAACAAGTAGGCCTTCTTTTTGTCTCTGCTCGATCACCTGCTCAAATGCTTCCAGAACATCGCCAGACAAGAAAGGCGCGATTTCGTCGATCTCGCCCAGTTCGAAGGCCATCAGGATCATTTCGTAGGCGCCGCGTGCGCCGCCCAGAAAATCGCTGACGCCAAAACTTGGATCGACGCGCTTCATTTCAGCCAGCGCTTTGGCGGCTGAACTGTCTTCGTCGACATGATCCGTGATGTCGCGATCCGCACCGCCATCGATCACTTCAAACTTCTGCCGCGCTTTCTGGGCGGGGTCGTTCGCCGAAGGAACCGGCAGCGGCGGCTTTTCGAAACCCTCGCGGGTGCCGAGCACTGATTTCAGCTTAAGAATGAGGAAGACGGCGATACCCGCCAGTACAAGAAGTTCAATCATATCGTGCTCATCAACGCCTCTGTGTGCCGGAAAGTTGGCAAATTGGAACTCAGCCTCTTATGTAGGTGTTAGGGGGACACAAGTCCACCTGACCCGCGTCTAGGAACAGGCTTTTGCCATGTGGCTATTTTTACTCTTCGTTTCGATCCCAATTGTGGAGATCGCTCTATTCATTCAAGTCGGTGGCTTTCTGGGTCTTTGGCCGACTTTGGGTATCGTCGTCCTGACAGCGATCTTGGGGACATTTCTGGTGCGCGCGCAAGGGCTCATGGCCATGTCGCAAATCCGTTCCAACCTTCAGGAGTTTCAGGATCCGACTGAATCGCTGGCGCATGGTGCGATGATCCTTGCGTCCGGTCTTTTGCTGCTCACACCTGGGTTTTTCACTGATGGCGTTGGCTTTGCTCTTTTGATCCCCCCCGTGCGTTTGGCGTTGTTCCGCTGGCTGCGTAGCAAAGTCAAAGTCCAAAGCTTTGTGCAAACCGACTATCGCCGCGAGGCGCGTCCTGCTGACAATGACGTGATAGATGGCGAATTCTCAGATCTGGACGAGGGCGATGCGCCGCGCCCGACACATAACCAACCTTCAGGTTGGACGCGGCATTGAGTTGAGGCGGACGAACCGACCTGCTAAGCACATCCCAGCTTAATTTCTCGCTTTAAGGAGACGCCCCCGATGGCCGAAGAAAACGGCGCGGCCCCAGCCGCCCCTACACCACCCCGCATGCAAGTTCTGGCCCAGTTCATCAAGGACATGTCCTTTGAGAACATCGCCGCCCAAAAGGGTCTTGGCGAAGGTGATCAGACACCCGACATTCAGGTTCAAGTTAACCTGGACGCTAAGAAGCGCGGTGGTGACAACCAGTATGAAGTTTCCACAAAGCTGGAAGTGACTGCAAAAACCACAGGTGAAGGTAAGCCGATCTTCCTTATGGAACTTGAGTACACTGGCATCTTTCAGGTTGAGAATGTCCCTGAAGAACAGCTGCACCCTTATCTTATGATCGAGTGCCCGCGCATGTTGTTCCCATTCTTGCGCCGCATTGTGTCCGATGTGACCCGCGATGGTGGCTTCCCGCCGCTGAACTTGGAAACGATCGATTTCCTTGCGCTTTATCGCAATGAGCTGGCGCGTCGCGCACAGGCCGAAGCGGCAGCAAAAACCGCAGACGCTTAGGCCTGCGATTTCCACAAAGCGGCGTCGCCCAGCTTTTCCACAAAAGCATGATGGGCGGCGCGTTCTGCCTCGGTGATCCGAGGCGGGAGCGGTTCAGGCCGCGACATTGGACGCCACGCATCTTGAGCAGATTCCATACCCGATGTGCCTCTGGATTCTGATAGTATCAGTCCCGGCTGACGGCCCCCAATCAGTTCAAGATACACTTCCGCGAGAATTTCACTGTCGAGCAGCGCTCCGTGCTTCTCACGGGCTGAGTTGTCCACGCCGAAACGGCGGCACAACGCATCAAGGGTCGCCGGCGATCCGGGAAACTTCTTGCGCGCGATGGCGAGCGTATCCAACGCTTGGTCATTCGGCAGCAGTGGAAAGCCGGCCCAACCCAGTTCCGCATTCAAAAACTTCATGTCGAACGCGGCGTTATGTATCACCAGCTTCGCATCGCCGACGAAATCTAGAAATGCCTGCCCAATCTTTTTGAACACCGGCTTATCGCGGAGAAATTCGTCACCGAGGCCGTGAACCTCAAACGCACCCTGCGGCATAGAGCGTTCGGGATTGATGTATTGGTGGTAGGTTTTGCCGGTGGGCATATGGTTGAACAGCTCGACTGCGCCGATCTCTACGATGCGGTCGCCCTCACCCGGCTCGAAGCCAGTGGTTTCTGTATCCAGTACGATTTCACGCATGTCGGCCCCTCAACTCTTCAACCAAAGATGTCACGTCAGCCTTGGTGTCTTCAAGGGCAAGTGTTTCAATCACAAAATCTGCTTGGGCGCGTTTCTCTGTATCAGGCACTTGTTTTACTAGGATGGCTTCGAACATCTCCGGCGTCATCGTTCCACGCTCTATCACGCGAGCATGCTGCACAGCAGCTGGTGCCGTTACGACCAAGACCAGATCAACCTGTTCTTGTGCACCCGTCTCGAAAAGCAGCGGAATATCCAGGACCACAAGGTCGTCATCAGCGTGGTCCGCTAGAAAAGCCTCTCGGCTGGCACGCACGAGGGGATGAACCAATGTCTCGATTTGCGCTAATACATTGGGATCGGCTGCAATGGCCCGCTTCATCGCGGCGCGATTGGCTGTACCTTCGGTAACAAATTCTGGATTTATGGCGCTCAACCCTGCAATGGCGGATCCGTCTTTGGAATATAGTTCTGAAACGGAATGATCAGCGTCCCAGACCGGTACTCCGAGATCGCGGAACATTTGGGCAGTGGTCGACTTGCCCATTCCGATCGAGCCGGTGAGTCCAAGTATAATGCGGTTTTTTGTCATGCCAGAACGGCACGACGCAACTCTGCATCCACCTCTGGTGCACGACCAAACCATCGCTCAAATCCCGGCACGGCTTGATGTAAAAGCATACCAAGTCCGTCCACGGTAAAGCAGCCGCGTTCCTGTGCGCTTGCAAGAAGTGGCGTGATCAGCGGGCTGTATACGATGTCAGAAACCAGTGTTTTTGGCGTGAGTCCATCTAAGTTGAACTTCAGATCTTCTTTGCCCGTCATGCCCAGTGCAGTTGTGTTCACCAGTGTCGTGGCTTCATCAAGGTGATTGGCAGCTTGGGTCCAATCAACGACTTTGATCTTACCGCCGAAATGCGCTTTCAAAGCATCAGCCCGAGCACGTGTTCGATTGGTCAGAATGATCTCTGGGACTTTTTCGTGGAGCAGCGCCGCTACAATCGCACGGGACGCGCCGCCTGCGCCAAGGACCAGAGCCGGACCTGCTTTCGGATCCCATCCTGGCGCTTCCTGTTTCAGGTTTGAGATAAACCCTATCCCGTCCGTGTTATCTGCATGGAGTTTGCCGTCGCTTTGAAACGTCAGGGTATTCGCCGCCCCAATAAGCGCCGCCCTGTCAGAAATGACATCGGCAATATCAAGGACACTTTCCTTATGGGGCAACGTGATGTTCACGCCGCGAAACCCCATTTTCGGAAGGTTGTTGAGGACATGGGGTAAATTCACGCTGGAGACATCCATCGGAATATAATGCCCGTTTATACCGTAGCGCTTGAGCCAATGGCCATGCAAAATCGGGGATTTGCTCTGAACGATCGGTTGGCCGATGACCCCCGCTAAGAGGACAGTCTCATTGGTCATCCGTCAATTGCTCCTGACATGGTAAGATACCCTAACACCTCTAATAGCGGCAGGCCCAGCACTGTGAAATAGTCGCCGTCTACACGGGCGAAAAGTCGCGCGCCTTCGGATTCCAACTGGTATGCGCCAACACAATGGCGAATGTCATCCCAGTTCCGGTCCACGTAACTTTCGATATAGGCAGGCGTCAGCACCCGCATGGTAAGCCTCACCTGACCAAGCGTGCGCCAAACGGGCTTTGCATCCTGATATATCACTGCGGCTGACAGCAGCTTGTGTTGTTTCCCGGACATCTGCATCAGCTGTTTGATTGCCTCTTCTTGCGAGGTTGGCTTTGAAAAGATCATACGTTCAAACTCTAGAACCTGATCACACCCGATCACCAAAGCCTCTGGATGCTTATCCGCGATGCGGCGCGCCTTGAACTCAGCAAGTGTGTCCGCCACATCCCGCGCATTGGCTTCTTCGGCAAGAAGCGAAGCCTTAATGCTTTCTTCATCCACTCGCGCCAGCATAGAGGTGAAGGAAACACCCGCCTGTCGAAGCATTGACTGACGAATTTCGGATCCGGACGCGAGAATGATTGGGCGTTTCATGTGGATAACTCTGAGGGCAAGCTTAGGGATATATATTTGGCATTCGGTGACTTATCCACCGGCTTCGCGCCGAAGTCCGGAGTTACCAACACTGTTCGGATTCTGATCCTACGCTTATACCTTGTGGGCGGTCCAATTCACGGGTGGGGGCAAGTGTTGTGAAGGCAATTCGATACAATATTTATCCACAGATTCTCCCCTTACTAATTTCTATTTAACTCATTGAAATAAATTGATTAATTTAGATGTATAGATAGTCGTGGAGAACTTCCATGACTTGTTTTCCAAATCAGTGGACAAGTATTTGATCCACACTATCCACTGTACCTACTAACAACATCATCTTTTCTTTCTTCTTTATTTATTTAAGAAGGACACTCGAGAGAGAGGCACAATGACGGACCTTCTGGCAGAAATTTACCCTTGGACCAAAAGTCTGCATGTGATGTCTGTCATCGCCTGGATGGCAGGTCTGTTTTACCTTCCTCGTCTGTTTGTTCACCACACAGAGAAAGTTGAAGTTGGGTCTGAGACGGACAAGCTTTTTCAAATGATGGAAATGAAGCTTCTAAAGCTGATCATGGTTCCGGCTATGATTAGCACCTGGGTGTTTGGGCTGTGCTTGGTGTTTACCCCTGGGATCGTCGATTGGTCCGAGGGCTGGCCGTGGGTGAAGGCAGGGGCTGTGATTGGTATGACTTGGTTCCACGAATGGCTCGCAGCGCGTCGCAAGGATTTTGTGGCGGGTACGAACACCAGAAGCGGGAGAACCTACCGACTGATGAACGAGGTCCCGACGGTGTTTATGATAATTATCGTCATTATGGTAATCGCTCGACCGATCTGATGTTGATTGACTCGTTCTTCCATCGTTGTTAGCAGTCCCCCGATAGCGGCCGTCCGGTCGTGATGAATCCCTGACCGAGAAAATTTACGAAGTGGCGGTATGCCACCTGAATTGGGTGATCCCTTATGTCCGATGACAAGCTGAATCTAGCTGACCTCAAGAAAAATAGCCCTGCCGAGCTGGTTGCTATGGCTGAGGAGCTGGAAATCGAGAACGCTTCCACAATGCGGAAAGGGGACATCATGTTCTCGATCCTCAAGGAACAGGCGGAAGAAGGCTGGGAGATTTCCGGCGATGGGGTTCTGGAGGTTTTGCAAGACGGGTTCGGCTTTTTGCGCTCTCCCGAAGCAAACTACCTACCGGGTCCGGATGATATTTACGTGTCCCCAGAGATGATACGCAAACACTCTTTGCGGACGGGCGATACGGTCGAAGGCGTGATGTGTGCGCCAAACGAGAACGAACGCTATTTTGCCATTACATCGGTTACGTTGATCAACTTTGAGGACCCGGAGAAAGCACGCCATAAAGTGTCTTTCGACAACCTGACGCCGCTCTATCCTGATGAGCGCCTCACTATGGAACTCAAGGACCCAACCGTCAAAGACCGCTCTGCTCGGATTATCGATTTGGTAGCGCCGATTGGTAAGGGCCAACGGTCTTTGATCGTCGCGCCGCCGCGGACAGGTAAAACCGTTCTTCTACAGAACATCGCCAAGTCGATCGAACAGAACCACCCTGAGTGCTATCTGATTGTTCTGCTGATTGATGAACGGCCTGAAGAAGTTACAGACATGCAGCGTTCGGTGAAGGGAGAGGTTGTAAGCTCTACCTTTGACGAGCCAGCGACCCGCCACGTCGGCGTGTCCGAAATGGTGATCGAGAAGGCCAAGCGCCTTGTTGAGCATAAGCGCGACGTTGTGATCCTGCTGGACTCGATCACACGACTAGGCCGCGCGTTTAACACCGTGGTGCCATCTTCGGGTAAAGTGCTGACCGGTGGTGTCGATGCCAACGCACTACAGCGTCCTAAACGGTTCTTCGGTGCAGCGCGGAATATCGAAGAGGGTGGCTCGCTAACGATTATTGCTACGGCGCTGATTGATACGGGTTCACGCATGGACGAGGTCATCTTTGAAGAATTCAAAGGGACCGGTAACTCCGAGATCGTTCTGGACCGTAAAGTGGCTGATAAGCGCGTGTTCCCGGCTATGGACATCCTTAAGTCCGGTACGCGGAAAGAGGAACTTCTGGTCGATAAGAACGATCTGCAGAAAACCTTTGTGCTGCGCCGTATCCTGAACCCGATGGGGACAACGGATGCGATTGAGTTCCTGATCGGGAAACTCAAACAGACTAAGTCAAACGCTGACTTCTTCGAGTCGATGAACACCTAATTTCTGTTTAAAAACAGTAAGGTAACGGAATATGGACACGATATTCGCCCTCGCGACAGCGCGGGGCAAAGCTGGTGTTTCTATTATTCGGCTTTCGGGCTCTAGATCCTTTGAGGCGGCGTCCGCTCTGGTTGGCCGAACGATTCCGTCAAGAAAACCAGTTCTAGCCGACATCCGCGACAGCGATGGAGAACTGATCGACCAAGCGCTTGTTCTTGGGTTCTCGGAAGGGGCAAGCTTCACTGGCGAAGACGTTATCGAGTTTCAGGTTCATGGAAGCCCCTCTATCGTTTCAACGGTGTTGAAGCTTCTCGGGGATATGGACGGACTCAGGTTGGCGGAGCCTGGCGAGTTCACCCGACGGGCCTTGGAGAACGGATGCCTCGATTTGGCTCAGGTCGAAGGCCTCGCGGACCTTATCGATGCAGAGACCGAAGCGCAGAGGCGTCAAGCTGTGCGCGTCTTTAGTGGTGCCTTGGGGTCCAAGGCAGAAGCGTGGCGCAAGGACCTTATCAGGGCAGCCGCCTTGCTGGAGGCAACGATCGATTTCGCTGACGAAGAAGTGCCAGTTGATGTGTCGCCTGAAGTCCGCGCGTTAACCTCAACAGTTTGTGGCGAGCTGGATGCTATGGCAAAGGGCGTGGGCGTGGCAGAGCGTATCCGAGACGGGTTCGAAATCGCTATCGTTGGCCCACCTAACATTGGAAAAAGTACGCTTCTGAATAGTTTGGCAGGCCGTGAGGCCGCGATTACATCCTCGGTGGCAGGCACAACGCGCGATATCATCGAGGTCAGGATGGACCTTCGCGGTCTGCCCGTTACATTTCTTGACACGGCTGGGCTTAGAGAAACCGACGATGAGGTCGAGGCGATTGGAATCGAACGTGCGTTAAAACGGGCAGAGACTGCTGATCTACGGGTATTCCTTGTCAGCGGTGATGCCGAAGCGCTGCAACTTGCCGCGCAGCCAGAAGATATTGTTGTTTGTGGAAAGTCTGATCAATCAGGATCTGGCGTGTCAGGTTTGACCGGAGAGGGCGTTCCGGAGCTATTGGAGCGTGCTTTTACGATCTTGGAGGCTCGGGCAGCTGGTGCAGGGCTGGCTATTCGTGAGCGACACAGGGTGGCGCTGATCAAGGCATCTGATGCGTTGGCTGCATGTGATGTTGAGATGGCCTTTGGTATGGAGCGTTCTGAGATCGCTGCAGAAGAGCTACGGACGGCTGTCAGGGCTTTGGAAAGTATGATAGGACGCGTAGATGTCGAATCCGTCTTGGATGAGATCTTCGCAAGTTTCTGTTTGGGTAAATAGGAGTGTTTCACGTGAAACATTCATCTTTCGATGTCATTGTGGTTGGCGGTGGGCACGCTGGCACCGAGGCCGCACATGCTGCGGCCCGCACGGGCGCGCGCACAGCGCTTATCACGCAAAAGGCAGAGACTATTGGTGTTATGTCCTGTAACCCTGCAATAGGTGGGCTTGGTAAAGGGCACTTGGTTCGCGAGATTGACGCGCTTGATGGTATCATGGGGCGGGCGGCGGATGCGGCCGGCATCCAGTTCCGACTGCTCAACCGTCGAAAAGGCCCCGCGGTTCAAGGGCCACGCGCGCAAGCAGATCGGGAGCTCTACCGGGCTGCAATTCAGACTTTGATTGCCCAACAAGACAACCTCACCGTGATTGAGGCGGAGGTTTCCGACCTTTTGATGAAGGGCGGGACCGTTTCCGGCGTTGTTCTAGCGGACGGAGCAGAGATTCCTGCGTCAGGCGTGGTGCTTACAACGGGCACATTCCTGCGTGGAGTTATCCATATTGGCGATGTATCGCGGCCAGGAGGCCGCGTGGGTGACGCCGCAGTTGTGAAGCTGGCCGAGCGAGTTGACAGTTTTGACCTTGAGATGGGGCGACTCAAGACTGGAACGCCACCTCGACTAGCATCAGACACGATCGATTGGTCCATTCTCGAAATGCAGCCTGGCGACGACGAGCCGGAGCTATTCTCTTTCCTGTCGACCTCTGTCATTGCGAAGCAGATTTCTTGCGGCATCACACACACAAATGAGCGCACACATGAGCTAATCCGCGACAATTTGAGCCGATCTGCAATGTATGGTGGGCATATTGAAGGGATAGGGCCGAGATATTGCCCTTCTATCGAAGACAAAGTCGTTCGCTTTGCGGATAAGGCTTCCCATCAGGTGTTTTTGGAGCCTGAAGGCCTGACCACTAACTCTGTGTATCCAAATGGAATTTCGACGTCTTTGCCCATCGAGGTTCAGGAGCAATATGTTCAGTCCATCCGTGGGCTAGAGTCGGCGCAGATTCTTCAGGCTGGTTATGCAATCGAGTATGACTACGTCGATCCACGCGCTTTGACTCGTACTTTGGAGCTCAGAAGTGTGCCAGGGCTGTTCCTTGCGGGCCAGATCAATGGCACCACAGGTTATGAGGAGGCGGGCGCTCAGGGTTTGATTGCGGGCGTAAACGCCGCCAAGCGCGCAATCTCTGGCGACGCATTCATTCTACCGCGGTCCGAAGCCTATATTGGTGTAATGATCGACGACCTGATCACGAGAGGCGTTCAGGAGCCTTACCGAATGTTTACCTCGCGCGCAGAATACAGGATGTCTTTGCGTGCTGACAACGCGGATCAACGGCTTACTCAGAGAGGCGTCGACGCGGGTTGCGTCGGCAAAGCCCGCTTTGAGCGCTATATCGCGAAGAAAGAGCGGCTGGACTCGCTTCGTTCAGACATGGAAGCGCTGCGCGTGTCTCCGCAAGAGGCGGAGCAGTTCGGGCTACGGGTCAACAAAGACGGCCGACGCCGGTCCGCGTTTGAACTTTTGAGCTTCCCAGATGTGACTATAGAGGCGATAGCGCCCTTGGTCCCAACGCTTGATAGCTATGACGCTTCTATTGTAACGCAGATTTCCCGCGATGCGCTTTATGCCAGCTATATTGAGCGCCAGAACAAGGATGCAGAGGCGCTCCAACGGGATGAAGCCGTTGTTATTCCTATGGAATTTGATTTTGAAGCACTGAGCGGTCTGTCGAATGAGCTGAAGATAAAGCTTCAGCGCGCTCGGCCTGAAACGCTTGCACAAGCGGCGAAGGTCGATGGGGTTACGCCTGCGGCGCTCACCTTGATCTTGGGCCGGCTTAAGGCAATGAAGGCGCGTGCGAGCTAGTATGTCCGATAAAGACCAGTTCGCGTCGCTTTATGATGTTTCACGTGAAACAATTGATCGGCTTCAGGTCTACGAAGATCTGTTGAAGAAATGGACAATCAGGATCAACTTGGTTGCAAAGTCCACACTGGGCGATGTTTGGTCTCGTCATTTTTCTGATTCAGCCCAAGTTTTCGAAGCTATCCCTAAAGATGCCCGAATACTCTGCGATTTTGGGTCGGGCGGAGGATTCCCCGGGCTTGTGATCGCCGCAATGGCATCTGAAAAGTTACCAGAACTCCACATTTCTTTGATCGAGTCAGATGCACGAAAAGCGTCATTTCTTATGACAGCAGCGCGCGAGATGGGTCTTCGAGCGACCATCCACGTAGACCGGGTTGAGTCAGTGGCGAACCAAAAGGCGGATGTTGTAACGGCCCGCGCGCTTGCACCGCTCAACTCGCTTTTTCTGATGGCAGAGCAGCATTTGAAAGAAGGCGGCACAGCTTTGTTCCTAAAGGGGGAAAAGCACCAAGAGGAGCTAGACACCGCATCGGCGATGTGGGACTTCAAGGTCGAAAAGCAGCCAAGCGCGACCAACGATGCGTCTGCGTTGCTGGTAATAACTAATTTGAGGCGAGCGAAGTAGATGGCGAAAACGTCACCGCGGATCATTTCTGTTGCTAATCAGAAGGGCGGCGTGGGAAAAACCACGACGACGATCAACCTCGGCGCGTCTCTTGCAGCTAAAGGATTGCGCGTAGCGATTATCGACCTTGATCCACAGGGTAACGCTTCAACTGGGTTGGGAATCGAACACACTGATCGAAAGAAAACCACTTATGATTTGCTACTTAATGAGTTGCCCCTAAGCGAAGTTCTTCGTGAAACCGCTGTGCCCGGGCTTTTGATTTCACCTGCAAACGCAGATTTAAGCTCGGCAGATTTAGAAATGGTGTCCACGGCGCGCCGAATTTTCTTGATGAGCGATGCGTTGAATGCCTCAGAAACCTCAGCCTTGAACTTGGACTACATTCTCATCGATTGCCCCCCGTCTTTGAACTTGCTGACGCTGAATGCAATGGTGGCTTCTGATTCTGTACTGGTTCCACTGCAAGCAGAATTCTTTGCTCTGGAGGGCTTGTCACAACTGATGCTGTCAGTGAGAGAGATCCGCGAAACAGCGAATTCTAAACTTCGATTGGAAGGTGTTGTGCTTACTATGTATGATAGGCGCAACAACTTGTGCCATCAGGTGGAGCTGGACGTGCGGGAGAACCTTCGAGATCTTGTCTTTAAAACGATGATTCCGCGGAATGTTCGCTTGAGCGAAGCACCGTCATATGGCTTGCCAGTCATCAACTATGACCCCACGTCGCTTGGCGCGGTGGCCTACAAGTCGCTCGCAACAGAAATGCGGTCCCGACACAGTCTACAGGATGGAGCTTAACATGGCAGAAAAACGAGGACTCGGGCGCGGCCTTTCGGCGTTGATGGCCGATATTGATGTGAGCAGCAGTCCCAAGACTGAAGGTGCGACTACCGCAGGTGAGCGTCTGGTCCCAATCGAACGGATTGAGCCAAATCCAGACCAACCTCGACGCGATTTCGTTTTGGCTGACCTTGAAGAACTAGCTGAGTCCATTCGTGCAAAAGGCATCATTCAGCCGCTAATCGTGCGCCCTCACCCCAAAGACTCAGGTCGATATGAGATCGTAGCGGGTGAGCGGCGTTGGCGTGCGGCCCAGATGGCGCAAGTCCATGAAGTACCAGTTGTCGTTCGTCAGCTCGATGATACAGAAGTGCTTGAAATAGCAATCATTGAGAACATTCAGCGAGCGGATCTTAATCCGGTTGAAGAGGCTACAGGCTATCGCCAGCTGCAAGACAAGTTCGGCCATACGCAAGAACAGCTCGCCGCGGCGCTGGGCAAAAGCCGTAGCCATATTGCGAACTTGATGCGGCTTCTGAGCTTGCCTGACGACGTTGTTCAGATGCTACGTCAGGGCGATCTTTCAAGCGGTCACGCCAGGGCGCTGATTACAACTGATAACCCGAGCGAGCTTGCGCGCAAGGTTGTTAAAGATGGCCTTTCGGTTCGAGAAACAGAGCGTCTGGCGAAATCCGGCATTGAAAAGAAAAAACCTTCCCAGAAGCAAAAAGCCCGGCCTGAAAAGGATGCTGACACGAAAGCCCTGGAAGGCGATCTGTCCGCTACGCTAAAGATGCCGGTCAGTATCGATCATACGGAGGGCACAGAGGCAGGGCGCATCACGGTTAGCTATAGAGATTTTGAGCAACTAGACGAGATATGTCGCCTTCTGGCCGGGAACTAGCCATCAGGCGACGAGCTGACCAAGAATAGAATTCAACAGGATCTTAGATTTTGGCGGAACGGCGATGCTAGTTTGGTCGCAGATAAGGTGACCAGAAACCTCTAACTCTTTGATTTTTATATTTGAAATGACATTTCGATCTAACTCGTAGAGGCGGTTCAAGTCGCAACCCTCTGCCAGTCGAAGCGACATCAGTAAGTACTCAAGCGCCTGTTCTTCCATGCTCAAGAATGCAGTCGCGCATTCGCCGTTTCCTTTGGTCTCAACGGCTCTCATCCATGCTGACGGACCCAAGTGAGTTTCGGTAGCCAACCTCCCTGTACTAACGTCAAAGCGGCCGTGGGCGCCGGGCCCGACACCAACATAGTCGCCGCCGCGCCAGTAGACCAAATTATGACGCGACTCTTCTCCGGTTTTGGCATGGTTAGACACTTCGTACGCGTGAAAGCCGCGGTCTTCGGTCAAGTTCTGCGTGATCTCGTAGAGGTCCGCTGCTAAGTCGTCGGATGGCAACCCTCGCAATCCACCGCGGTTAAAGCGATCTCCAAAAGCAGTCCCGTCCTCAATTGTGAGCTGATAAAGTGAGAGATGATCGACAGCCATGGATAGGGCTCGGGTAAGCTCGACCTCCCACGATCTGGCGGTTTGGTTCTGTCTGGCGTAGATCAGATCAAAACTGACGCGCTCAAAGATCGATCGCGCCACGTTGAACGCCTTCTCAGCCTCTGTGACGCTATGTAGGCGGCCCAATAGTTTAAGATCTTCATCATTCAGCGCCTGAATTCCCATGGAAATTCGATTGACGCCAGCTTGGGCAAACCCCCGGAAGCGCTCTGCCTCGACAGAGGTAGGATTGGCCTCAAGTGTGATCTCGAGATCGTTGGCGCATCGCCAATTTGCGCGAATTCTATCGATTATCGTAGCAACGGTATCTGGTAGCATGAGACTAGGCGTGCCGCCGCCGAAGAAAATAGTGCTAACGATTCTATCCGGCGTCAGAGAAAACAAGCGGTCGAGCTCTGATAGATAGGCTCTAACCCAGGCGTTTTGGTCCACATTCTTCGACACGTGGCTGTTGAAATCGCAGTAGGGGCACTTGGCTTGGCAAAAGGGCCAATGCACATAGACACCGAAGCCCGCGCGTTGCCAGTTGTCAGGACTCAAAGGCTTCTACCAGCTTTGCGAAGGCATTGGCGCGGTGGCTAATCTTGTTCTTCTCCCACCGATCCATTTCGCCAAATGTGATGTCATAGCCGTTGGGTTGAAAAATTGGGTCATAGCCGTGGCCCTGATCGCCCCGCATGGGCCAAGTCACTTGACCTTCCATCGTCCCAGCGAAGACCTCATCGTGACCATCCGGCCAAGCCAGCACCAAAGTAGCGCAAAATCGTGCAATCCAAGGCGCGGAGGCACAGGTTTTCAGGATCGCATCATGCGTCCGGGTCATCGCGAGAACGAAATCCCTGCCTTCAGGCGTTTCTGCCCAGTCGGCCGTGTAAACTCCGGGCGCGCCATCTAGGCAATCGATCTCAATGCCACTGTCATCGGAAAGGGCGGGAAGGCCTGTCGCCTTGGCGGCGGCGTGGGCTTTGATCCGAGCATTTCCAACGAAAGTAGCCTCAGTCTCCTCGGGCTCGGGCAGGTTATGCTCCGCCGCCGAGGTGACAGTTATACCAAAAGGCTCTAACAAGGCGGATATTTCTTCCAGCTTGCCTTTGTTGTGCGTAGCTACCAGCAGCGTATCGCCAGTAAACTTACGCATGCGTCAGCCCCCTACCGCGGCTTTTTGCGCGGCTGTTAGCTCGGCTATGCCCTTTTCGGCCAAATCCATAAGCTGATTCAATTCGGTACGGCTGAAAGTAGCCCCTTCAGCGGAGCCTTGAACCTCAATCAGACCAAGTTTGCCAGTCATGACGAAGTTCGCATCGGTGCCAGCGTCGCTATCCTCGGGATAGTCCAGATCCAGAACAGGTTGTCCGGCGTAGATGCCACAGCTAATCGCGGCAACGTGGTCCGTTAAAGGATCGATTGTGATGTCGCCAGCCTTCATCAGTGCGTTGACCGCCAAACGAAGCGCGACCCATCCACCGGTGATTGAAGCACAGCGCGTGCCACCGTCTGCTTGGATCACATCGCAATCGATGACAATTTGACGTTCGCCCATGGCAACGCGATCAACGCCAGCGCGCAAGGAGCGTCCGATTAGGCGCTGAATCTCTTGTGTCCTGCCGGATTGGCCGCGTTTTGCCTCGCGATTCATGCGCGTATGTGTAGCGCGAGGAAGCATGCCGTATTCTGCAGTAACCCAGCCTAGCCCGGAATTCCGAAGGAACGGTGGGACACGCTCATCAATGGAGGCGGTGCAAAGCACGTGTGTGTCGCCGCATTTGATCAAGCAAGACCCTTCCGCATGGCGGGTCACATTGGTCTCGATGGTGATGGAACGCATTTCGTCGAGCTGACGGCCGGAAGGTCGCATGACAATTCTCCTATTGGAACGCGTCCAGATACCCTTGTGATACGCTTGGTTGCAAGCCACATTGAAGATTGCCACCTATAAGGGGTGTCGGAAGAGAAGTAGCAGAATGAACCGAGAAGATCTCATGTCTCAGATGAACGACCGCAGCCGCGAGGTTTTTCGGCGGATTGTGGAGTCCTATCTCGCTACGGGGGAGCCTGTGGGTTCGCGCACATTGACCCGAACCCTTAGCGAAAGCGTGAGCGCGGCGACAATTCGAAACGTCATGCAGGATTTGGAGTTTTTAGGGTTGCTCGACAGCCCCCACGTGTCCGCAGGCCGTATTCCGACGCAAGCTGGACTGCGCATGTTTGTCGACGGACTTTTGGAAATGGACGAGGTCACCAACCACGACCGCGAAAAGCTCGATGCAAGTCTTGGGAGCAATGATCGCGACGTCGGCGTTATGCTTGATCGGATCGGCTCTGCGCTATCGGGACTAACACAAGGTGCCAGTCTAGTTTTAGCGCCGAAGCACGAAGCGCCAATCAAACATATCGAATTTGTCAGCCTCGCGTTGGATCGCGCCTTGGTCGTGCTGGTCTTTGCCGACGGCCATGTCGAGAATAGGGTTTTCGTTCCACCCCTCGGGCAAACACCATCCTCAATGCGGGAGGCGGCCAACTTTTTGAACGCAATCGCTGTTGGCGCAACGATTTCGGAATTGCGCGGAAAAATCGCCCGAGAAATCAAGTCTCGCCGGCAAGAACTAGATGTGCTGGCGCAGGATCTTGTGAAGACGGGCTTGGCTGTCTGGGAGAACGAAGGGGAGCATTCAGAACGACTAATTGTGCGTGGGCGCGCGAATCTAATCGAGGATTCCGATGATGGGGATGCACTGGATCGCGTTAAGGCTCTTTTTGATGACCTGGAACGTAAGCGGGATATCGCAGAATTCCTTGAACTGACCGATGCGGGCGAAGGTGTGCGCATTTTTATTGGGTCAGAGAACAAACTCTTCTCACTTTCGGGTTCCTCTTTGGTTGTGTCTCCCTATATGAACTCTGATCGAAAGATCATCGGCGCTGTGGGTGTCATTGGCCCAACACGACTCAACTACGGGCGCATTGTGCCCATCGTGAATTATACGGCGCAGATGGTTGGTAAACTGATTTCGGACGGCGGGTAGAGGTACAAATGTCTGACGCGAACAAAGAAGATGATTTTCAAACGGATCACTTGGAGGCCATGGCCGACGAGACCATAGACATTATGGAAGAGTCCGATGAGATGCAGGCGCTTGTCGAAGAGCGCGATATGCTGAAAGACAGGCTTCTGCGCGCGCTTGCGGACATCGAGAATACCCGTAAGCGGGGCGAGCGGGATCGCCGAGAGGCAGAAAACTATGGCGGCTCAAAGCTCGCCAAAGATATGTTGCCCGTCTACGATAATTTGCGCCGTGCGCTTGACGCGGCCGATGACGCCCAACGCGAAGCCGCTAAGGCTGTTTTTGAAGGCGTGGAGCTGACATTGCGCGAATTGATTCACGTCTTCGGCAAGCATAAAATCGAGCCTGTTATCCCTGAAGTTGGCGACCGCTTCGATCCACAGGTGCACCAAGCCATGTTCGAAGCACCTTTGCCAAACACAAAAGCAGGCGACATCATTCAGGTGATGTCCGAGGGCTTCATCCTTCACGACCGCCTGCTGCGCCCTGCGCAAGTTGGCGTTTCGTCAACTCCCGCTTAAGTCCTTAAGCTCGTATAAAAGTTGCAAAGCCTCGCGCGGCGTTAATTCGTCGGGCGAGGTTTCTTTTAGTCTTTCCTCGACGACGGACGATTTGGTTGACTGAACGGGCGTCGGGGCAATTGAAAACAGAGGCAGATCGTCAATCAATGCCTTCTGGCGCGCGCCACCCTCTCGCTCGCCACGTTCCAGTTGATCCAGAACTACCTTTGCGCGGCTGATGACCGATGGCGGAAGGCCGGCCAGCTTCGCAACTTGCACGCCATAAGATCGGTCTGCAGCGCCGCGTTTGACCTCATGCAGGAATATTACATCCCCGTCCCACTCTTTCACGGCAACAGTCGCGTTTTCTACCCCTGGCAGCTTACCGGCAAGTGCAGTCAGTTCATGGTAGTGAGTTGCAAATAATGCACGGCACGTATTGGCGGCGTGGAGATGCTCGAGCGTTGCCCAAGCGATAGAGAGTCCGTCGTAAGTTGCGGTTCCGCGCCCAATCTCGTCAAGAATTACCAGCGCTCTATCGTCGGCTTGGTTCAGAATCGCTGCGGTCTCTACCATTTCGACCATAAATGTCGACCTGCCCCTCGCTAGATCGTCGGACGCACCGACCCTGCTGAACAGCTGTGAGACAAGTCCGATATGAGCGGCTTCCGCGGGTATATAAGACCCTATTTGCGCCAAAAGTGCGATTATTGCGTTTTGCCTAAGGAATGTGGATTTACCGGCCATGTTTGGGCCAGTGAGCAGCCAAATGCTGGCTGCACCGGGGTCGGCTGACAAGTCGCAGGAGTTGGCCACGAAGGGCGACGCGCCTTGATCCTTCAGCGCCTTTTCGACAACTGGATGGCGGCCTCCTGCGATCTGAAAGGCGCGGGTGCTGTCAATTTTGGGGCGAGTCCAGTCTTCCGAGGTCGCGAGATCGGCCAAAGACGCATAAACATCCAGTTGCGCCAAAGCGGCGGCGGCCGCGAACAGGTCCGCACTTACAGCAAGCACATCATTGCAAATGGTTTGGAAGATCTGGAGTTCGATCTCAGTCGCGCGGCCGCCGGCGTTCAAAATCTTGGTCTCAAGCTCCGAAAGCTCCAGAGTCGTAAACCGAATAGCATTCGCAGTGGTTTGTCGGTGGATGAACCGCTCTGATAGCGGAGGCTTGAGCATCTTTTCGGCATGTGCTGCCGTTGTCTCGATGAAATAGCCAAGAACGTTATTGTGTTTGATCTTTAGGGTGGTGACGCCAGTGTCTCGGGAATACTCAGCCTGATACTCCGCAATGACCTTTCGTCCGTCGTCACGCAGTTTGCGCATCTCGTCGAGCTCTTCGTTGAATCCAACTGCTACAAAACCCCCGTCGCGCGCGAGCAAAGGCGGTTCTGCAACAAGTGTTTCGTCAAGCATCTGAAGCGCTGCTTCATGACCAACGAGATCTTTGGCACATGCCTGTATCGCGTCAGGAAGGTTTTCGATATCTAGTATTTTTCGCAATGTTAGACACTGAATAAGCCCCGTTCGTAAGGCAACTAGATCTCTGGGCCCGCCGCGGCTCATTGCAATGCGGGACAAGGCCCGATCCATATCGGGCACACGGCGCAGTGCTTCTCGCAACTTGTTCCGCATGATCGGAGTGGCGACGAAGCATTCAACGGAATCGAGTCTGGATTGCAGCTCGTCAAGATCAGTTGAGGGGCTTGCAAGTCTGCGATCCAGTAATCGCGCGCCCCCTGCAGTCAAAGTACGGTCGATCGTATCAAGCAAAGAGCCTTTGCGTGTACCGTTAAGTGTTAGGGACAACTCCAAGTTACGGCGGGTCGCAGAGTCGATTTGCATCAGGCGGCTAGAGGCTTCTCGGATCGGTGGCCGCAGAAGCGGGAGCTTTCCTTTTTGGGTAATATCCAAATAGTCGACCAACGCCCCCAGGGCTGCGATCTCGGCTCGCGTGAAGGTCCCAAATGCATCAAGTGAGCCGACTGAATAGAGACTAACAAGGCGCCTTTCGGCCGCTTTGCTGTCAAAACTCCCTTTGCTTAGTGGCGTAAGCGCCGATCCGGTTTCCTCGACAATTTCAGCAAGATCGTCAAAGGCCACATCAGACACTAGGACTTCGCTAGGGGCTAAGCGGGCAAGCTCCGGCGAAAGCCGCATCCTTGAGCAAGGTCCGGCCCGCATTTCGCCAGTTGAGATATCCACCCACGCAATTGCGCCATCGCCGCGAATTTCGGAATAGGCGGCGAGAAAATTGTGGCGGCGAGGTTCAAGAAGGCTGTCTTCGGTCAAGGTTCCTGGCGTTACCAGTCGAACGACATCTCGTTTCACGACGGATTTGGAGCCACGCTTTTTCGCTTCGGCGGGGCTTTCCAACTGTTCGCCAACAGCTACGCGGAATCCTTTGCGAATGAGGGTCAGCAAGTAATTTTCGGCTGCATGAACCGGCACGCCGCACATCGGAATGTCATTTCCAAGGTGTTTCCCGCGTTTGGTTAACGCAATATCCAACGCCTCGGACGCCGCAACGGCATCGTCAAAGAACAGCTCGTAGAAGTCACCCATGCGATAGAACAGCAATGCGTCCGGATACTGAGCTTTGATCTCAAGAAACTGCGCCATCATTGGCGTCACTGATGCATTGGCGACGTTCACTTCTCACCCCCCCGGTGTGTTGACGCGATTCTACTGGGGAGTACGGGGCGGCGAAACCCCGAATCCCGATGGATGTTGTCGTAGTGTCTCAAGCTGGCTATCAATGGCGACGCCCAAAGAGAAAGAACGTCTATGTCCAAGAAGAACCGTGTCACTGATGAAGAGGCTCTATCCTATCATTTGGAACCAACACCCGGAAAACTGGAAATCATTGCGTCGACACCAATGGCCACGCAGCGAGATCTTAGCCTAGCCTATTCCCCAGGTGTCGCGGTGCCTGTTGAAGCGATCGCAGCAAATCCAGAGACTGCCTATGACTACACGACCAAAGGCAACATGGTCGCTGTAATCTCCAACGGCACAGCCATTCTAGGACTTGGAAATTTAGGGGCCTTGGCGTCAAAGCCAGTGATGGAAGGCAAGTCGGTTCTGTTCAAACGGTTCGCTGACGTGAACTCGATAGATCTGGAGTTGGACACCGAAGATCCCGACGAGTTCATCAATGCCGTGCGCCTGATGGGCCCTAGCTTCGGCGGAATTAATCTTGAGGACATCAAAGCGCCCGAATGCTTCATCATCGAGCAACGGCTTCGTGAAGAAATGGACATCCCCGTTTTTCACGATGACCAGCACGGAACGGCTGTCATTTGCGCTGCTGGGCTGCTGAACGCGTTGCATCTAACGGGCAAGAAAATCGAGAACTGCAAGATTGTTTTGAACGGTGCCGGTGCGGCTGGGATCGCATGTATTGAGCTGATCAAAGCGATGGGCGCCAAGCACGACAACTGCATCGTGTGTGACACCAAGGGTGTGATTTACCAAGGCCGCACCGAAGGAATGAACCAGTGGAAATCAGCCCACGCGGCAAAAACCACCGACCGCACGTTAGAGGAGGCAATGGCTGGCGCAGATGTGTTCCTTGGCGTCTCCGCAAAGGGTGCCGTGACGCAGGACATGGTGAAATCCATGGCTGACAATCCTGTCATCTTCGCGATGGCGAACCCCGATCCTGAGATCACGCCCGAAGATGCCCATGAAGTCCGTCCTGACGCTATCGTTGCGACGGGGCGTTCGGATTACCCAAACCAAGTGAATAATGTGTTGTGCTTCCCCTATCTGTTTCGGGGAGCGCTGGATATCCGCGCGCGCACCATTAATGACGCGATGAAGATTGCCTGCGCCGAAGCCTTGGCAAAGCTCGCCCGCGAAGACGTGCCCGACGAAGTCGCCGTCGCTTATGGCCAGAAGCTGACCTTCGGCCGCGATTACATTATTCCAACACCGTTCGATCCACGGCTGATTTACACGATCCCGCCCGCGGTGGCATTGGCTGGAATGGACACGGCTGTGTCTCGCAAGCCAATCGTAGACTTTGACGCATATACCGTCGCACTTCGATCGCGGATGGACCCAACGGCGTCGATGCTCGAAGGGTTGCACAACCGCGCCCGAACCAAGAACGCACGGATGATCTTTGCGGAAGGCGACGACATTCGTGTGTTGCGCGCAGCTGTCGCCTATCAGCGCTCGGGTCTGGGTCAGGCCTTGGTTGTTGGGCGGGAAGATGACGTGAAAGAAAAACTCGCGGCTGCGGGATTGGAAGATGCTTTCCGCGAACTTAGCATCGTGAATGCGCGCAATACGGAACATTTGGATACCTATCGCTCGTTTCTCTACAGTCGCCTTCAGCGGAAAGGGTATGACGCTCAGGATGTTCACCGCCTTGCATCGCGGGACCGACACGTGTTTTCCGCTTTGATGTTAGCGCACGGGCATGGCGACGGTCTGATCACAGGTGCTACTCGCAAATCCGCGCATGTGCTGGAGCTTCTGAACCACGCGCTCGATGTGTCGCCAAGCGACGGAGCTGTTGGTGTTACGGCGCTGCTTCGCAACGGGCGCATCGTTTTGATTGCTGATACGTTGGTTCATGAATGGCCGGACGAGAACACGCTGGCGGATATCGCTGAACGAGGCGCTGCAACAGCGCGCTCGCTTGGGCTGGAGCCGCGCGTCGCATTTGTCAGCTTCTCGACCTTCGGATATCCCGTTAGTGAACGGGCAGAGAAAATGCACATCGCGCCGAAAGTGCTCGATCAGCGCGGGGTTGATTTCGAGTATGATGGAGAAATGACAGTAGATGTGGCGATGAACCTAGATGTCATGGCCAGCTACCCATTCTGCCGTCTCAGCGGACCGGCCAATGTCTTGGTTGTCCCTGCGCGCCACTCTTCCTCAATCTCAGTGAAGCTGATGCAGGAAATGGGCGGTGCGACTGTGATCGGGCCAATTCTGAGCGGGGTGGATCATCCGGTACAGATCTGTTCCACGACGTCGACCTCCAATGACATCCTGAACATGGCCGTCATGGCAGCGTGCAACGTCGGATAAAAAAAGAAGCGCCCGAGTTGGGCGCTTCGTTCTAGCTCTTCATGTCTTCCCAAAAGGACTTAACTTTGGAGAAGAAGCTTGAGAGATGAGGATTGTTCTCCTCGCTCAGTTTCTCGAACTCGCGAAGCAGTTCCTTTTGTTTGCTGGTTAGATTGACCGGTGTTTCCACTGCCAGCTCGATAAACATATCGCCGGAGCCCGCACCGCGAAGCGCGGGCATCCCTTTGGAGCGCAGGCGCATCTGCCTACCGGATTGGCTGCCCGCAGGCACTTTCACTCGGGACCGACCACCGTCTATCGTAGGAACCTCTACATCTCCACCAATCGCGGCCGTCGCCATAGCGACTGGCACACGGCAGAACAAGTCAACTCCTTCACGCTGGAACAGCGCGTGTTCTTTGACTTCGATGAAAATGTAAAGATCTCCAGCCGGCCCACCGCGCAATCCTGCCTCGCCCTCGCCGGCAAGACGAATGCGTGTGCCCGTTTCAACCCCCGCCGGTATGTTTACGCTAAGCGAACGCTCCTTTTCCTGACGGCCCGAACCGCCGCAAGAGCGGCATGGGTTCTTGATGATCTGACCAATACCCGAACATGTCGGGCAGGTGCGCTCTACTGTGAAGAAGCCTTGCTGGGCGCGCACCTTGCCCATGCCGGAACAGGTCGGGCAGGTCTGAGGTTCGGCGCCCCCTTCCGCGCCAGAGCCATCGCATCCGTCGCAGGATACCGAGGTTGGCACGGTGATTGCTTTTTGCAGACCGGCATAGGCGTCTTCAAGAGAGATGCCCAAATTGTAGCGAAGGTCCGAACCACGCATTGCGCGCTGTCGTCCGCCGCGCTGTGCGCCGCCGCCCATGAAATCACCAAAGAGATCTTCAAACACGTCAGAGAATGCGGATGAGAAGTCACCGCCACCGGGCCGCTGGCCGCCACCGCCCATTCCGCCTTCAAAGGCGGCGTGGCCATAGCGATCATAAGCGGCCTTCTTGTTGGCGTCCTTTAGAACTTCATAGGCCTCATTGGCTTCTTTGAACTGTGCT
Organism: Litoreibacter janthinus; assembly: GCF_900111945.1. NCBI lineage: Bacteria > Pseudomonadati > Pseudomonadota > Alphaproteobacteria > Rhodobacterales > Roseobacteraceae > Litoreibacter > Litoreibacter janthinus. The sequence continues at coordinate 590,151 of NZ_FOYO01000001.1, read as the reverse complement.
TCCGCATCGGGATTGTCGGAATTGCGGTCAGGGTGCAGCTCTTTCGCTTTAGTGCGATAGGCCTTCTTTAACTCGTCCGCTGAGGCGCCGCGGGCAACGCCCAGCACCTCGTAATAATCACGTTTTGCCATGGATCAACCTTCCCAAAACTCGATCCCTGAAACATGCAGACCGGCCCGTATTTTCGGGCCGGTCTTCTATCTCAGGACTTGGCGCCATCAGGCGCGTTTGTCGTCGTCCAGATCTTCGAAGTCGGCGTCAACGATGTCTTCGTCTACGCCGCGCATCTCATCAGGCTCTTCGGAAGGTTCTGCAGAGGCAGCTTCGTCCTGTTGAGATTTGTAGATCGCTTCGCCAAGCTTCATGGCCGCATCGGTCAGGTTCTGAATGCCACCTTTGATCTTGCCAGCGTCAGCAGAATCCATGGTTTCTTCAAGCGCCTTAATAGCAAGCTCGATCACTTCGACCGTCGAGCCGTCAACCTTGTCACCATGCTCTTCCAGCGATTTCTTGGTGCTGTGGATCAGGCTTTCAGCTTGGTTGGTGGCTTCGACCAACTCACGACGTTCGGCGTCCGCATCAGCGTTGGCCTCGGCGTCTTTGACCATCTGTTCGATGTCCTCATCGGACAGGCCGCCGGACGCCTGGATTGTGATCCGCTGCTCTTTGCCGGTGCCCTTGTCTTTGGCGCCAACTTCAACGATGCCGTTGGCGTCGATGTCGAATGTCACCTCGATCTGAGGCATTCCGCGTGGAGCAGGCGGAATGTTTTCCAAGTTGAACTGACCAAGGATCTTGTTGTCAGCGGCCATCTCACGCTCACCTTGGAAAACGCGCAGGGTCACTGCGTTTTGGTTGTCTTCTGCGGTCGAGAAGATTTGCGACTTCTTGGTCGGGATCGTGGTGTTGCGGTCGATCAGGCGAGTGAACACACCACCGAGGGTTTCGATACCCAAAGACAGCGGGGTCACGTCCAGAAGAACAACGTCCTTCACGTCACCTTGCAGAACGCCAGCCTGAATGGCGGCGCCCATGGCGACCACTTCATCGGGGTTAACGCCTTTGTTAGCTTCGCGACCGAAGAACTTGGACACCTCTTCGATGACCTTGGGCATACGAGTCATACCACCTACCAACACGACTTCGTCGATGTCAGAGGTCGACAAGCCCGCATCTTTCAGCGCGGCTTGGCATGGTTTGATCGACGCTTTGATCAAATCAGCAACAAGGCTTTCCAGTTTCGCACGGGTCAGTTTCATAACCATGTGCAGCGGCTGGCCGCCTTTGGGATCCATGGAGATAAACGGCTGGTTGATCTCGGTCTGCTGCGAGGAAGACAATTCGATCTTCGCTTTCTCGGCAGCTTCTTTGAGACGCTGCAGCGCCATCTTGTCTTTGGTCAGATCGACGCCGTTCTCTTTTTTGAACTCGTCGGCCAGATAAGACACGATGCGCATGTCGAAGTCTTCACCACCAAGGAACGTGTCACCGTTGGTAGATTTCACTTCGAACAGGCCGTCGTCAATTTCCAGAATGGTCACGTCGAACGTACCGCCACCAAGGTCATAGACCGCGATGGTTTTAGTTTCTTTTCGGTCGAGGCCGTAAGCCAACGCAGCCGCAGTCGGCTCGTTGATGATGCGCAGGACTTCGAGGCCAGCGATCTTACCGGCGTCTTTGGTGGCCTGACGCTGGGCGTCATTAAAGTAAGCAGGGACCGTGATAACGGCTTGCGTCACTTCTTCGCCCAGATAGCTCTCGGCGGTTTCTTTCATCTTTTGCAGGATGAAGGCAGAGATCTGCGATGGGCTGTATTTGTCACCCTTTGCGGCGACCCAGGCGTCACCATTGCCGCCATCGACCACGTCGAAGGGCAAGTTCTTTTTATCTTTCGCAAGATGTTTGTCGTCAAACCGGCGACCGATAAGGCGCTTCACGCCAAAGATCGTGTTGTCCGGGTTGGTTACAGCCTGCCGTTTGGCAGCCTGACCGACCAGCCGTTCGTCGTCAGTGAAGGCGACGATAGATGGCGTTGTGCGCGCACCCTCAGCGTTTTCGATAACGCGGGGTTGAGAGCCATCCATGATGGCAACGCAGGAGTTAGTTGTACCGAGGTCGATACCGATGACTTTAGCCATAAGCGTAGGTCCTTTCTTCGCGGCGATGTTGAGGAGCGCAGGCCCAAGTTGGCTCCTGCCCTCCGATCCCTAATTGACCCGGGGGCGTAGCCCCATCGGAATTCGAAGGGTATATAAGGCTGGCCCGTTGGTGCTGCAAGGCACAGGGTCACTGGAATCTCGCAATTTCGTGAGAAACACGCTGGAACGAGGCCAGAACACGAAAATGAGCGATAAATTTACCCCAAAGGCACCAAATCTAGTTCTGCGCGGGTTCAAAGTTTTTGAAGGTTTGATCGCTGCTGATCGGCAGCTGTTACTTCTGAATGACATCCGTAACGTGGTCTCCGAGGCGCCGTTATTCACCCCGCAAACCAGTAGTGGTCACAAAATGTCCGTGCGTATGACATCGGCGGGGCAGGTTGGTTGGGTGGCGGATGTGACGGGCTACAGATATCAGGCAACACATCCGCGCGGTATGGCGTGGCCGGCGATACCTGCCTCAGTACTGGAAATCTGGCATTCGCTCGTGCCGGGGGGCCGCAGCCCCGATTGTTGTTTAGTCAACTTTTATGACGCAACCGCTCGCATGGGGTTGCACCAGGATCGCGACGAGGCAGATTTTTCTTGGCCGGTGGTTTCAATATCTTTGGGCGACGATGCGTTGTTCCGTGTGGGCAGTTCTACTCGAGGTGGGAAAACAGAAAGCATCTGGCTTCGATCCGGAGACGTTGTCGTGATGGGCGGCGATGCCCGCCTGTCCTACCACGGGGTTGATAGAACCAAGGCTGGCACTTCCATGCTTCTGGCAAAGGGCGGTCGTATCAACCTGACCTTAAGGGTGGTGACTTAGCGTCCTGCGCTCCAGCTGATGGATGCGTGGCGGCGGGCTTTGAATTCGCCCATCAGGCCGATCATGATCAATGTGATCGATACAATCAGCGGGTAACTGATCGAACTGAAGTGCGGGTTGTAGTTAATAAAAGCGAAGCCCCGCGCCTGATCGATGCAGTGGAACAGCGGATTCCAGTCAAAGAACACCAAGATGGAAGAAGGCATGTTATTTGCCACAAACATTTTGCCTGAGGCGACCATGTTGGCACGGCTGTAAACGGTCGATGCGATAGACGCGAAACCGGGGAACCAAGGTTTGATGGCAAGGAAGACCATCCCGACAGCTACACCTGAGAACCATGACAACAGGAACATTCCAATTGTGCCGATCGGGTCGTTTATGATCACCGGATGCCAGACAACGTGAACCATGAACAAGATCAACGCGGCGGACAGAGTTTGCAGGTAAAGCGCTGACAGCGCTGACGATGCAATGGCGATGGCCGTGTTCATCGGTGCGTGCTTCATCATCGCGGAGGTTGGGCCCTCGGAGCCCATGATCGCGCCAACGGCTTTGGTGTGGGTCAGGAACAGAAAAATTCCGGACAAAAGATACAGTATGAAGTCGCCGCGAATGGCCGACCCGCGCAAACCCAGCACAGAGAACATAAGGTAGAACGCTGCGACCATGATGATCGTTGTCATCATGTTCATTGCCAGACCGATGATGGCGTTTCGGTGTGACTTGCGGACGTGCCGAACAGTGCTGACATAAATCAGATCTGCCAGCCCGATGGCTGACCGAAAATGCGTGTTGCGTTCTTCGGTTCTGAACATTCTTGCAAACCTGCTTTGCCTACGGCCGGTGCCCTGATCCTTAGATGCCAGAAAACTTGCCGATCCGTTATCAAGGAAGCATAAGAAGACCGAAGAGTTAAATCAATTATCCGGCAGGAGAGCAGCTTTGGACTATAACAAGATGGCAACGGTGTTCCGTATGTTGGCGCTCGATGCGGGTGACAAGATTATGGAGATATACGGCGCAGATGATTTTGATGTGCGTGCGAAGTCGGACGATAGCCCTGTCACCGCCGCAGACGAGGCGGCTGATGCACTAATCTCGGCCGGCCTGCGGGAGGCGTTTCCTGATGTCTTGCTGGTAACGGAAGAACAGGCTGCGACCCACTCCGAAAGCGCAGCAAACTTCATCATCGTCGACCCGCTGGACGGGACAAAAGAATTCATCAAACGCCGCGGCGATTTCACAGTGAACATCGCATATGTCGAAAACGGTGTTCCAGTGCGCGGCGTTGTCTACGCACCTGCCAAGGGCCGCATGTTCTATACCGACGCTGATGGGAACTCAGTTGAGGAATCGGGCCCCTTCGATCGCGACAAAAAGGGTCTAACAAAGGCGATCCGCGTGAAGACACCTGACAATGAAGCGTTGGTAATAGTTGCGTCAAAGTCTCATCGTGACCAAGCGACAGATGACTATCTGGCAAAGTATAAGACGACTGATCTCACGGGCGCCGGCTCGTCATTGAAATTCTGCCTTGTGGCTGCCGGCGAGGCTGACTTGTATCCTAGGATCGGACGGACCATGGAGTGGGACACCGCCGCTGGGCACGCAGTTCTGAATGGCGCGGGTGGGGCGGTTGTGCGCTTCGACGATCACAGCCCGCTGACATACGGCAAGCCAATTTACGAAAACCCGTTCTTTATCGCCTATGCCCCCGGCGTTGACCTGAAGCCCGCCTGATGTCTGTCACAATCGTAATCCCCGCTCGCTATGCATCGACCCGCTATCCGGGAAAGCCGCTTGTAACTTTGACAGGGGCCACCGGAGAGGCGCGCAGCTTGATCGAGCGTTCTTGGAACGCGGCGAAACAAGTGTCTGGCGTCGACCGTGTCGTTGTGGCGACCGACGATGACCGGATCAAAGAGGCTTCTGAGGCATTCGGAGCAGACGTGGTGATGACCTCGCCGGACTGCTTCAACGGCACCGAGCGCTGTGCCGATGCTTTGCCTGCGCTGGGTGAGGAACCGGAGATTGTAGTTAACCTGCAAGGCGATGCTCCTCTGACACCTGCTTGGTTTGTTGAAGATTTGATTGCGGGATTGCGAGCCGCGCCTGAAGCAGCTTGCGCGACTCCCGTGTTGCGCTGTGACGGGTGGGCTCTGAACGGCTTCCTTGAGGACCGCCGGAATGGCCGCGTTGGCGGAACGACTGCAGTGTTCGCGCAGGATATGACAGCGCTCTACTTTTCGAAGGAAGTTATTCCTTTCACGTCGAACACCTACTCTAACAACGCCGAAACGCCCGTATTTCACCATGTCGGAGTCTATGCTTATCGGCCGGATGCTTTGCGTGCTTATGCGACCTGGCCTGTCGGCCCGTTGGAGAGGTTGGAGGGATTGGAACAGCTTCGGTTTCTTGAGAACAGCCGTAAAGTTCTGTGCGTTGAGGTCGAGGCGCGTGGGCGACAATTCTGGGAACTGAATAATCCAGAGGATGTTCCGCGCTTGGAGGCGATGCTGTCGGAGATGGGCCATCCATGACATCGAATACGGTCAGTGTGATTATCGTCAGTCGCCATCGACCGGAGGAGCTGCGCAAATGCGTTCGAGCCTTGGAGTTTCAAACTTTCAGGAACTTTGAAGTAGTCATTGTTGCTGACCCTGATACCGCTGCGGATCTAAACAATCTTGTCCCGGTTGATCGGCTCAAGGCTGTCAATTGTTTGGAAGCCAATATCTCGAAAGCGCGCAACATCGGAATCTCGCAGTCTGCGGGTGATATTGTCGCCTTCATTGACGACGATGCTATCGCTGAACCCACTTGGCTAGAAAGACTAATTTCGCCCCTCATAGACACTAGGGTTGCCGCAACTGGCGGGTATGTCCGCGGCCGAAATGGAATCAGCCTTCAATGGGGTGCCGAGGAAATTGACAGAGACGGGGTGTCCCATCCGATCATTGTTGACGCCGAGGCTGCGCCTGATCGAGCGATCAAAACTCAAGGGACCAATTGCGCGTTTCGGCGCAACGTCCTGATCGAGCTGGGAGGGTTCGACGAGAATTTCCACTTCTACCTTGATGAGGCGGACGTGAACTTTCGGATTGGGCAATCGGGGCGCGCCACTGCAATTGTTCCAGAAGCCGAAGTTCAACATGGTTTTGCACGCTCTAGCCTTCGAGGGGCGGACCGGCGGCCCAGATCGTTGTTCGAGATTGGTGCGAGCCAAGCATACTATGTCTCGAAGCACGCCGGATCGGAAGCAAGCCTAGAGAGCTTCAAAAAAAAACAATGGCGGCGACTTGAGGAGGCACTCGTTCAAGGGCTTCTGGAACCGCGCGATGTGCGTCGTCTTTGGTCGGAGCTTGAGGCGGGAATGGCAACGGGCCAAGATCGATTGCCTGTCCCTCCAAAGAAGTGGCTTGAGCCATCGCCGTTCAAGCGTTTTGTCAGTGAAACGGCCGTGGGAGCCCATCGCTACCTCTCCGGGCGCCGGATGACGCAACGTCACATTTTTGCTCTCGCGGCAGAGCTTTCGCGCAGCGGAACGGCTTGCACCGCAATTATTCTTAGCTCCACAGGGTTATTCCATCGCCGCTGGTTTCATGTAGACGGATTCTGGGTCCAATCGGGGGGAGTATTCGGAAAGTCTTCCCGCTCTGATTCCATTTGGGCGTGGTATACCCGTGAAGATCGAATCCGAAGAGAACAAGAACTTCTTGGTCAAACCCGTTAGACTGGGAATCTGGAGTGTATTTGACACAATACTAAGTCTGGCGTCCTTATGGTCACAGTTTTGACAGAACGAAGTCTCAACGTGTAGCGAGTCGAACAAGTATTGATTAGTAAAAACGAAAAGAACGAGGCAAGCCACATGAAGCGCAAAGTCACGAAGGCTGTATTTCCGGTCGCGGGTTTGGGTACGCGGTTCCTTCCCGCCACGAAGTCGATCCCCAAAGAAATCATGACCTTGGTTGACCGTCCTTTGATTCAGTATGCGATCGATGAAGCACGTGCTGCAGGTATCAAGGAATTCATCTTTGTTACCTCTCGCGGAAAGGGTGCGCTCGAAGACTACTTTGACCATGCGCCCGAGCTAGAAAGCTCACTTCGCAAGAAGGGAAAGAAAGATCTGCTTTCCGTGCTCAAGAATACCAATATGGACAGCGGTGCCATTGCCTATATTCGACAGCACAAGGCGCTGGGTTTGGGACACGCGGTTTGGTGTGCTCGCCGTCTTATCGGCAACGAACCTTTCGCGGTCATTTTGCCTGATGACGTGATTGCTGCAGAGAAGCCGTGTCTTCAACAAATGGTCGAGGCCTATGCCGAAACAGGTGGCTGCATGGTTGCCGCAATGGAAGTTCCGCCAGAGAAAGCTTCTGCCTATGGCGTTCTTGATATCAAAGAAGACATGGGGTCGATGGTTTCGGTTCGCGGTATGGTTGAAAAACCCAGCGTTGACACAGCGCCTTCAAACTTGGCTGTGATTGGGCGGTACATTTTGACACCAAAGGTTCTCAACAACCTAAACCAAATCAAGCAAGGCGCTGGTGGCGAAATTCAATTGACGGATGCTATCGCTCAAGAGATTGAAGCTGACCGCGACGTTTACGGCTATCGCTTTCGCGGACAACGGTTCGATTGCGGCTCTAAGGCGGGCTATCTTCAGGCGACGGTCGCATTCGGACTTGCCCGTGAGGAGCTTCGGGACGAGCTTTCGGCCTATCTGGAAGAAATGGCCGCTATCCGCAAAGCTGCACAATAACCAAGGGGCAATCTATGGCGAACGTGCTGGTGACGGGTGGGGCGGGTTATATTGGCTCACACGCTTGCAAAGTCTTGGCCGCGGCTGGGTTTACGCCTGTCACTTATGATAATCTGTGCACTGGTTGGCAGGATGCAGTGAAATTTGGCCCCTTTGCGCAAGGCGATCTGCTGGATCGCGCTCGTCTGGACGAGGTTTTCAGAGAACATCAGCCTGTCGCAGTTATGCATTTCGCGGCCCTGAGCCAAGTTGGCGAATCCATGAGCAACCCGGGACTCTACTGGCGCAACAATGTTGGCGGCTCGCTCAACCTGATTGAGGCCGCCGCAGAAGCAGGGTGCCTGAACTTCGTGTTCTCTTCGACTTGTGCGACCTATGGCGAGCAAGATGGCGTCACGCTCACTGAAGACAGTGACCAGCATCCAATCAACGCTTACGGTGCCTCGAAACGGGCGGTCGAAGACATTCTGACCAATTTCGAGCTGAGCCACGGAATGCGTCACGTCATTTTCCGATATTTCAACGTGGCAGGCGCTGATCCAGAAGGTGAAGTCGGCGAGTTCCACCAACCTGAAACGCACCTTATTCCACTCATGCTTGATGCTATTGACGGTAGGCGCGACGCGCTCACCGTATTTGGCACGGATTACGATACACCTGACGGCACATGTATTCGCGACTACGTTCATGTCATGGATTTGGTTGAGGCGCATGTGAGCGGTCTAAAGTGGCTTCTTGATGGAAGAGAGCCCCGCATTTTTAATCTGGGCACGGGCAGTGGGTTTTCGGTTCGGGAGGTTATCGACCACAGTCGCGCCATCACCAACAAAGCGGTGCCAATCGTCGAAGGCGCGCGTCGCGCGGGGGATTGCACCAAATTGGTTTCTGGAAGCGATCGCGCAATGTCGGAGCTTGGTTGGAACCCCGGCCGTTCAACTCTGGAGGCGATGATCACCGATGCATGGCGTTGGCACCAATCCGGGCATTACGATAAATAGGGCCTATCCAGTCGTTTTAGACATCTCGCGGCTTGTGTCACGCGTGGGCCGTGGGCCTTTGACGGGCGTGGATAGGGTCGAATTAGCCTATTTAGATTGGTGTTTGAGCGATGCCACTGCACCCTTCTATTGCCTCGCTCGGATCTCCGGCGGGTATGTGGTCCTTGATCGCGAAGGCGCGGTGTCGTTCAAGGCGAAGTTGCAAGGTAAGACGCGCTGGGGCAAGCCTGACTTGCGCGCGCGACTGGCATTGAAAACACCTAAGTTTCGCGGCGCCGCTGAATCAGACCTCCGTCGCCTTGCAATCGCTCGGTCTGGCCGAAGTACGCTGCCGCCTTTACCTTTGACACACGGCATTTACCTGAACATTGGCCATTCGAACCTCAGCGAAACAACGCTTTTCGGCATTCGGAAGGCTGGCCTGAAGGTTGCGACGCTCATCCATGATATGATTCCGCTGGATTTTCCACAGTTTCAACGTGATGGAACCGTGCCGCAATTTGAGAAGAAGATGCGCATTGCTGCGGGCAACAGTGATCTGATCATCGCAAACTCCGCAGATACAAGCGCCCGCGTCCGGCACTATTTTCGACAATGGGGTGGGAAGCCACAGTCCGTTAATGCGCTCTTAGGTGTGCCAGACCTCTCGATGCCTATTGATCGATCTGGCCTGAATAGAGCCTATTTCGTGACTATTGGAACAATTGAGCCGCGCAAGAACCACGCTTTGCTGCTGGATGTCTGGGACGAACTGCAGGCAGAGCTGCCAACTGAGCAAATGCCAGCGCTTCACATAGTCGGTCATCGCGGTTGGAAGAACGAAGACGTTTTTCGGCGTTTAGATGAACTGAAGGGCAGCCAACATGTCATCGAACATAGTGACATGAATGATGAGGCGCTGACCGAGCTTCTGGCCGGCTCCCATGGCTTGGTGTTTCCATCGTTTGCGGAAGGGTTCGGCTTGCCATCTATTGAAGCCGCTCAGTTGGGAATTTCCGTTATATGTGGCGATCTTGCCATTCACCACGAGATCTTGGGCGACTACCCCGTTTACGTCGACCTACAAGACCGATACCTTTGGAAAAAAACAATACTTGAGCAGGCAAATCAGAGGCAGAAAGACCTCATCCACGCAAACAAGGCAAAGAACCCGAAAATTCCGACTTGGTCGGAACATTTTGAAGCCGTTAACGCGGCGGTGATTAAGCTACTCTAACCAGCGTGGTCAGAGGTGACACAACATGGGTGTCCTGAAATCATATCAGCTTCGTCTAGAGCGAAAGCGTTGGCGCATGCGGGCTCTCCGCAAGCGGCGGGAGCTCTCGACCTTACGGAACCGAACAGCGCAGATTTCCAAGTCCGATATCATCGTGTTCTGCACCCTCCGGAACGAAGTGGTGCGCCTGCCATACTTCCTGAAATATTACCGCGACCTCGGAGTTGATCACTTCATCTTCGTCGATAACGGATCTGATGATGGGACAACGGAGTTCCTTGTAGATCAGCCCGATGTCAGCGTGTTTGAAACCGACGAAAGCTATAAGCGGTCTCGTTTCGGTGTCGACTGGGTGAACTGGCTTCTTAGAAAGTATGGCCACGGGCATTGGACTCTTGTCCTCGATGTAGATGAATTCTTTGTTTACCCATTCTGCGACACTCGTCCGATCAAGGCATTGACTGATTGGCTTGATGCTTCTTCGGTCAAATCATTCGGGACGATATTGTTGGACATGTATCCTAAAGGGCCAATCGACTCGGTTCGTTACGAGGCGGGGCGTGACCCGTTCGAGCATGTGCACTGGTTCGATAGCGGGAACTACACGATCCAGAGGAACGATAGGTATGGAAATCTGTGGGTTCAGGGTGGACCCCGTGCGCGCGTTCTTCGCCGACAAACCAGAACGTGCGCCGGCGCTAAATAAAGTGCCGCTCGTCCGCTGGGACAGAAGCTACGCCTATGTCAGCTCGTCGCATATGCTTTTGCCGCGTGGTTTGAATCTTGTGTATGATGAATGGGGCGGGGAGAAGACGTCTGGCTGTCTGCTGCATGCGAAGTTCTTGGATACGTTTACCTCCAAATCCGCCGAGGAGCTACAACGCAAGGAACACTTCGCTAACAGCCACGAGTACAAAGCCTACCATAGCGGCTTGTCGAGCGATCCGGACCTTTGGTGCAAGTGGTCGGAGAAGTATATCAACTGGCGCCAGCTGGAGATCTTGGGGCTGATGTCGAAAGGGAACTGGGCATGAGCGTCGGTTTCGTCATGTTGGTTCACGAGGCGTTGGACCGCGCAGCACAGATCGCGCGACACTGGTCGGAGCATGGCAAGCCGGTCGTGATTCACGTCGATAAGCGTGTGGATGGCCCGACATTCGAGTATTTTAAGGGCAAACTCGCTGACCTAGACAACGTGCGGTTCTCGGAACGACATGCGTGCGAATGGGGCAATTGGTCTATCGTTGCCGCTACGCAATCGGCTTGCGAGCTTATGCTGGAAGCGTTCACGGATGTGCGTCACGTCTATCTGTCGAGCGGCTCATGTATGCCGCTGCGCCCGGTAGAGGAACTACAAAGCTATCTGGATGACCGTCCTCGGACGGATTTTGTGGAATCTGTGACAACCGATGAGGTTGATTGGACAGTGGGTGGCCTGGACCAAGAACGGTTCACACTTCGTTTCCCGTTTTCATGGAAGCGGCAACGACGCCTTTTCGACGCATATGTCGACCTTCAACGGCGCGTAAAAATGGCCCGTCGGATACCCGAAGGGCTGACTCCACATCTTGGGTCGCAATGGTGGTGTCTTACCCGTCAGACTTTGTCCGCCATCCTGCAGGACCCGCGCCGCGCTGAATTTGATACGTATTTCCGGCGCGTCTGGATTCCGGATGAAAGCTATTTCCAGAGTCTTGCACGGCTCTATTCGACGCAGATCGAAAGCCGGTCTCTGACGCTGTCGAAGTTTGATTTTCAGGGCAAGCCACACGTCTTCTATGATGACCATTTGCAACTTCTCCGGCGTTCGGATTGCTTTGTGGCCCGCAAAATCTGGCCAAGGGCGGAGCGGCTTTATCGTGAGTTCCTTGCGCCAGCGTCACGCGCCCTGATCATGGCGGAGCCCAATCCCCTGAAGATCGACAGGTTGTTCAGCCGAGCAACAGAGCGGCGCACGCGGGGCCGCGCTGGGCTCTACATGCAGGGCCGTTTCCCGAATGATGGGTGGGAGAACGGAAAGACGAGTGGGCGCTATTCCGTTTTCGAAGGTTTCACGGACCTCTTTGAGGACTTTGAGGCATGGATTGCGCGCCGTACCGGCAACCGGGTTCACGGCAACCTGTTTGCCGAGGATAGAGTTCATTTCGCAGGCGGTGACGAAGTCTATAACGGTGCATTATCAAACAGCGCGCCATTACGGGACTACAACCCCCGGGCTTTCTTAACGAACCTGATCTGGAATACCCGTGGCGAACATCAGTGTTTTCAGTTTGGCCCGTCGGATGATCAGAAGATTTCCGAGTTTCTTGCCACGGACAGGAATGCCCAGATTTCTATTATCTCTGGCGCTTGGGCGATTCCGCTGTTTCATTCAAATCAGAATTTCTCCGACCTTCGGAAGGTGGCGGCACAGTTGCAACGGGTCGAGGCCGCACATCTAGAGCTATTGCGCATGGGTAAAACCAAGGCTCGCGTCCGCATTTGGAGCCTTGCAGAGTTCATTGAGAACCCCATGGAGAATCTGCAAACCATTCTGGATGAAATTGGAGGAATTGGACAAAGACGCCTGACGGAGGTGCCGGTGATGGCCGATCTCAACGGCTTTGGCCAGTTCTTGCAGAACCTGAAGAACCAAGGGATGAGCCCGCATCTCATGGGGGATTTCCCTGTAATCGAAGACACACTCGACAAACCCCAGGGCGGCCGCCCCTATCTGGTGAAGTAGATTATGAGCAATCAATTTGAATATTTCGTAGTCTTCGCCGAGATGCGCACAGGCTCTAACTTTCTAGAAGCAAGCTTGAACGAGTTTGGTGACCTTCAGTGCTATGGCGAGGCATACAATCCGCATTTCGTTGGCCATCACAACAAAGACGCCTTGTTCGGTGTGGACATGGCGCAACGAGAGTTGTCACCATTATCTTTGATCGAGCGGATGAAGGAAAACACAGAAGGTCTGCCGGGCTTTCGGTTTTTCAATGACCATGATCCACGGGTTATGACGCATGTTCTTGAAGACCCCAAATGCGCAAAGATCATTCTGACCCGGAACCCGCTGGACAGCTACGTGTCGCTCAAGATCGCAGCGCAGACCGGCCAGTGGAAGCTTTCCGATATGAAGCAGCATCGTTCAGCCACCATCACGTTTGATCGGGAAGAATTCTTGTCCCATCTGGCAGCAAAGCAGGCGTTCCAGCTTGATATTCTCAAAGCGATGCAAGTGTCAGGACAAACCGGATTCTACGTTGCTTACGAGGATATTGGTGACATCTATGTTATCAACGGTATGGCTAAGTTCATTGGCTCGAAGGAGCAGATAGACGCAACGCCGAACTCGGTGAAAAAACAGAACCCGAGCGAGCTTGAGGACAAGGTGACCAACTACGCGCAGATGGTGAAAGATCTGGCAAACATTGACCATTTCGCGCTTTCAAATACCCCAAATTTCGAACCAAGGCGTGGCCCGGGTGTGCCCGGATTCTACCTTGCAAATGAGGCGCCGCTTTTGTTCATTCCGGTGGCCGCATCCCCGAAAGTGTCCGTGTTGAATTGGCTCGCCCGCCTCGACGACGTCGCTGTTGAAGATCTGCCAACCAACCTTTCGCAGAAATCGTTGCGCCAGTGGAAGCGCGGCAATCCCGGGCATCGCAGCTTCTCGGTCATTCGCCACCCGCTGGAACGCGCCCATCGGGTGTTTTGCGAATATGTCGTGCCAAAGCGGGATGACAACTTCGCCGATCCGCGGAAAGTCATGCGGAACAAGTACGGTGTGTCAGTTCCCAATCAGGGCGACTTGAGCGACTATACCAAGATTGAGCATCGTGCAGCGTTTGCCAGCTTCCTGAAGTTCTTGAAGGGCAACTTAGCCGGCCAGACGAGCATTCGTATTGACGCGGTTTGGGCGACACAGTCGGCGCTTTTGCAAGGTGCAGCTGGTGTGGTGCTGCCAGATATGATCCTGCGAGAGAGCGAGCTGGCTGAAGGACTGAACGCGCTTTGTGGCCAGTTGGGCTATGATCCACAAAGTTTGGAAATCGAGCAGGCGACGGGCCCGTTCCAGCTGATTGATATCTATGATGACGAGCTGGAAAAGCTGGCAATGGCCGCCTATCGCAAGGATTATATCAGTTTTGGGTTCGGTGCTTGGAGCGAAAGCTAGGCTGCTTTTGGCTCTTCGACTTCTGTTAGAATCGCGTGCAACGCCGCCGAGTTGGTATTGGACCGAAGCTTGGTGCACACGTCCTTGTTGCGCATGGTTCGCGACACCAAGGCCAATGCCTTGAGGTGGTTCACGCCCGCAGATTCCGGCGCGAACAGGGCGAAAAACAGATCTACGGGATGGCGATCTGCCGAATCAAAGTCCAGTGGCCTTTCAACACGCAAGAACACAGCGACGACCTGATGAAGGTCTTTGACGCGCGCGTGCGGCAAGGCGACCCCATGGCCCACACCTGTTGGGCCAAGGGATTCGCGTTCCAGTAGGGCGCCCAATGCCAGATCGGCGGGAATCCCATGAGCGGCGTGCGCGATCTCGGAAATCTCCTGAAAGAGACGTTTCTTGCTGGTGACCGCCGAGACGGTCTTAACAGCTGACTGGGTCAGGATTTCCGAGATTTGCATAGCCTGCTCTCTGAACGTGGGTTTCGTAGCCCATTTAGCTGCCTGCGGGGTCAATCCAGCCTATATTGCCATCCTCGCGTTGATACACGACGTTGACGTTCTTGTTTCCATCGTTGCGGAACACCAGCACAGGCGCTCCGGCAATCTCCATCTGCATCACGGCTTCCCCGACCGAGAGCGAAGGAATGTTTGTCTCCATCTCTGCAACGATGATTGGTTGCAGACCTTCGGGTTCCAAGTCTTCAGACTCCCCGCTTGCGGCAAGGATATATGAGGATGCACCCGAGAGTTCAACTGGTTGTGAACGCTCCTTATGATGGTCCTTCAGGCGACGCTTGTATCGACGCAGCTGCTTGTCCATCTTTTCAGCGCATTGATCGAAGGCCGCATAGATTTCGGTGCTGTGGCCTCGTGCTTGTGTCGTCAACCCTGTGCTTAGGTGAACAATAGCCTCGCAGACATACTCGTGGGCGTTCTTGGAGAAAATGACCGTGGCATCGGTGGGACGCCCCGCATACTTGTCCAAAATAGCTCCCAACTCCGTTCTCACGTGAGTCTGAAGTGCTTCGCCAATGTCAATCTGTTTGCCCGTGATCTGGTACCGCATGGCGTCTCCTTTATTGAAAAGTTGGGGAAATAACCGACCGCATATCGAAATCTGTGGCCGGATTTGGATTGAGTATCTGGTATCGCCCGAGGGTGCGGGACGTGTCCGTTTCGAGGTTTGCGCAAGGCAAGACCAAAGCCTGGGGCTGTCGATCACTCATCCACTCTATTTGGCGACGAGCAGGGGCGCTGTGTCAACAAAAGAGATTGAAAAAGCGGACTTTTTACATCTGAAAATTTTAACTGATCCGGAAGTTCTGACCCAGATATACGCGGCGCACATTCTCGTCTTTCACCACCTCTTCAGTGGTGCCGCTCATCAGGACGTGCCCGTCATGAAGAATGTAGGCGCGATCGACAATTTCCAGCGTTTCCCTGACGTTGTGGTCAGTGATCAAGACGCCGATTCCGCGTTTTTTAAGGTCTGCGACCAATCCGCGGATTTCGCCGACTGCGATTGGATCGACGCCAGCAAACGGCTCATCCAGAAGGAGGTATTTCGGATCGGCGGCCAAACAGCGTGCGATCTCAGCGCGGCGGCGCTCCCCGCCTGAAAGTGACAAGGCAGGCGCGCGGCGCAAATGGCCGATGGAGAATTCGTTGAGCAGTTCTTCCAAACGCTCTCGTCGCTTGGTGCGGTCTTTCACTGCGATTTCGAGAATCGCGAGAATGTTGTCTTCGACGCTTAGGCCCCGAAAAATCGACATTTCTTGGGGCAAGTAACCGATGCCGAGTTTCGCCCGTCGATACATTGGAAGCAGCGTCACATCCCGCCCGTCGATTGTGACGGTGCCCGCTTCTGGTGTCACTAGGCCGGCAATCGAGTAGAAGCACGTTGTTTTACCAGAGCCGTTTGGACCGAGAAGCGCGACGACTTCGCCTCGAGCTAGCTCCATTGATACGTCACGGATCACGGGACGTCGTTTATAGTTTTTTCTGAGCCCTAGAACCTTCAGGCCTGAAGAGCCATCCTTCACGCTAAGCCCGGACGCGTCGCTCATTTGTTGCCGCCGGTTTGGAAAATCGTGCGGACGCGGCCTTCCATGCGTCCACTGCCTGAGGTCAGGTCAACGGTCAGCTTTTCGCCCGACAGCGCATTTTGACCTTGGGTTAAGATTACATTGCCGGTCATTACAATCTCTGAGGAAGAGACAGAATAGATTGCTTTCTCCGCCTCTGCTGCTTCGGCGCCATTCACCAAGGTCACGCTTCCCGTCGCGATAAGCTGATCAATGCGACCTGTCGCCTGCCCGTTCTCGGTTGCGTATTGAACCTGAACGCGGCCCGCACTTAGGCGCATTTCGCCTTGACCGGCGACGACGTTGCCAATGAAAACCGCGCTTCCCGTTGCTTGGTCTACGCTCAGCTCATCGGCTGTGATTTCAACGGGTAACGACGCGTCATGTTTCAATCCGCCGAATGCCACGGATGCGCCCTGTGCGATTGCTGTGCCGGATACCATGAGGAGGGCGAGAGCCGCCGCAGCGGCTATTCTAGAAAAGACTGTCATGTTTACCCTCTACTCTTTCGGATCATATACCAGCTTCACGCCATCCTTGAAAACAAGAACCTGTGTGTTGCCGTTTGCTGTGAGTTTCATTGAGCCGGCCTCAATCTGCCCAGCGGGTCCACGGCCGATCAAAGCACCGGGCGCTTCGAGACCAGTTGCCTCCAGATTTGCGACTAACTTTTGTGTTTGCAGGTTGTACCCTGTGGAGGTCGAAAGGCGCACATCACCTTCAAGGTCAAGTGTACCGACCCTGCCGTCATAGAATGCGGTATTGGCGATAATTCCGTAAGACGGCCCAGCCTCTGCCTCGATCCGAGCGACCACCTTCTTAATTGTTAGTCGCCGCACATCTGTCAAATCTGGAACTGCGCTTTCGGCGTCGACGGTAATAGCTGATCCGTCGCTGGTGGTGCCAGAAAACCGTGGAGCGGTCAGCTGCTGCTCTCTGGCGATCTTTTCGATGTCGATTTCAGCAAATGGAATTGCACTGGACGGATCAAGGCTACGAGAAAAAAGAAACATCGTCGACAACAGCCCGAGTGCGACCAGCGGGAAGACAATCTTCGCCCACTGCACGAAACGCGAGTATCTGTTGTCAACGCGTGCCATGCGCTAGGCGACGCCGGCGCGAAGGCAGTCGTGGATGTGCAGGATGCCAAGAGGTGTGCCACCATTCCCCGCCTTGGTGACGAATAGGCAGGTGATCTTGCGGTCGTTCATGATTGCGACGGCCTGTTCTGCCAAGGCTTCTGGGGCAATGGTTCTCGGGTTGGCGGTCATGACTTCTGCCGCTGTCATATCCAGCAAGCCGCTCATATGCCGCCGAAGGTCACCGTCGGTGATGATCCCTGCAAGGTTGCCGTCTGCGGTCAAAACACCAACGACGCCGAACCCTTTTTGGCTGATTGTGATCAGCCCATCCGACATGGGAGTTGTCATGGAGATCACTGGCAACTCTTCGCCGGAATGCATTAGATCTGCCACCTTAGAGAGACGCGCGCCCAGTTTGCCGCCGGGATGGAAGTCGCGGAAATTCTCAGGCGTGAACTTGCGATGCTCCATAAGCGCGATGGCCAGGGCATCACCCAACGCCAATGTCATTGTTGTGGATGTGGTTGGGACAACACCCGTCCCGCAAGCTTCTTCGGCTTGCGGCAATAGCAGTGCGACGTCGCATTGCTTCATCAAGGTGCTGCCGGCCTTACTAGCGACAGCGATCATCGGAATGCTGAAACGGCGGGTGTACGCGATGACGTCAGCCAGTTCTGGTGTTTCGCCAGAGTTCGACAAGATCAGTGCGACATCACCTTGCGCCATCATTCCGAGGTCGCCATGACTGGCTTCGGCTGGGTGCACAAAGTGCGCCGGTGTGCCCGTGGAAGCCAAGGTCGCCGCAATCTTGCGCGCGACATGGCCGGATTTTCCCATACCGCAAACGATGATACGGCCCGTTGCACCAAGCATGAGGTCAACGGCTTGCGCGAATGTGTTGTCCAGGCTTTTGGCCAGCAGGTTCAATGCCTCGGCTTCCCGAGCGACGACGCGGCGGCCAATGCTTAGAAACTGTTCTGAAGAGTTTACGTTTTCCATCTACGTTACCTAGTGCGCGAAGATGTCAATTTCAGGCCAACCGGCCAAATCCAGCCGAGCGCGGGTCGGCAGGAAGTCGAAACAGCTTTGCGCCAACTCGGCGCGTCCTTCGCGTTCCAGCATACGGTCAAGCTCTGTTTTGAGCTTGTGCAGATGTAAAACATCCGAGGCGGCATAGTCGTGTTGCGCCTTCGTTAGCTCAGGCGCGCCCCAGTCGCTGGATTGCTGCGCTTTGGACACGTCAACGTTCAGCAACTCTTGCAGGAGGTTCTTCAATCCGTGGCGATCGGTGTAGGTGCGGACCAGTTTAGACGCGATCTTGGTGCAATAGACTGGGGCTGTCATCGCACCGAAAGCGTTATACAGAGCCGCAATGTCAAAGCGCCCAAAGTGGAACAGTTTCAAGACATTTGGGTCTTCAAGCATCCTACAAAGGTTGGGGGCCTCGGTTTGCCCAATTGAAATTTGCACGATGTGGGCGTTGCCGTCGCCGCCTGAAAGCTGCACCACACAAAGCCTGTCGCGATGCGGGTTCAGACCCATGGTCTCGCAGTCGATGGCCACGGCAGAGCCTAGGTCCAGATCGTCAGGCAGATCGCCCTGATACAGAAAATTTGCCACGCGTCTGGCTCCCTTCAGATTTCTTCTGCGGAATAGGCCCTTTGTGGCTGATATTCAATAACAGCGATCCCGATCAGGATTTGCCGACACCTTCGACCTGGCACAGTGGCGCGGATGCGGCTTTTAGCCCAAGCCCTGTTGCCATCCCCATTTGTGGTAGCACCATCTATTCAGATGCCTATTTCGCGCCAGCCCTTTTTTGATCGTGGCGCAAAGCAGGATGCATGGCGGAAAACTGGGCCGCAGTAATCGCAGCAAGGATCGCAAAAAGCTGTGCTTTAACGGGGTTCTCTTCCGCTCCATGGCCCACAATGCGCCACCGCCAGCATGCGATCGGTCACCCATAGGGGTTTGGTGAAAAACAGAAATCGCGGGCAGCCCTCGCGTTCGGCGGTTCGCATGCAGCCATAGATGCCCCATTGGGGACTGTCATTTCAGAAGCGAGGGAAGTTTGGTGCCCAGGAGAGGACTCGAACCTCCACGTCCATACAGACACCAGCACCTGAAGCTGGCGCGTCTACCATTCCGCCACCTGGGCACAGGTGTTGGTGGCCGGTGATTAAGTCCGCGTATGTCGGGTGTCAACGGAATTCGGCTGCTCAAATGAATGTTTGTGATGTTTTATCCCTTTATAAGGGGCACATAGGGAGAAAAGCTCCTTGTCTGGCGAAAACGGGCTGGGTAAACCGAAGGGAGCCAGCCTTGAAGGGAAACACCATGTCGAAGATCGTCACAATTTACGGTGGATCAGGTTTTGTCGGGCGCTACATTGCGCGCCGAATTGCCAAGGAAGGCTGGCGTGTTCGGGTCGCAGTGCGTCGACCGAACGAAGCGATTTTCGTAAAGCCCTATGGCGCTGTAGGTCAGGTCGAACCTGTCCTGTGCAACATTCGTGATGACGCGTCGGTACGCGCTGCCATGCATGGCGCTGATGCAGTCGTGAACTGTGTGGGCATTCTGGCCCCGTCCGGAAAGAACGGCTTTGATGCGGTTCAACACGAAGGCGCAGAGCGCATCGCGCGTCTTGCGCGTGAAGAAGGCGTAGCTCATTTGGTTCACGTGTCGGCCATCGGCGCCGATAAGGATAGCGACAGCAGTTACGCTCAAACCAAGGCGCTGGGCGAGGAGGGTGTTCTGGAGAACTTCCCGCATGCCGTGATCCTTCGCCCATCTATTGTGTTCGGACCTGAGGATGACTTCTTTAACCGTTTCGCCTCGATGTCGCGGTTCGGGCCCGTTCTTCCTGTGGTTGGCGCGGACACCAAGTTTCAGCCTGTTTATGTCGATGACGTCGCACAAGCAGCGGTTCAGGGTATTCTGGGGCGCGCGGCCGCAGGTACATATGAGCTGGGCGGCCCTGAGGTCGCGACGTTCCGAGAGCTGATGCACACGATGTTGGATGTGGTCCGTCGTCGCCGGTTGATCGTGAACATTCCATTTTTCGTCGCCAGCATTATGGGCACGAGTTTTGACATCCTGAAAGCGGTGAGTGGCGGGTTGATTGCTGGCCCACTGACCCGGGATCAAGTTCGTAACCTTGCCAAAGACAATGTCGTGGCCGACGGGGCGAAGGGCTTTGCGGACTTGAACATTGAACCTACCGCACTTGAGGCGATCTTGCCAAACTACCTGTGGCGGTTCCGCCCGTCCGGACAGTATGACGCGATCAAAGAGTCAGCGCGCAATCTGCGGTCGGATCACGAGTAGGCGAAAGCCAACAAGGCAATCCCCAAGATGATGCGGTAGATTACATATGGCGTGAAGCTGACTGATTTCAGCAATTTCATCATCAGGCTCAGCGCAAACAATGCCGCGACGAAGGCGAAGACAGCTGCGATTGCTGCATCCTTTGCCAGTTCCATGCTTGCGTCTGACATCACCTCTGCGCCCAACACCGCACCCGACGCGATGATGGTCGGAATCGACATGAGCATTGATAGCTTGGCTGCGTCTTCTCTGGCATAGCCGAGCTGGCGGGCGCCCGAGATGGTCGCACCGGACCGTGACGTTCCTGGAATTAACGCGATTGCTTGCCACAGTCCCATGATGATCGCGTCTTTTCGAGACCACTCAGGCGCGGTTTTGGATGTCGCGCCCCTCTGGTCGGTCCAATACAGGACCAGCCCGAAAATCAGCATCGTCCATCCGATGAGAGCGACCGAACGCAAAAGCTCGTCCATCCCGGTCAGCTTTAGGGCCAGCCCGAAAACAAGGACAGGAACAGTTGCAATTGCGAGGTATAGGGCAAGTCGAGCGCCTTGCGTGTCGACTTTTCCCCTCATTAACCTGCCGATGCCGCCAAGAGCGATTCTGACATCGGCCCAGAAGAAAATAATCACTGCAAAAAGCGTGCCTAAATGGACCGCTACGTCGATCGCTTGGCCTTGATCATCCATGCCAGTGAGGCCCGGAAGTAGAATCAAATGACCTGACGATGACACCGGTAAGAACTCGGTAAGCCCCTGAATCAGCGCCACAAGGATTAAGTGAAATAGGGACATCTGCTGGGCCTCGAATCATTTTTTTCCAACCTAAAGATGGGGAAACAAATGAGAAGGAGATAAGTTGGTAACCTATACTGACCTAAAATTTTCAGATTCGGGTAGATTTTTCCTTACTTGGTGCGAGAAAATGAATAATAGGTCAGTATAGGTGACTTTTATTTTCTGAGACGCCGTTTTACAGAGACATCTCAGATTGGGAGAATTGAAATGGCGAAGCAGCGTATGTTGCAGTTTGTGAACGTGGAGCGGGACATGCCGGAGAAGCGGCCTCCAAATCTGCGCGCTCAGGATTTCAATGAGATCTATTCGGAATACGCAACTGCGAAGGCCGAAGAGCAAGCAGGCCGTTGCAGCCAGTGTGGAGTGCCGTACTGCCAGTCGCATTGCCCATTGCACAACAACATCCCCGACTGGCTGCGGATGACCGCAGAAGGGCGCCTCCAAGAGGCATATGAGTTATCTCAGGCCACCAATACATTTCCGGAAATCTGCGGGCGCATTTGTCCGCAAGACCGACTATGCGAAGGGAATTGCGTGATTGAGCAATCCGGCCACGGAACTGTGACCATCGGTTCGGTCGAGAAATACATTACAGATACCGCATGGGAAAATGGCTGGGTAAAACCTGCAGCGCCAAAGCATGAGCGCCCTGAGAGCGTTGGTATCATTGGCGCAGGACCGGGCGGTTTGGCGGCTGCTGATATGCTACGTCGGCAAGGTGTGCAGGTCACCGTTTATGACCGTTATGATCGTGCAGGCGGCTTGCTAACCTACGGCATTCCCGGCTTCAAACTGGAAAAAGACGTCGTCATGAAGCGCATCGACCAGCTGGAACAAGGCGGCGTGATCTTCAAAATGAACTGCAACGTGGGCGACGATATCTCATTCGCGGAATTGCAGAAGACCCATGACGCAATCCTGATCGCGACTGGTGTTTATAAATCCCGCGAACTACCAGCACCCGGTGTCGGGGCGAAGGGTATTGTGCGCGCGATCGATTTCCTGACCGCGTCTAACCGCAAAAGCTTCGGCGATGCTGTTCCAGAATTCGATAGCGGCGAATTGAACGCCGAAGGCAAGCGCGTTGTAGTGATCGGGGGCGGTGACACCGCAATGGATTGCTTGCGCACGTCGATCCGCCAAGGGGCAACCTCGGTAAAGTGCCTGTACCGCCGCGACAAGAACAACATGCCCGGCTCTCAGCGGGAGGTCGCTAACGCCGAGGAAGAAGGCGTTGAATTTGTGTGGCTGTCTGCGCCCAAAGGGTTTGCAGGCGACACGGTCGAAGGTGTGATGGTATCCAAGATGCGTTTGGGCGCACCGGATGCGTCCGGCCGTCAAAGCCCCGAGGTGATTGAAGGTGCCGACTACGTTGAAGGCGCAGATCTTGTCATTATGGCATTGGGGTTTGAGCCGGAGGCACTTCCAACCCTTTGGGGTGTGCCAGAACTTGAAGTTACGCGTTGGGGCACTGTGAAAGCGGATTTCCTGACTCATGAGACCTCTCTGCCAGGCGTCTACGCATGTGGCGACATTCAACGTGGCGCTAGCCTCGTTGTTTGGGCTATTCGTGACGGGCGCGAAGCTGCGGAGGCGATCATGGATCAAATCAATGCAGCGGCGCAGGTAGCCGCCGAGTGATTGATGTCCGAAGAAAAGAAACTGCTGGAGTTCTCGCTCCTGCACGACATGCACCCCCTACGGATCGAAGCCGTGGAGGGCGAGACGTCGTGCTTGATCGTCAGCTTCACCAGCGTCGGACAGGAACGGGACAAATGGCCTCCGAAGGAATTTGTAGGTCTGGCCTCGCAAAATGGGCGCAACCATGTGATGTGCATCACGGACATCTCTCGCTGCTGGATGAATTCCAACGGGATGGCCAATCTGATTGTGACCAAGATCAGCGACTATGTGCTGGAAAACGGGATCACCAAGATCATGGCGATCGGGACCAGCATGGGCGCATACAACGCGCTGGTTCTTGGACGCAAAATGCCGTTGGCTCGGATCATCTGCTTTACACCGCAATATTCGGTTCACCCCGAAGTGCTTCCCGAAGAAAAGCGCTGGTGGTGGTTTCGCAAGCAGATCACGAACTGGCCACACAAGCAGATGGACAAACTCCCGAAGCCGCCGACGCCGATCTACATGTTTCATGGAGATACTCCGGACGAACGGATGCACTGGGAGCGGTTCCCGACTGCGCCCAATCTTCGGCACTACATTTTCAGGGGCGCGGACCACAATTTCGTGCGCAACCTCAAGGGCTCGAATACACTGCGCAAGATTGTCGTCGCCGCGATCAACGATCGACCCGGTCGGCTGGGCAAAGTTGTTCAGCGCGCGGGCGGTTTGAGACGCGCGGACTACGCAGAATTCGCAATGGCCGAAGCGCATTTCAAAGACCGCAAGAAAAAAACGCGCCCAGGTTCACTGGACAGCTGAACTCCGCGGAACTGCCAAAAAACACTGAGGTCGCGATAGCGACCAAATCACAGAACACTTCCACAATGAGGAGCCTATAACATGACCAAGTTTGACCAAGACTGGGTGGCCCGCGAGGAAGAGAAACGCCGCTGGATGGCGGAGAACTCGCTCTATCGCGATGAAGACGAACACGCATCTTGTGGCGTGGGTCTTGTGGTTTCCATCGATGGTAAGAAATCTCGCAAAGTAGTCGAGAATGGGATCAACGCGCTGAAAGCCGTTTGGCACCGCGGTGCTGTGGACGCAGATGGCAAAACCGGCGATGGCGCTGGCATCCATGTGCAAATTCCGGTGAAGTTTTTCTACGACCAGATCGAGCGCACTGGGCACAAGCCCAACAAAGACCAACTGATTGCTGTCGGTCAAGTTTTCTTGCCACGCACAGATCATGGCGCTCAAGAGACGTGCCGGACAATTATCGAAACCGAAGTGCTGCGGATGGGCTACTACATCTACGGCTGGCGGCATGTTCCGGTGAACATTCGTGTTCTGGGCGAGAAAGCAAACGCGACGCGTCCTGAGATCGAGCAGATCCTGATCTCGAACGCTAAGGGCGTTGAGGAAGAAGAGTTCGAGCGCGACCTTTACGTGATCCGCCGTCGAATCGAGAAGGCTGCGCTGGCTGCTCAGGTTCCGACACTCTATCTAGCCTCATTGTCTTGCCGTTCGATTATCTACAAAGGCATGATGCTGGCCGAGCAGGTTGCAGAGTTTTATCCGGACCTGATGGACGAGCGTTTCGAGTCTGCGTTCGCGATCTACCACCAGCGGTATTCAACGAACACGTTCCCGCAGTGGTGGCTGGCTCAACCGTTCCGCATGTTGGCGCACAATGGCGAGATCAATACGCTGAAGGGCAACCTGAACTGGATGAAGTCCCACGAAATCCGCATGGCCTCCGGTGCGTTCGAAGATCGTGCAGAAGACATCAAACCAATCGTTCCGGGTGGTTCGTCTGACTCTGCTGCTCTGGATGCAGTTTTCGAGGTGCTGGTTCGTGCCGGTCGTTCCGCGCCGATGGCGAAAACCATGCTGGTGCCCGAGTCTTGGTCCAAGCAAGCGGTCGAAATGCCGAAAGCATGGCAGGACATGTACTCGTATTGCAACTCTGTGATGGAACCATGGGATGGCCCCGCCGCATTGGCTATGACTGATGGGCGCTGGGTTTGCGCCGGACTGGACCGTAACGGTTTGCGCCCGATGCGTTATGCCGTCACAGGTGACGGCCTTCTGATTGCTGGGTCTGAGACCGGTATGGTTCCGTTTGACGAAGCCACGGTGCGCGAAAAGGGCGCTTTGGGGCCAGGTCAGATGATCGGGGTCCATATGGGTAAAGGCGTTCTTTATCACGACGAAGAACTGAAAGATAAAATGTCCGCCGCACTTCCGTTTGGGGAGTGGGTCGGCAAAATCACCGATCTGGACGAGATCACCTTGGACGTACAAGAACAGCCGCTCTTTACTGGTCCAGAGTTGCGTAAACGCCAGATTGCAGCAGGCTATTCGCTGGAAGAGCTGGAACAAATCCTCGCGCCAATGGCGGATGACGGGAAAGAGGCGTTGGCGTCTATGGGCGACGACACGCCATCTGCTGTGCTGTCGAAGAAGTATCGCCCGCTGAGCCATTTCTTCCGTCAGAATTTTTCGCAGGTCACCAACCCGCCGATCGACTCGCTGCGCGAGTTCCGCGTGATGAGCCTGAAAACGCGGTTTGGAAACCTTAAGAACGTGCTGGACGAGGATTCTTCGCAGACCGAAATTCTCGTGCTCGACAGCCCGTTCGTCGGCAATGCTCAGTTTGAAAAGCTAATCGAACAGTTCAACGCCGAGATGGTCACGATTGACTGCACATTCCCTGCCGATGGGACGCAGAATAGCCTTCGTGACGCGTTGGAGCGAATCCGTAACGAGGCAGAAGACGCCGTGCGTTCCGGTGCCGGACACATCGTACTGACGGATCAGGAGCAAAGCGAAGACCGCATTGCAATGCCGATGATCCTTGCGACGTCGGCTGTGCACAGCTGGCTAACACGCAAAGGGCTTCGGACGTTCTGTTCTTTGAACACCCGCAGCGCCGAGTGTATCGATCCTCACTACTTCGCGGTTCTGATTGGTTGCGGTGCGACGACTGTGAATGCCTATCTGGCCGAAGATTCTCTTGCCGACCGTATCGAACGCGGCTTGCTTGAAGGGTCCCTGACAGAGGCGGTCGCACGCTATCGAAATGCGATTGACCAAGGCTTGCTGAAGATCATGGCGAAGATGGGGATTTCGGTGATTTCCTCCTACCGCGGTGGTCTGAACTTTGAGGCAGTTGGACTATCACGCGCTATGGTTGCGGAATTCTTCCCCGGAATGCACTCACGGATTTCCGGTATCGGTGTCGCTGGCATCCAGAAAAAGGCTGCAGAAGTTCACGCGGCAGGATGGCGCTCCGAGACAAGCGTTCTTCCTATCGGGGGTTTCTACAAATCCCGCCGCTCTGGCGAGAAGCACGCGTGGGAAGCGCAAACGATGCATATGCTGCAAGCGGCCTGCACCCGTGCGTCCTATGATATGTGGAAACAGTTTAGTCAGACCATGCAAGCAAATCCGCCGATCCATCTTCGTGATTTGCTGGATATCAAACCACTTGGTGAGCCGATTTCTGTGGACGAGGTGGAATCAATTACATCCATCCGCAAACGTTTTGTGACGCCTGGCATGTCCTTGGGGGCGCTGTCTCCCGAGGCGCACAAAACCTTGAACGTCGCCATGAACCGGATCGGCGCGAAGTCGGACTCCGGCGAAGGTGGGGAAGATCCTGCGCATTTCGTCCCAGAGCCTAATGGCGACAACCCGTCTGCGAAGATCAAGCAGGTGGCGTCGGGTCGTTTTGGTGTTACCGCTGAATACCTGAACCATTGTGAAGAGCTTGAAATCAAGGTCGCGCAAGGCGCGAAGCCGGGCGAAGGCGGGCAGCTTCCAGGCATGAAGGTCACCGACCTGATCGCGCGACTGCGGCATTCGACCAAGGGCGTGACACTGATTTCACCTCCTCCACACCACGATATCTATTCGATCGAGGACTTGGCGCAGCTGATCTATGACCTCAAGCAGATCAACCCGCGCTGTAAAGTGACCGTCAAGCTGGTTGCGGCGTCCGGTGTTGGCACGATTGCTGCAGGTGTTGCGAAAGCCAAAGCCGACGTGATCCTAATCTCTGGCCACAATGGCGGTACAGGGGCTTCTCCGGCAACGTCCATCAAGTACGCTGGCCTGCCTTGGGAAATGGGTCTGACCGAAGCGCATCAGGTTCTGGCGATGAACAACCTTCGGGGCCGCGTGACTTTGCGGACCGATGGCGGCCTGCGCACAGGGCGTGACATCGTTATGGCAGCGATGATGGGTGCCGAAGAATACGGCATCGGCACTGCGGCGCTGATTGCAATGGGCTGTATCATGGTGCGTCAGTGCCAATCCAATACCTGCCCGGTCGGCGTGTGTACGCAGGATGAAGAACTGCGCAAGAAGTTCACAGGCAACGCCGACAAGGTTGTGAATCTCATCACTTTCTACGCGACAGAAGTTCGTGAGATATTGGCATCGATCGGTGCCCGGTCTTTGAGCGAAGTCATTGGCCGTGCAGACCTGCTGACACAGGTTTCACGTGGTTCGGCGCACCTTGACGATCTGGACTTGAACCCGCTGTTGATCACCGTCGACGGGGCCGAGCGTATTGTCTACGACCGCTCGAAAGAGCGTAACGCTGTGCCTGACACGCTCGACGCGCAAATCGTGAATGACGCTCAGCCATTCTTTAAGGATGGTGAGAAGATGCAGTTGTCTTATGCAGTGCAGAACACCTTGCGCACCATTGGCACGCGCGCCTCTAGCCACATCGTGCAACGCTTCGGAATGCGCAACGATCTGCAGACCGACCATTTGACGGTCAAGCTGACGGGTTCCGCCGGGCAGTCCCTTGGGGCCTTTGCCGCGCCGGGATTGAAGCTGGAGGTCTTTGGCGATGCCAATGATTATGTTGGCAAAGGCTTGTCGGGCGGGCGGATCGTGGTGCGCCCTACGCAAAACAGCCCACTAAAAGCAGATGATAACACGATCATCGGTAACACAGTGCTTTACGGCGCGACGGATGGCTATCTGTTTGCCGCGGGACGCGCGGGAGAACGCTTTGGTGTGCGGAACTCTGGTGCAAAGGTCGTGATCGAAGGCTGCGGCACAAACGGGTGTGAGTATATGACCGGCGGTGTTGCCGTGATCCTTGGCTCTATCGGTGCGAATTTCGGGGCGGGTATGACCGGTGGTATGGCGTATCTTTACGACCCAGAAGGTCAGTCCGATGCGCTCATGAATATGGAGACGTTGGTGACATGCCCAGTCACTGTGGACCACTGGGAAGCTGAGCTTAAGGGCCTGATCCAAGAGCATGAGCGTGAAACCGGCAGCTTGAAGGCCGCACGTATCCTGCAAGATTGGGAAGAGGAAAAAGCGAACTTCGTGCAGATTTGCCCGAAAGAAATGCTGATCCACATCCCCGCTCCGCTTAGCCTTGAGGAAAAAGCTGTTCCGGCTGAGTAAGCTGTTCTCGGAAAACAAGAAAAGGGGCGGAGATCATCCGCCCCTTTTTCTATCTGAGGGTCTCTATTTCGGGGTGCAGTCGCCGCCCGATGCGCATTGTTCCACAGCTTCAATGTACTTCTGTTCGGGATTGGGGAACGCGAAAGCGTAGCAAGGGTCGACGTTGAAAATCAGCTCGTCTTCTGTTTGTAGCACGTAGGCCAAATAGTTTGTTTTCGGCGATACTCTGGCGCACCACGGGCCGACGCAATTCA
Organism: Litoreibacter janthinus; assembly: GCF_900111945.1. Taxonomy (NCBI): domain Bacteria; kingdom Pseudomonadati; phylum Pseudomonadota; class Alphaproteobacteria; order Rhodobacterales; family Roseobacteraceae; genus Litoreibacter; species Litoreibacter janthinus. Next base: position 561,429 of record NZ_FOYO01000001.1, on the reverse strand, counting down.
AGGAGAGCGAGACAGGAACTTCGATCTCGTCCGTAAAACCGCCGCCTGTCAAAAGCTTGCCTTTGAAGACGGTAGGGATTTTCACTTCCAGTGGCGGAGCGTTCACATCCGGCACCCTTTTTACGTCGAATTCAAACGCGCCATGAAGCACGACGAAGCTTTCGTCAGCCTCTGCGACGGCATTGAAAGCCGCAACGGGGTGGGTTGGCATGCAGGACAACGCGCTGGCGGGACCGGCGACAACGGCGAAAGCCGTGGCCGCAATGGTTAGGTATTTTATCATTGGCTTATCTTACAGGAGGGGCCGAAAGGCTTCGATCACTTTCGCGTACACGTCACGCTTGAACGGCACGATATTGCCGAGCAGTGTTTCAGCATCTACCCAACGCCATTCAGAAAATTCCGGGATCTCAGTTTCGATGTTAATGTCGTCATCGGTGCCGTTGAACCGCAGAAGGAACCATTTCTGCTCTTGGCCGCGATATCGACCCTTCCAGAGTTTAGGTACCAGGTGATGCGGCAGGTCGTAGGGAACCCAGTCTGCTGTTTGGCTTTCGACTGCGACGAGACTGGCCGGCACGCCGGTTTCTTCTTCTAACTCTCGAAGGGCAGCGACCTCGGGGTCTTCGCCTTCGTCTATGCCGCCTTGGGGCATTTGCCACGCCGCAATATCGCTATCGATACGCTGGGCGGCAAATATTAACCCCTCTTGATTGACGAGCATAACCCCCACACAGGGTCGGTAGGGCAGCTTTGAAATTTGTTCGGGAGTCATCATGTGAAGAGAGAGGCGGACCAGAGCCCGCCCCGTCCTTTACTTATCAGCTGGGGCCAAGGCGCTCAGGCCTTTCAGAACATCGAGGGCATAGGCGAGCTGGTAGTCTTGCTCACGCAGCTTGGCGACTTCTTCTGCCTTCTTCTGTTCTGCTTCCAACTGCATCCGCTCGTCCTCCGAGATTTTGTCGTTGTTGGTCAAGGAGCCGCGCAGGTCAGCCTCGGAGCGGCTGTTGCGCTTTGCTTCTTCCTCGGTTGCTTCTTCTTCAGGTTTGCGAGGTGGCTGGACAACGATGATATCTGGGGACACGCCGAGGGCCTGAATGGATCGGCCGGATGGCGTGTAATACCGCGATGTCGTCAAGCGCATTGCGCCATCACCACGGACGGGCACAACGGTTTGAACAGAGCCTTTGCCGAAGCTCTTTTCGCCGATCACGACGGCTCGGCGGTGATCTTGCAACGCGCCTGCGACGATCTCTGATGCGGACGCGGAGCCACCGTTGATCAGCACAACAATTGGCTTGCCGTTGGACAGGTCACCTTCCGTGGCGTTGTAACGCTCGCTGTCGCGTGGGTTGCGGCCGCGGGTCGAGACAATTTCGCCCTTATCAAGGAAGGCGTCGGACACCGCGATTGCCTGTGTCAGCAAACCACCTGGGTTGTTGCGCAGATCCAAGACGATGCCGTTGACCTTGTCTTCGCCGCCAGCTTCTTCGATCTGCTTGGCCAGCCCGTCTTTGAGGTTCGGGAAAGTTTGGCGGTTGAATGTTGTCACACGCAGAACGACTGAGTCCCCTTCAAGGCGTGAGCGCACAGCAGTCAGTTTGATCGTATCGCGGACAATCGAGACTTCGAACGGCTCGTCTATGCCTTCGCGCACGACGGTCAGAATGATTTCGGATCCCACTGGACCACGCATCATCTCGACGGCTTCTTCCAAAGTCAGACCCAGCAAACTCGTGCCGTCTACGGAAGTGATGAAGTCACCCGACTCCATTCCGGCCTCGTCCGCAGGAGTGCCATCCATCGGCGAGACGACTTTAACGTAGCCATCTTCTTGCGTCACCTCGATACCAAGCCCGCCAAATTCCCCGGACGTCTGCGTGCGCATGTCGTCGAAGTCTTTTGGAGGCAGGTAGGACGAGTGCGGGTCCAGAGAGGTCAACATGCCGTTGATGGCGGCCTCGATCAGGTCAGCCTCATCAACGTCTTCGACATATTGAGCACGGATGCGTTCGAAGATGTCCCCGAACAGATCAAGTTGCTCATAAACCGTCGATTTCTTTTCGGCCTCTTGGGCGATCAGAGGGCCGGCGAATTGTGTGGTCACAAAAACGCTCGCGGCTGTGCCCAGCGTTGCTGCCATCAGAAATTTTTTCATGCGGACGTTATTCCTTGTTGGTGGCGAACCAAGTGGCCGGATCGACCGGCTCGTCGCCTTGTCTAAGTTCTATATAAAGCGACTCTTGCTGATTGCCGCCACCACCTTTGGCCGCAGTGATCAAAAAAGCGTCAGGATTGGGGGCCAAACCGCCCATCAGGCCTACTGGGGCACCCTGATTGAGGACCTCGCCGACCTCACCAAAGGTCTGGCCCAAACCTGCCAGAATCAGAAGATACCCTTTACTGGGCTCCAGAATCACAACATTCCCGTAGTTCAGGAGTGGGCCTGAATAGCGCAAAGTTGCGGGCCAAGGCGCTGCGACCAATGATTGAGCGCGCACTGCGAGCAAAATGCCGGGGCGCTTCACCCCTGAGGCGTCGGTTTCGTTGAAACCGTGCAGAACTGTACCATTTGCGGGCAACCCTAGCGTGCCTTTTGCCGCCTCGAAATCGGCTGGATTATTCAGGTCCGAAGGGTTCAGATCGGTGAGTCCAGATGCGAAGCTCTGCAACGTGTCACTGCTTTCAACCAAAGCGCGCATCTTGTCTGCATCCGCGGTAAAGCTGCGGGGCAAATCTACGCGATCGGCGATTGCCTTTGACAACCCGGCCCTTGCAACCTGAACCTCGGCCAGCGCTTTGGTTAACTGGATTGCAGCGCTTTGTTGCAGACTGCGAATATCGCGGACTTCTTCAAGCTGGCGGCGCAGGGTTAGAGCCTCTGACTGCAAGGCTGGCGTTACCTCGGACAGGATCATGCCGGAGCGCGCTGTGCCGATGGCCCCAGTCGGATGCATCATCAACAACGGTGCCGGCGACGCGCCGATGGTTTGTAAAACGCCAAGCAGCCGAGACAATCGATCGCGCTTCGCTTCGAAGACCAATGCAATGCTGCGTTCCTGGATAGCCGCGCGGCGCAAGCCTTCACGCAGAGCAGAAAGGCCTTCTTCGTAGGCGCGCACCGTCTCAGTCAGCGCGCCAACACGGTCAGAGGCGCTTTCTGCTTCTGCAAGACTATTGGCCGCGACATCAAGCATCTGGCTTGCGCGTTTTGCTGTGGTGATTGGGTCGCTTTGCGCGAATACAATGCCAGCCAGAGCAGTTAGAACAAGGGATAGAACGAGCGACTTCATGAGTTGATCAACGAAACCCCGGTCATCTCATCCGGCTTGGCTAGGCCCATCAAGTCCAGCAATGTCGGGGCCAAATCTGCAAGCCGTCCGCTATTCAGCGACACATTCGCGGGCCCGCCATAGAGGATCACGGGGACTAGATTGGTGGTATGCGCTGTGTGCGGTCCGCCGGTTTCAGGATCAACCATGGTTTCGCAGTTGCCATGATCGGCGGTGACAATCATCGCCCCGCCGACTTCATCTAACGCAGCAATGGCCTGAGTTAGACCCTGATCTACAGCCTCACAGGCAGCAATGGCCGCATTGAGATCGCCAGTATGGCCGACCATGTCAGGGTTCGCGAAATTCACGACGATGAGGTCGTACTGATCGCGAATTGCGCCCACCAGATCGGCGGTGACTTCATCCGCGGACATTTCGGGCTGCATGTCATAGGTCGCGACTTTAGGGCTTTTCGGCATATGGCGATCTTCGCCGGTTTCCGGAACCTCCTTGCCGCCATTCAGAAAGAACGTGACGTGTGGATACTTTTCCGTTTCTGCCACACGGAACTGGCGCAGACCATGTTTGGCCACCCAAGCGCCAAGTGTGTTGGTGATCTTCTTCTTCGGAAACACCGTCGTCATAAACGCGTTGTGCGCGCTGGAGTAATCTACCATGCCAAGGCATTCAGACAGCTTCGGGCGGGTCGGGACAGCGAATCCATCGAAGTTTGGATCTGCAATCGCCGACAGAATTTCGCGAGCGCGGTCTGCGCGGAAGTTCAGGCAGAAGACTCCGTCCCCATCTTTGACGCCGTCGAAGGCGCCGATCACTGTGGGCAAAACGAACTCGTCCGTTTTGCCCGCTGCATAGGACGCTTCAAGAGCTGCCTTCGGTGTTGCTGCCGTTTCACCCCTTCCGAGCATGATCGCATCGTATGCAAGCTCTACACGATCCCAACGGGTGTCGCGGTCCATCGCGTAGTAGCGACCTGAAACCGTGGCGATCGATACGTCTTGAGGAAGCTCTTTCAAAAGCGTTTCAATATAGTCTTCCGCTGATCTTGGTGCGACATCACGCCCATCGGTGATAGCGTGCAGAACAGTGTCTATTCCCGCCGAATTCAGTGCTTTTGCGGCGGCGATGATGTGGGTGATGTGACCGTGCACACCGCCATCCGATGCAACACCCATAAGGTGTGCCGTTCCGCCAGTTTCCTTGAGCGTTGAGATAAAGCCCTGCAATGCGGCTTCTGTCTGGAACGTCCCTTCTTCAACGGCGAGGTCAATCTGTCCGAGGTCCATCGCGACGACGCGGCCGGCCCCGATGTTCGTGTGCCCTACCTCTGAATTGCCCATCTGGCCTTTTGGCAATCCGACGTCGGGCCCGTGCGTAATCAAGGTTGCGTTTGGGCAGGTTGCCATAAGGCGATCAAAAGTCGGGGTTTTGGCCAAAGCGGGTGCGTTGGCCTCTGTGCGTTCCGAAAGGCCCCAGCCGTCGAGAATGCAAAGAACAACTGGTTTGGGATTGGACATGTGTCGCCTCGATATGGGTCTACTCCCTTCTAAGCGGCACTGGCTGGAGCTTCAACCACAGGCTGGTGGCTCAATTGGTTTTGGCAGGATCTTGGACCAGCGCCACGCGAATCATCGCGATCATTCTCCAAAGACGCAGCCTTGTGAGGGTGATCAGCGCACCTGTCCGCTCTCGCCCGGTTTTCAGTTTGGGCGATCGTAGAATGCGTGGCATATGAAACGAGATCGACAGCGGCATCAATAATGCACGCACGAGCCATAGCGCTTTTGCGCGACCCTGCGCTTGGTGCAGGCCGTAGCTTTCAGATGTGATCCGGCGCCATTTGGATCGCAGCTCGTCCCACGTCGCCCGACACGGATGATCGACGACCAGATTGGGGTCATAGACAAGTTTGAACCCGTGTGATGCTGCGCGTTGGCACCAATCGTAGTCTTCGGATAGCCCAGCCCGAAACGAGGGATGGCCCGGCCAGGCGACCGCGAACTTACAGGATGGGTCTCGCCGCAGCATGAGCTACGCAGACAGTTGGGGCGCGATTCTGTCAAAGACTGTGCAGCATCGGTGCAAACTTTGTGCCGATGGGATTGGGATGTTTGCTGACGTTGTGTTCGCCGATGCATGGGATTCGGATGCAGATGGATATCCGATCTTTGCAGACAGGCCGGGCCAGAGCTTGGTCCTGACCCGCACAGCTATCGGACAAAGATTGGTCGACGGTGCCCAGCAGTCGCGACACCTTGAGTTGTCTTACTACAATCTCGACTCTCTTGCGTCGGTGCAGCCAGGGCAGACCCGTCGCAAGCGTGTTCTTATAGCGCGATTGGCGGCACTTTGGCTGATGGGACGCCCATTTCCGCGGTACCGTGGAATGGGATTGTGGGGCATGGCGTTTCAGACACCGCTATTTGAATTGCTGCGTAACTTCGTTGGCACGCTGCGCCGCACTAGCCGTCGCGAGGAGGAACGGTCATGTTAACGGTTGGGCTGCTTTTCCATTCATCGAACTCTGACAATCTTGGCGTTGGTGCGTTGACGGTCAGTCAGGTTGAGATCCTCCGTGGCATTTCGCAAGCGACGGGCATCGAAATTGGTATCAGGCTGTTCGACTGGGTTGGAGAGCGGCCGTCATATGTCGAAGGCACAGACATCACTATCTTCCACCTGAATGGGGAGTTGATGAAGGACCCGCGTCGGATGATAGCGCTGTTCAGAGAATGCGACGTCATGCTTGATATCGGTGCGGGTGACAGCTTTGCGGACATATACGGTCCAGAGCGTCTGCGCCGGATGATCTATCTTAAGTACTTGGTGCATCTCGCGCGATGTCCTGTAGTGCTCGCCCCGCAAACTTTTGGCCCTTTCTCGTCCTGGCTGACGCGTCGAATTGCTAAGGACTTGTTACGACGGGCCGTACTGGTGGCTACAAGAGACGATCAATCGACTGCGGCGCTGCGCGGCCTCGGGGTGACGCGGCCGATCGTGACGGCCAGTGATGTTGCGCTGCGTTTGCTACCAGTTGGCCCCAAGATGAACCGAACGAGACCATGTGTTGGACTGAATATCTCGGGGCTTTTGATGGGGGGCGGCTACACTGGGTACAACCAGTTTCAACTAACGGCAGATTACCCCGCAGCTATGCGAAGCCTGATCACACGTCTACTTGCACTGACCGAGCAACCCGAAATCGTCCTCGTTCCGCATGTATTGGGTGCGTCCACAAGCGGGGAGGATGATCTTGAGGCAGCGCTTGCGCTTCAGAAACAGTTTCCGGAAGTTGGGATTGCCCCAGCGTTTCATTCGCCGGGTGAAGCGAAAGCGTATATTGCAGGTCTGGACTTCTTGGCAGGCGCGCGGATGCATGCGTGTATTGCGGCGCTTTCATCGGGCGTCGCCGTGGTTCCCTTGGCGTATAGCGACAAGTTTCAAGGATTATTTGGCTCGCTCGGGTATGAAGCGACAGTTGATTGCCGCAACGCTGGGCAAGAAGCTATCGTGCAGTCTGTGTTGAGCGGTTATCGCAACCGTGAAACTCTGGCGCATCAATGCAAAATTGCGCGCAAAGTGGGCGAAGATCGGTTGCGTGATTATACCGAAGCTTTGGCGCGGGTGATTAGCGAGGCGGCACTTAGGAAAAGATCCGGTGACCAAGCGCTTTCGGCGCCCGCACACCGGTGGCGTACTATGGACGAGCGGCTCTAGCCCACTACCAAAGCGAAAGGATTGCCGTCGCAGTGGTTCCGGTTGCTCTGACTTTTGATGCACGTATTGGCAACATGCTTCCTGCCGCCAAGCCTTCAAAAGTCACGATATCGCCATCAACCATTTCGACCGAAAGGGTGCCACTTTGCCCAACATAAATTGCCCGACTGATATGGGTAAGGTCGCCAGTGTCATTTGGGATCACTGCCGCTGCTGATCGAGCAGGGGAAATCGGGGTCGTTGGGAATGCCGAAAAGCTGTCCATTTTTGGTGTCCTGTCCTTAGGTTAAGTTGGCAGGTGTTGTGGCAGGAAAGCTTTAAGGAGGTTTGAGGGCGGCGTTCGCAGCGCCGACTTAGACACGATGGTAGGGTGACCCTGTAAGGATAGACGCGGCGCGATACATTTGCTCGGCAAGCATCACTCTGGCCAGCATATGCGGCCACACCATCTTTCCGAATGACACGGATGCGTCAGCCCGTGCGCGGAGGTCTTTCGTCAGCCCGTCCGCCCCACCGATCAGGAAGGCCACATCGCTGGTACCCCTATCGCGCCAGTCACCAAGCATGTTCGCGAAGTCCGGGGATGTCATCACTTTGCCGCGCTCGTCTAGCGTGCAAACGGTTGCGCCCTTCGGAACGGCGCGGTCAAGAAGTGCGGCCTCTGCCGCGGAACCGCCGCCTTTTTTGTCTTCAAGCTCGACGATCTGGGCTGGTCCTAAACCCAGATTGCGGCCAGTGCGGTCAAAGCGGGAGATATAGTCCTTGATAAGGTCAAGCTCTGGGCCCGCCCGCAGGCGGCCAATAGCACAGATCGTGACCCTCATTCGGTCGCTCGTTACTCGGCGTCTGCGGCGCCAGCCGGCAGCCACATCTTTTCGAGTTGATAGAACTCGCGAACCTCTGGGCGGAAGACATGGACTACCACGTCACCCGTATCGATCAGAACCCAGTCGCCCTGCGACTTGCCTTCAATTTTCGAGAACCGGCCGAACTCTTGCTTGATCGTATCCGTCAGCTTCTCAGCAAGCGCAGTGACCTGACGGGTCGACCGGCCAGAGCAGATTACCATGTAATCGGCAATCTCCGAACGCCCGCGCAGATCAATCTGCACAAGTTCTTCGGCTTTTTCCGCTTCAAGAAATTCTACGATCCGTGCAAGCAGCTCTTCGCTGGTGCCCGGGTCTTTTTCGGGGGCCGCTTTGGCCGTCGAAGTGGCGGCGTTTGCGGCCACGTTTGTTTGTTGAGACAGAGCTCAAACCTCCTGTGCAAAACGCCCGTCTTTGGGCGTATCATGACGCTATAATAGCAGTATGACGATAAAATCTCAATCTGCGCGCTTACAGGGCTGAAACAACTTGTTCAAGGCGTGCTGTGGCGCCGTGCCACTGTGTTATGCACCCATTTGACCAAAGTGCTGCAAATTTGCCTGCTTTACGCCTGAACTAGGCTGCCGAATATGCGGTTGGCATGTTTTTCCAAGTATATCTTCAGCCACGCGGTGAATCGGTCCGGATGCTGTTCGATTTCGCGCGACAAGTCGAAAACGCTTACCCAACGCACCTCCATAACCTCTTCAGGGTTAAGATTTGTTTTTAGGGTCGAAGCAGCCTCAGCCACGAAGATATCCACGACTTCGTGCTCTGTTAGGCCGTTTCCGACATCGGCGCGATATTCAAGATGATCGCGAAAAACTGGTGAAATACCGGCAATCCCCAGCTCTTCGTTCAGGCGGCGCGTGGCGCAATCGAGTGGGATTTCATTCCAAAGCGGATGGGTGCAGCAGGTATTCGCCCACAGGCCAGGCGTGTGGTATTTCGACAGAGCGCGCCTTTGGATTAGGACCTTGTCGCGGCTCATCACGAACACAGAAACAGCCTTGTGGCGAAGCCCCTCTTGGTGAACCCGCATCTTTTCGACCGGAGTCAGCTCACCATTTACCCATGCGGGGATCATGTTTCGGTTGTCGCTGCTCATGGTCTGGACCCTCAGGCGCGCAAGGCGGGCAGGCCCACGCCAGTGCATTCGAATCCGCCATCAACTGCGATCGTTTGGCCAGTAACAAAGCTTGCCTTTGAGGAGCACAGGAACGCGATGACATTGGCGATTTCGACTTCAGTTCCGTAACGGTTCAGCGGAATGGCGTCGTGATATGCGTTGATGATTGCTTGGCTATGGACTGCCATAGCCAGTTTGGTTCGCACCGGTCCGGGGGCGATGCAGTTTGCCCGCACCCCGAATTCGCCCAATTCCACAGCCTGCTGTTGCGTGAGTTGGATCACACCCGCTTTCGACGTACCGTAAGCCACGCGAAGGGTGGAGGCCCGCAGGCCCGAGATGCTGGCGATATTCACTATGCAGCCTTGGCTTTTCTTAAGGGCAGGTGCTGCAGCTTGTGAACACAGGAATACCCCGTCCAAATTCACCGACATCACAGCCCGCCAGCGTTCAAAGTCGGTTTCGGCGATGGGACCGAAATCTGCCACGCCGGCGTTATTGATTAAATGGTCGATTCGCCCAAAGGACTTTTCAGTCTCGGCCACCATCTCGACCACATCTTCAGGCTTGGACACGTCCAGATCTAAGGGCAATACGTCGCGAAGATCCCGCGCCGCTTCCATGAGCGTTTCGCCGTCCCAATCAACCATGACCACTGCGGCGCCTTCCTCCAGTAAAATCTTGGTTGTAGCCAAACCAATGCCACGGGCGGCCCCGGTTACGATCGCGACGCGCTTGGTCATTCTGAGAGTCTCCGTTCGATTTGGTGTCTGACTTCGTCCTAGCCGAACTCGTTCGCTTTGGCGAGATGGCGTCAAATTGACCCGCTCACACAAAAGTTTCTAGTTTTTCGCAGTATTAGCTTACGTAACTGTCTAATATACTTGAACTAGATTCACGAAAGGGAGCTCAGCTCATGAAAATTGCAGCCATTGCCGCAATGACAACCGCCCTTCTGGCCGCGCCAGCATTCGCCGAAGGGGACGCCGCTGAAGGCGAAAAAGAATTCAAGAAGTGCAAGTCGTGCCACATGATCGTCGACGGCGACAACACGATCGTAAAAGGCGGCAAAACCGGCCCGAACTTGTTTGGCTTGCCCGGCCGGGTCGCTGGTGTCGGCGACTTCAGGTATGGCAACTCGCTGGCTGCTGTCGGTGAAACCGGACTGGCATGGGACGAGGCAGAGTTCGTGGCCTACGTTGCGGACCCCAAGGCTTGGCTCAAAGAAAAGCTGGATGATTCTTCTGCGAAATCGAAGATGTCTTTCAAACTGAGAGACGCTGACGACGCAGCAAACATCTGGGCCTATCTGGTGTCTGTCAGCCCAGAAAGCTGATCAGTCTTATAGGCAATTAGAGACGGCGGCCTCAGGGCCGCCGTTTTCATTTACAAAGGGGCTGCTGACTGATCCAGTCTGTGGCGCGCTCATAGGCACGGCCCAACGCCAGCACAGTTGCGTCTTGGCCGCGATGTGCAATGAGTTGCATTCCCATCGGTGTTCCGTTTGGGCCGAAACCTACTGGGATCGAAAGTGCGGGAAGACCCGTCAAGGACGCAGGTATCACAACTTCCATCCAACGATGATAGGTGTCCATCGTGACCCCCGCGATTTCCTTTGGCCATGTCCATTCGGCCGGGAACGGAAACATTTGTGCCACTGGCAGCGCCAAAATGTCGACGCTCATCGCTGTTGTCCGGCGGAACCATGCAGAACGGATCTCACTCGCCTGAAATACCTCATGGGCTGACAAGGACTGGCCGCGCTCGATTTCCCAAATGGCCTCGGGCTTAAGTAGGCTCTGTTTTTCTGGATCATTATAGTGTTTTCCCAGCTTTTCAGCGACAGACCAGCTTCGTAGCGTGATCCAGGATTTCCAAAGCGCTTCTGCTGAAAAGGGTGGATCTTGCGCGACAACTTCGTGGCCGATGTCCTCAAGCGTCCTAAGCCCGCCTTCGCATAGCTCCAAGATTCCGCCCTCCATCGGATAGGCACCGCCCCAGTCGCCAAGCCATCCTATACGCATTGGTTTGACAGTCACTTGATCTTGATAAGGGCCGGAGGAGTGGGGGTGCGCTGGATCGAAGGAGGATTGTAGTTTTAGCAGTAGTTCTAGGTCTTCCATATGACGCGCCATAGGGCCGTTGGTCGACAACTGATTAAGGAAGCTCTCCATCGGGCCACTATTTGCAACCAACCCATAGGATGGACGGAAGCCGAAGACGTTGTTCCATCCGGCCGGGTTTCGTAGGGACCCCATCATGTCCGACCCGTCGGCCAGAGCGACCATTCGAGCTGCCAATGCTGACCCAGCCCCTCCAGACGAGCCGCCCGCAGAGCGCGATGTGTCATAGGGGTTTCTAGTTACCCCGTAGACGGGGTTGTAGCTATGTGACCCAAGTCCGAATTCTGGCGTGTTAGTCTTGCCGATGATCACAGCACCGGCGGCCCGAAGCGCCGCGACCATCGGGCTATCCGCTGGCGGGCTGAAGTCCTTGAAGATCGGGGAGCCGAAGCTGGTCGTGATCCTTTTTGTTTCCGCCAAATCCTTGACGGCGAACGGCAAGCCAGCCAATGGCCCATCTTTGCGAGTTGCAGCTTCGGCCATCAGCGCATCGCGGTCTTGAAGGGCTACGATTGCGTTGATCTTGGCGTTGCGGTCTTCGATCCGCTCCAAGGTCGCTGACATCAATTCTGGCGCAGAAACCTCACCCGAACGCATCGCTGCGATCTGCGCTGTGGCGCTTTGATCTAGCAGGTCAGTCTGGGCCAATTGTGGTCTCAGTTTCGAGGAGTTTGACCTCCCGCTGTGGGAACGGAATGGAAATATTGTGCTCTTTGAAAGTGTCCCAAAGCGCGAGATAGACGTTCCCACGGATGTTGGTCAGACCCTGTGTGGGGTCGCGAATCCAAAATCTCAGAATGTAGTCCACGGAACTGTCGCCAAAGCCAACGATATGGCAAACGGGGGCTTTGAAGGACAAGACGCGGTCGACGTTCTTTGCGGCGTCGATCGCTAGGCGCCGGACTTCATGCGGGTCGTCGCCATAGGCGGTGCCAAAATAGATATCCAGCCGCACGAAGTCGTTTGAATGCGACCAGTTCACCACCTGATTGGTAATCAGGTCTTCGTTTGGAATTAGGTATTCCTTGCCGTCGCGGGTGACGACCGAAGCGTAGCGAGCACCCAGCGTGTTGATCCAGCCAAATGTCTCGCCCAGCGAAATCACGTCACCGGGCTTGATCGACTTGTCGAGTAGAATGATGACGCCTGAGACAAGGTTCGAGACAACTTTTTGAAGACCGAAACCAAGGCCGACGCCGATGGCACCGGACAGAACTGCTAGACCGGTCAGGTCGATACCAATGGCCTTCACGCCAATGTAGAATGCGATTCCGTAGAACCCGATCTGCAGGACTTTGACAATCAGAACACGCATCGACGGTGAAATGTCCTCGTTCGACTGAATGCGTTTTGATGTTGTGGTGGTAAAGAAGCGGGCAAGGGCGATGAGCACACCCAAAATGACTACGGCTTGGACGACCAGCAGCAGCGAAATACGGAACTCGCCAGCCTCAAGCGCGGCCCTGTCTAACAGCACAGCGGCGTCGTTGGTCAGGCCAAGTACATGAAGGGTAACATAGGTCCATGCGCCATAGCGCACGACCCGTCGCAAGAAAGTGGATCGGATCAAACGTGTCGCAAACACGACCACGATCCACGCCGTGGCCAAGGTCGCGATAATCCCGAGAATGTAGGATCGGCTTGGCCACGTGGCCTCGCGCATGATCGCGACGGCTATCCAAAGCAACGCTACGAAGAATATCGGTCTGAGCCTTTGGTGCACGACCACAAGGATGCGCATACGCCATTTTGGCCATCCTTCGCGCGTGCCCATCCAATTGCGGATCGGAGGACCAAGTAAGGTGCGTAGGAGGTGCGCGACTATCCATAGAGACAGTGCGATCCCCAGCTGATAGGCGTTCCACGGGCGCAGCATCGAAGATGCAAACGCTTCGGCTTGTCCAAGCAGGGATTGGCCCAGATCTACCAAATCTGTGACAGGTTGCGCTGCTGTTTCGGGGACGAGGCTGCGGAGCGTATTCAACTCTGGTGAAGCGACAGGCGGTGCTGCACTTTCAATTGATTGGTGATTTGCTTCGCCTATGCCGTCGTGGTTTGCCATGCTGCTCCCTTTGTGGCTTTCCGAATCCTTGCATGTGCGATGCCAACCCGCAAGCTCTGGACCTTGCGAGACTCAACGCGCAGGTGTATCTGCTTGTTCCATGACGCTTGTATTTGACATCGACGACCGCGCTCGGCTGCGCGAACGCTTTTACGGCGCGACCTTTTCAGTGATCGCGTACCTATAAGCGCCCGTTCCCTGTCAAATTTTCAAATCACCAAACACGGGAGAGGACCATCATGTCCCCCAAGACGCTCTACGACAAAATCTGGGATGCTCATCTTGCCCATGAGGCAGAAGATGGCACGTGCCTTCTTTATATTGACCGCCACCTTGTCCACGAAGTGACCAGCCCGCAGGCCTTTGAAGGTCTGCGCATGGCGGGACGCACTGTTCATGCTCCGGATAAAACCATCGCTGTTCCAGACCACAACGTGCCAACAACGCTGGATCGCGCCAACGCGAAAACCATGACCGAAGATAGCCGTATTCAGGTCGAAGCCCTCGACAAGAACGCCAAAGAATTCGGCCTGCACTACTACCCGGTGTCCGACGTGCGTCAGGGGATCGTGCACATCGTTGGCCCCGAGCAGGGCTGGACACTTCCGGGCATGACAGTGGTTTGCGGCGACAGTCACACCGCGACACACGGCGCGTTTGGCTCGCTTGCGCATGGCATCGGCACATCGGAAGTCGAGCATGTTCTGGCGACACAAACGCTGATCCAGAAGAAATCGCTGAATATGAAGGTCGAAATCACCGGAAAGCTGAAGCCCGGTGTGACCGCCAAGGACATCACCATGTCGGTGATTGGCGTGACTGGTACCGCTGGCGGAACTGGCTATGTCATCGAGTATTGCGGTGAAGCGATCCGCGATTTGTCGATGGAAGGTCGCATGACCGTCTGCAACATGGCGATTGAAGGCGGCGCACGCGCCGGTCTGATCGCGCCGGATGAAAAAACCTTCGAATACTGCATGGGCCGCCCACACGCGCCTAAAGGTGCTGAGTGGGAAGCCGCCGTTGCCTACTGGAAAACACTCTTTACCGACGAAGGTGCGCATTTCGACAAGGTCATCACGCTTAAGGGCGAAGACATCGCGCCGTCCGTCACCTGGGGCACCTCGCCCGAAGACGTCCTGCCGATCACTGCTGTCGTCCCGTCGCCATCCGACTTTAAGGGCGGTAAGGTCGAGGCGGTTCAGCGGTCCCTTGATTACATGGGTCTCACCCCGGGTACACCTCTGTCCGAGATCAAGATCGACACGGTCTTCATCGGCTCCTGCACGAATGGCCGGATCGAAGACCTGCGTGCTGCAGCGGCTATTCTGAAGGGCAAGAAGATCAAAGACGGTATGCGAGCAATGGTCGTTCCGGGCTCTGGTTTGGTCCGTGCGCAAGCCGAAGAAGAAGGGCTGGCGCAGATCTTTCAGGATGCCGGTTTCGAGTGGCGTCTGGCGGGTTGCTCCATGTGCTTGGCGATGAACCCTGATCAATTGGCCCCGGGCGAGCGCTGTGCCGCAACCTCCAACCGGAATTTCGAGGGCCGCCAAGGCCGTGGTGGACGCACCCACTTGCTGTCACCCGCTATGGCAGCTGCTGCCGCGATATCAGGTCACCTGACGGATGTGCGCGAGGTGATGTAGCTTCGCCTCGGATCAGAAGAAAAAAAGCCCGGCGCAGGACAATGTGCCGGGCTTTTTCATAACTGTAGTTCAGCTCAGGCCGCCTGTACCGCGATTGGTTTAGCTCCGCGCTTGAAGTGCTTGGCGTTCAGGATCACCAGTAAAGCGATCGTTGCGAACTGAAGGACAAGAGCGGGCGCACTGAGCAACCAGTAAGCGGTCGAGAATTTTGCAACCAATCCCATACCAACGAGCCCCTTGTTTACGTAGAATTGCAACATCACCGACATTGCGACACCCGGGCAGATCAGCGCGTAGCTACCTGGGGATAGATGAGCCCCGGTGACATACTTGGAGAAATAGCCCTGAGCGCGAAGCACCACGATGCCGAATAGGGCAAAGGCAAACTGCACCATCACGATCGGGGTCAGCAGGTTGAAGCTATCTACGTCGGCTCCATGCGCGCCGAAGTGAACATGCAGGCCATGCGCTTGGCGCATCAGAGCAATCCCGATAACTGTAAGCAGTGGAATGCCAATCAACAGGGTTGGAGCAGAATCCTCATGTGCGCCGTGATCCATCATGGAATGGAGGCCCAAGATCATTGCTACACCCGAAATGAGTGCGGCGATGATGATGAAGAACGAAGAAACCACCAAGCTAACGCCAACCGTCGTGGGATTCATGCTCATAGCTGCGGGCGCGGCCATACCGACGCCAATCATCGCGAAGGCGAAACCGGGCAGGACCTGCGCGAAGGAGTTGTTCTTGGAGTTTTCGAATCCACCCGACGTTAGAATGCGGCCAAGGAACTTTCCGTAAAGACGAAGGCCATATGCGCCGATTGCCGCGAAGGTCAGCAATGCCAGCGGGAACAGGTATTCGACGACACCCCACAAGCCCGGCACGAAAACCAAGCCAAGGATAAAGCCGCCATTGACCAACATTGCCAAGGCCAGCGGAATCGCCATCATCTGGGCCTCCGCGTTGCCGGCGTGAAGCGCTTTGAAGGCGGCGCTTTTCTTGAACTGCCCCATCTCACGCAGGTTCCAGATCATCATCTGAACCATCAAGGCGACGAAAATGGCAATACCTGCCCACGCGACAAAAACCATAGCTTTCTCGGCAACGGAGCCCCCAGAGAGAACAGCAACAATGTCTTCAAAAATTGGCACTGGGCGACCTGCATGAGGAACCCAGAACATCAGATACAGAAAGAATGTCACGGAAAGCCCCCCTGCCCCCAAAGAGGCTAGGAAGTAAAGCGGCCCATAGACTGGCCGTGACCCTGATTGAGGTGTCGACATAGACTCAGCTCCTAAACATATTGCATTTACTGAATATGTTATTCGCAACGTCCCCGATTTGATCCAAGTCAAGCAACGGATCAAATAAATGCGGGTTGCCTTGCATCGACGATAGAGCTTTGGCACAAGGGCTCGATCCGTCTGGCAAGGAGTCGACCATGGACAAGTTTGAAACACTCACCGGCATCGCCGCACCAATGCCATTGATCAACGTCGATACCGACATGATCATTCCGAAGCAGTTCCTGAAGACCATCAAACGTTCTGGGCTGGGTGTGAACCTGTTTGACGAAATGCGCTACGACGACGACCGCAACGAGATACCGGGTTTCGTGCTGAACAAGCCGCAATACCGCGAAGCCGAAATTCTGGTCGCCGGCGACAATTTTGGTTGCGGATCTTCTCGCGAGCATGCGCCTTGGGCGATCAAGGATTTTGGTATCCGCTGCGTGATCGCACCTAGCTATGCTGACATCTTCTACAACAACTGCTTCAAGAATGGCATCTTGCCAATCGTGCTGCCGCAGGAGCAAGTCGATGTGCTGATGAAAGACGCAGAGAAAGGCGCTAATGCTCGCATGTCGATCGACCTTGAGGCGCAAACCGTTACGACCTCCGACGGCGAGGTTTTTAACTTCGAGTTGGATAGCTTCAAGAAGCATTGCCTGATGAACGGTCTCGACGATATCGGTCTCACGCTTGAAAAGAGCGCCAGCGTCGCCGCGTTCGAGGCGCAAGCAAGCGCTGCGCGCCCTTGGGTCTAAATCTATTTCTCAATTCTGAATGCGGCCAGCTCTGACATGAGCTGGCCGTTTTCGTTTTATAGGCCCAACTGCGTACTGATCGCAGACGCAACCTCAGCATGGATGTCTGCCCGCTTAGCTCCCGCAGGATCAGTGCAAACCGGGTCGTCGTTCTCTTCCTTCAGAATTGCTGCGCCTGCTGGTTTGCACAGCGGCAACAAGCTGAAGTGATATGCTGGCACGATCCTTACCACTTTCGCATCCGGCAAGATTTCCACAAAACCACTTGCGTCAAAATCTGTTGCGACCAACCGATCTTTGCCTTCGCCTAACCCGATCATCAAAGTATCGGCCGTCAAATCAGCAACGTTTGCTTTGGTGAATCCGTGATGCAACGCGGGGTCAATGGCCGCTACGTGGGTGATCCGCTGGTCCTTATACGATGCGTTCCACATGTCGGCGTCCAGATCACCAAAGCTGATGCCGGCCTTCTTGAGGTCGCTACAATGCGTCGAGGCCTCACCCTGTGCTTCACATTCTGCGGCCTCTCCCGCCAAATTGCCTTTAACACCACCCAACGATAGGGCTGTCCAGCCGCCATATGAGAACCCAGCCGCCATGATGCGGCTCGTGTCGATACGACCAGAGAATGTCGGGTCGTCCATGAGCTTATCCAGCGCGCGGGACATGTCGCGCGCACGAGTCCAATGTTTCAATCCCTCGGCCATGTCAAAATCAAAGGTCGAGCTGGCGGGGTGATTTATGGAGATCACGAGCGCGCCTTGACCGGCCAAATCTTCGGCTAGCCACGCAAGCGACCGCCAGTTTCCCCCAAGACCGTGGGACAGCACAACCACAGGCAGCTTGCCCCCGTCCGAGAGTAGGCCGTCCTGCCGTGCGTCCACTCCGTAAAATACGGCGTTCTCTGCCGCTCTGATCACAGTGCCCCCGTCGTTCGAGGGATACCAGATGACGGAGGAGACCGGCTTGCCATGATGCGCGGCGTCATAGGTAAAGTCAGCCATGCCGATGCTTGTTTCAGCGAAAGCGTGCGTAGGGGCCAAGCTCAAAGCTGCGAGAAGTGCGAGGTGTTTCATTATGATGCTCCTGATGTTGATGCGTCTGGAGCAGTGATGCGAAAAAAGTGAGACATCAGCGTCCCAAAACCGGTTTTAGGTCGAGCAGAACGCGATCTAGGACTAGCAAGGATTTCGAAGGGACCGCTGATCATGCCTGTACTGCCTATTCCACTGTTCGGAAGCCTTGTTCTGGCGTTCCTGTTCCTCAAGCTGCTTTTGGACGGCAGAGGACGAAGCTTCGTTGCAGTGCTGCTTCTCCAAGGCGCCGGGCAAAGCCTCATAATTTCGTTGGGCCAGCACTATGGTGTGGCGTGGGCGCTGTGGTTGCAGCCGATTACTGCCGCGGCAATCCCACCTTTGGCGTGGATAGCCTTCGAGACATCGGCGGTGCGCCGTTTCGAAATGCGTCGTCATTTGCCCCATGCATTGGTTCCGGCCTTCATCGCGTTCTGTGTGGTCTTCGCCCGAGCGCCGCTCGACTTTCTGATACCGGCTGTGTTCCTCGGCTATGGAGTCGCGATCCTAGTCGTTTCGTCGCGCGGGTCAGATGCCCTGCCTATAACGAGGCTGTCCGCTGGCAATGTGCCAAGTCTGATCTGGCGCGCCATTGCGGTGTCTTTGATCGTGTCGTCATTTGGGGATGCGGCCATCGTTCTGGTGCAGATCTTGGGCCATGGTGCGTGGCAGTCTTGGATCGTCGCGGTGTCTTCCACAGGAATGTTAATGCTTCTGGGTGCTCTGAGCTTGTCGAGCAGTCTTTGGAGGCAGGAAGCCGTCGAGGACGAGGTGCCCGAGCCCAAGACTCAGGTCGATCCTGAGGAGGACGCCCATATCATGGCACGCCTGGAGGCGCTCATGGCGCAGCAGAAGCTGTATCTCGACCCTGATCTAACTCTCAACCAGATCGCGCGTAGGTTGGTGCTGCCGGTGAAGGCGGTGTCTGGTGCGATCAACCGCACCACAGGCGAAAACGTGTCGCGTTACATCAACGCCCGCCGCGTGGCGGTAGCGTGTGAGGCGCTGCAAAATGGCGAGAGCGTTACATCCGCAATGCTGACGGCTGGCTTCAACACCAAGTCCAATTTCAACCGCGAATTCCTTAGGATAAAGCAAACTTCACCCAGCCAATGGATACAACAACAGGCTGAAACGGGCAGGTAAGGTTAAGATTTGATATCTCATTAGGGCACCCGCCTAGACACCGCTCTGCCCTGCCATGAACACAGTTGTCGCAAGATTTAGCTGAAGGGTGATATGCGTCCGCTAGATGTTCGATTGCCCGAATTTGGGTGACACAAGAATACCACGGAATCTCCTAATAAAATCCCTCAGTCTTATCAGATGGTTGAAGGACATTCTGAATCTAGGCAAAACTGAGGCGAAAATGAGGCACCTTTCGGCAGAAGCCAAAGGATCATCTTTCTGGGACAGGGTTCGGCAAAGCATCGGGCCCGCTCGGGTTGAGGGGTTTATCGACGTGGTATCACGCCTGACAGGCGCGGTCGCCCGGGCAATGTTTGTCGTGCTGTTAATCTGCACGCCTTCTCTTTTGCTACCGGGAGTGACGCAGGACACGACACAAATGGTCGTTTTGATCGGGCTGTTCGCGGGCTTGGTGACTCTTATCGAATATGGTTCGACCTATCCTTGCCTCATCGAATTTCGGAACGCCCCACCATTTAATAGGGTTCGTTTTCTGTCGCTCTTCGTGACGGTCTTCCTGTTGTCTATCATTTTCCGTGGCCTGTATGAGCCAACGACCCTCACCCGTTTTGTGCAAGCCGTGGGCCATCTTGTAGGATACGTGATCGACTTTCCTTACAGCCCAGTGCGCCTGATCATGCTTCTGGTTCCTGACCAGACCAACGTAGAACACATGAACCTTATGCGCTCGGCTGTGGGTCTTAGCTATCTTGTGTCATTGCTGACATTGGCTGTTTTCCTGATTGTTCTGCGGGTTCTGGGCTGGCCAAACCGCACGCAGGCGTTCAACTTCTGGACGAACTTGCCAACTTTTGACCCCACAATGGGCGTGGATGTTGTGACCCGTCTGAATCGTGACGCGCGCTTTAACATCGCATTAGGATTCTTCCTGCCATTCTTGACCCCAGCCGTGGCCCGTTCCGCCTCGGGATTGTTTAACGCGTCGATGATGGATTCGCCGCAGACACTGGTTTGGATGATTTCGATTTGGGCGTTCCTACCTGCAAGCCTGTTCATGCGCGGTATCGCGATGAATCGCATCGCCGACATGATCGACGAAAAGCGGATGCGTGGCGCACGCGCTGTGGCCGCCGGATTGCTGCCAGCCTAATTTTCCTGATCGTCGCGGCACTGCCTGCGACCTCAGACTCTTACCGCATCATGAACTTTCACACCGGGTTGTCTCGCGACGGTCCCGGTGTTTTGGTGCGTGACCTACTTGCAAACCCAGAGAACCCCGATCTGGCAAGTGTCGCGGCGCTCAGGCCTGACATCGCAGTGTTTCAGAACGTCGATTACGATTTCGACCGTGTGGCTCTTGGACTAATTCAAAAATCCCTGAGCTTGATGGGTCATCCGATGCCACATGCCTATACAACGCGACCCAACACGGGGGTTGATAGCGGCTATGACTTGGACCGGAACGGGAAGAGAGGTGAGCCGCGCGATATGTTGGGATATGGTCGCTTTACAGGGCAAGGCGGTATGGCCCTCCTGTCGCGGTTTCCTGTCGAAGCTGGCACGGCGCGAAATCTGACGGACATGCTTTGGCGTGATGCGTCGCAACAGGGACCGCCAGCGAACGGGTACTTCACGCCAGGCGAGCTCGCAGTCCTGCCTTTGCATTCTGTCTCGGCATGGGATGTTACGGTGCACACGCCAAACGGTCCCCTGCGCATTCTGACCTCGCACGCTTCTACTCCAGCATTTGACGGGCCAGAGGATCGCAACGGACTACGCAATGCGGCGGAACTTCAGTTCTGGGAAAGCTACATTGCGCAAGTCGAGGATGAGCAAGTGCCATTTGTGCTGATGGGAACCCTGAACAACGATCCGATGGCCGGGGAAGGCCACAAGCAGGCTATAGAAAACTTGCTCAATCACCCTTCACTTCAAGATCCCAGGCCAACACATGCGGGAGAGCCGGAGACGGCATTATGGGCGAATGGTCTATCGCTCCGCGTAGACTACGTTCTTCCCTCACATGGCCTTGGCGTGCGGGCAGCAGCCGTGGAGTGGGCGCCGCAAAGCCCCGAGGGTTCGCGGCACTATCCGATTTGGGTTGATGTCGTCTGGCAATGAGGCCGCTATTGCCTCGTCCAAAGAGGTTGGTTGAAACGCGGGCAACAACTCCGCGAACCGATCCGACATCACGCTGTGCGAGGTATTCCAAAGGTAGCGTGTTTCCAGCAACGGTTTGGCCATGGGCCAAAACGGACTGGACAGATGAAGTGGCCACCATTGCATTTGGCGCAGCTCAAGTTCGCGCCCGGTTGCCTGCTCAATCTCTCGATGCAGATCGCGCGCCGTGAGGGTGTAGCCCGGGAAATTCACTTCAAAGAAGCGGGGTAGATCGGCGGCCTGCTCTGCCAGCAGAACCGCTGCGTCGGCGAGGTCGTGTAAAAAAGCCCAAGCGTGGGGTACATCCAAGGCGCCAGGATATGTCACGACATCCTTCGACAGCTTTGCTGTGATAATCTTGTCGTACCAATTGCCGCTGGCGCGGGTGTCGATGAAATCACCTGCGCGCAGGACAATCGTGCGCACACCTGCGTCACGGTAAGCGCGCTCCATGGTTTCGCGGATCTGCCCCAAAGGACCGGTCGGACGGTGGTGGGTGCTTTCACGAAGCTCTGACGGCATTCCGGTGCCATAGTTGTAGATGTTGCCAGGCAGCAAAACAGTTGCGCCTGTATCCCTTGCTGTATCGATCACTTGTTGCGTCAACTCGGGCACCTGACGCCCCCAATCCGGGTAGGCTGGATTCCACGCGTTAACGATTATCTCCGCGCCCCATGCCGCGTCAGGCAGCCTGTCGGATGCACGGTCAAACAGTGTGACATCCCAATTCGCCCAAGAGAATGCAGTAGCAGCGTTTCGCCCGAAACGCCCGTTGGAGCCGAGGATAAGAACTGATTTCGACATGGTGCAATCTCCGAGTAGGACGTTGCACCACCCTCACCTATTCAAATATGAAATGAAATTGCCAAATTTTAGATATCTGATATTCACAATTGAATGGGACGTATTGACAGACTCGACTGGACCTTGATCCAAGCTTTCCTTGCCGTCGCGGCTGAAGGTTCGCTTTCGGCGGCTGCCCGCGCGCTGGGCGTCAGTCAGCCAACTCTTGGCCGACAGGTCAAACTGATGGAAGAGCAGTTGGGCATTGCGCTGTTTTATCGTCAACCCAAGGGGTTAAGCCTGACCAGTGAGGGCGAGGCGTTGCTTCCCCATGCGAAGGCCATGGCAGCAGCGGCTTCGGAGCTTGCGACCACGGCGGCGGGGCATGACAACTCATTGCAGGGGACGGTGCGGATCACAGCAAGTGAGTTTACTGCGATGTATTCGCTGCCGCCAATTCTGGCGCGTCTACGTATCGACCATCCAGATATCCAAATTGAACTGAATTCAACCGACCTGAGCGAAAACCTGTTGTTCAGAGAAGCCGACATTGCCGTTAGGATGTATCGGCCGACGCAGTTGGAAGTTGTTACAAAGAAGCTGGGCGTGCTTGAACTTGGCTTCTTTGCGTCCAAAAACTACCTGCAACGGCGTGGCTCACCGATGAGCATCGAGGAGCTGATGCAGCATGACCTTTTGGGGTATGACCGCTCGGAACGCTTTATTCGCGGCGCCGCCAAGTTGGGATGGCAACTGTCACGTCATGACTTTGTTTTCAGGTCCGATGCGCAAAACGTTCATTGCGAAATGATCCGCGCTGGTGCGGGAATCGGCGTCATGGCGTGTTGCTTGGGCGAGAGCTTTGATGACGTCGAGCAGATCCTCCCGCATTTCCCTGTTCCTGGGTTGGAGATATGGCTGACCACGCATGAGGCATTGCGTCATACGCCGCGCGTTGCGGCAGTCTGGCGCGGGCTGGAGAAGGGTTTGACGCCGGTGCTGTCCCAAGACAGCTCAATCCCTGTCATGCATTCCCCTTAGTAACTTGACCCCATAGGCCGCGCGCGATACCCCGCAAGGGACCAATTTTTGACGGAGCGCATCCTATGTCTAACCCTTCTATTTTGATCCTGCCGGGCGACGGCATTGGCCCTGAAGTCATGGCGCAAGTGACGCGTATCATCGACTGGTTCGGTGAAAAGCGCGACCTCAAGTTTGACGTCGAAACCGACCTTGTTGGCGGCGCTGCCTATGACAAGCACGGCGTTCCCCTTTCCGACGAGACGATGGCCCGAGCGCTTGAAGTCGACGCGGTTCTGCTTGGTGCTGTTGGCGGTCCAAAATACGACAATCTGGATTTCTCTGTGAAGCCGGAACGCGGTCTTCTGCGTTTGCGTAAAGAGATGGACTTGTTTTCGAACCTGCGACCAGCTCAGTGCTTTGACGCGCTTGCGGACTTCTCCTCGCTGAAAAAAGACATCGTATCCGGTCTCGACATCATGATCGTGCGCGAATTAACCTCCGGCGTGTATTTCGGGGAGCCTCGCGGCATCCACAAAGAAGGCAACGAACGCGTGGGCATAAACACCCAGCGTTATACCGAATCCGAGATCGCGCGTGTCGCACGCTCTGCATTCGAGTTGGCGCGCAAGCGGAGCAACAAAGTTTGCTCGATGGAAAAAGCCAACGTCATGGAATCCGGTATCCTGTGGCGCGACGTTGTGCAGGAAATCCACGACGCGGAATACCCTGATGTAGAGCTGTCGCACATGTACGCCGATAACGGCGCTATGCAGCTTGTCCGCGCGCCCAAACAGTTCGACGTCATCGTGACTGACAACCTGTTCGGCGATGTGCTGTCCGACTGTGCGGCAATGCTGACAGGCTCGCTTGGTATGCTCCCGTCGGCGTCGCTGGGCCTGCCCAATGCTGAAGGCCGCCCAAAAGCGCTTTACGAGCCGGTGCACGGCTCCGCGCCAGACATCACTGGTCAAGGCAAGGCAAACCCTATCGCCTGTATCCTGAGCTTCGCAATGGCTCTGCGCTATTCGTTTGATGAAGGTGCCGAGGCGACCCGTCTTGAAAAAGCCGTTGAGAAAGTTCTGGCTGACGGTGTCCGCACCGCTGACCTTATGGGCCCTGACGGCGGCACGCCGGTTTCGACAACCGAAATGGGCGACGTCATTCTGGAGGCGCTGGACGCCAGCCTGTAGGAGAAACGCTATGAACCCGAACGCCAAAGGCGCCTTACTCGCACTGGTCGCGTTCGGGATATTCTCCACGCATGACGTTGTTATTAAGGTATTGGGCGGCACCTACTCGCCCATACAGATCGTGTTCTTCTCGGTCGTCCTTAGCTTTCCATTGGCAACGATGTGGCTGCTACGGGACCAAACCCACGGGACGCTTTTGCCTCGCCACCCGTACTGGATGATCGCGCGAACTGTTGCGGCGGTTATCACCGGGTTCTCTGCGTTCTACGCGTTTTCGGTGCTTCCACTGGCGCAAGTCTACGCAATCATTTTCGCATCCCCCCTTCTGATCACTGTGCTTGCTATCCCGATACTGGGTGAAGAAGTCCGGCTGCGCCGGTGGATCGCGGTTCTCGTAGGGCTTTGCGGGGTATTGGTTGTGCTGCGTCCGGGTCAGACCGATTTAGGCTTGGGCCATTTGGCAGCGTTGGCCTGCGCGGTGTGCGGTGCGATTGCTTCGGTCATTGTCCGCAAGATTGGACGGGAGGAACGCACCGTCGTCATCATGCTTTATCCCATGATGGCGAACTTCTTGATAATGGGCGCCCTGTTGCCGACGGTCTATGTTCCGATGCCAATTGAAGACATTGGCCGGATTGCAATAATCGCGCTGTTTGCGTGGGTCGCGGGTCGTTTTCTCATCGCCGCTTACAACACGGGCGAAGCGGTGATCGTCGCTCCAATGCAATACAGCCAGATCTTGTGGGCAACGGCCTATGGCGCGTTCTTCTTCGATGAGTATCCGGATATCGGCACGCTAATCGGATCGTCGATCATCATCGCAAGCGGCTTGTATATCGTGCTGCGCGAAAGCCGCTCCGCTACGTCCGAAACGCCGGTGCTTCGCACGCGCTCCCGGCCCGAAACCGGCACTTCACCACGCATTGGACCGTTTCTCTGGCCGCTTCACCCGAAGAGAAGGCGGGCGGGCAAGCCATAGGCGTCGGATTTTCTCACAGTGTCGTGTGACTCGATTGCTATCGCGCCAATCCCCGTTAGCTTCGGTGAAAGATAATCGGAGACCGAGATGGACCTGAATTCAGACTTTTCTAAACGCGTGGTTGTTCATTCCAGCAAGACGCCTTGGGTGCCGTCTCCGATGCCTGGCGTCGATCGGCAAATGTTGGATCGCATTGGCGACGAGGTCGCTCGGGCGACATCGATTGTTCGCTACGCGCCCGACAGTCATTTTTCAGCGCACACGCATACGGGTGGCGAAGAATTCATCGTTCTGGATGGGGTGTTTCAAGACGAGCATGGCGATTTCCCTATCGGCACATACGTCCGAAACCCACCCACTACGAGCCATACACCGGGGTCGGACGAGGGGTGCACGATTTTCGTGAAGCTGTGGCAGTTTGATCTGAATGACCGAACCTCTGTCACAGTGAACCTGAATGACGTCGAACTCGTGCCAGATGATAGCCGGCCAAATGTAAACTTGGCCGTTTTGTTTCGCGATGAACGAGAAGAGGTCCGTGTCGAGTCTTGGGATCCGGACGCGGAGGTGGACTTGGACGTACCACAGGGGGCGGAGGTTCTTGTTCTCGACGGGACCGTTATCGAAGGTGCCAACACCTTGGACAAGCATGACTGGCTTAGACTTCCGGTGGGATCGACACTGAATGCACAGGCGGGGCCACGCGGTGCCCGCGTCTGGATGAAACTCGGTCACCTTCCCTACGCTGAAGAACCCAACTTTGCCGCTGATTAGGGTCTGTTTTGTACGACGGCGATAGCTTCTTCACATTGACAGCTCCGAAGCAAGCCGGCCTGCTTGTGCTGTCGGCGCTGTTAATGTTTGGCTGGGTCTATGGATGCTGGCGGTTCAATGCTGAAAGAAAACTGATCCTACGCTTGTTTATAGCACTTGCGTCGTTCATGGCGTTCGTTTGGCTGTCGCCGCAGATCTATTACCAATACTATCGTTTGATTTTCGAGGGCTTGCCCGCTCAATTCGTGATTGGTTGGCCCGAAGGCCTTGGGCACATCGTGCGGCTTTTGACCTTCCAATCTGACGCGACCCTATCTGCCCACAGCCAAGGGATTCTGGGATGGGTTTTGTTCGTTTCAGCGTCCCTCAGGCGCTGACCACCGTCTTACAGTTTGCGCGTCTCGCCCGCCTCGCGTAGTCAAAAGACATGACCAAGACGCCGCCCCTCTTTGTGACGAACTTCAACAAGAATTTTACCGGCGTGTCTGCAACCGCCGCAGGCGTTGTGCGTGCTCAGGCGAAGGGAATGCGCCTTCATTTGGTTGGCCACCCTTTGCCGGGTTGCCCTGATCCGATTGATCTACCAACCGCCCGCGCCTTGTCGCGGCTCGCTCCGGACAACCACCCGTTTGCCATCTGGCATGTGCGGCGCAACACCGAAATGCGCGCGGCGATCTGGGCGCGGGATATTCTTCGGATCCCGATTCGTATCGTTTTCACCTCCGCTGCGCAGCGCAGGCATTCTGCATTTCCGCGTTGGTTGATTTCGCGCATGGATGCTGTGATTGCCACAACCGATGCTGCGGCGACCTATGTTCCGCATGTGAGAGCTGTCGTGCCTCATGGCGTCGATACTGACGCCTTTCATCCCGCTCCTGACCGGGCCTCGGCTTGGGCCGCCACGGGTTTTCCGGGGACGCGTGGCATTGCAACGGTCGGGCGCATTAGGTCCGAGAAGGGAACAGACCAGTTCGTAGATGCTATGATCCGTGTGCTGCCGGACCATCCTGATACCACGGCGCTGGTCATTGGTCGGGCAGGGGGATCGAACGAGACGTTTTTGACAGACCTGAGATCGCGCATAGCGAAAGCGAATCTCACCGACAGAATCCTGTTTCCTGGTGAAATAGAGCCTAATCAGCTGCGGATGATTATGCGCGGACTGAGCCTTCTCGTACCACTTCCGCGATATGAGGGATATGGGATGACGCCATTGGAGGCTATGGCGTCGGGCGTGCCATTCGTGGCGACGGATACCGGGTATTTTAAGGCCTTTTCCGCACAAGGCAAAGCGGGCTGCGTGGTTCCCCTAGGCGATATTGATGGTGCAGTGGCGCATGTTCAGCATTTGTTGGGCGACTCGCGGCAGCTCAAGAAAATGTCAGATCGTGCCCTTGAAGTTGTGCGTGCGCAGTATGGCATTCAGACCGAAGTTAATGGCATAAACGCGGTCTATAATCAGCTTTGGAACGAGGCAGCCAGCGGATGACCGAAACTTTCATCATCCATCTGGAACGCGCGGCGGGTCGTCGCCCGCACGTCGACAACATTATGCGCATGTCGCCTTATCCAGCGCGCATTTGGCCTGCATGTGACGGCGCTGCTATGGATGCTAAAGTTCGTGATCAGTTGGTTTCAAGTGAGTCATTGTTTCAACCAACCTATCCCTTTGCATTATCGATGGGCGAGATCGGGTGTTTCGAGAGCCATCGCACTGTGTGGCGTCACATGGTTGAAAACGAGCTGGCTGCCGCGCTGATCCTTGAAGATGACGTTGCCATCGACAAAAACGTGCTTACCGCAGCACTGGCCTTGGCCGAGGCACATATTTCGAATTTGGGATACATCCAGTTTCAAGTGCGTGAGGTTAAGCCCCCGTTTTCGGTTGTGGAGCAGTCGGGCAAGACGTCTTTAATCCGGCCTGAAATCATCCCGCTGCGCACATCGGCGCAATTGGTCAGCCTTGATGCTGCCCGTGCGCTGTTGGCCGCGAGCGCACAGATTGACCGCCCCGTTGATGGCTTTCTTCAGCTATTTTGGGAAACAACGATCCGCCCACATTGTGTTGTCCCTTCTGGTGTGTCCGATCTGACGCAAGCATCGGGCGGAAGCACAGTTTCGCGCAGGCGTAGCCTTATGCAGAAGCTGAAAGCTGCCGCTGATCGGTGGACATATCGCCGCCGGATTGCCGAGCTTTCCCGCCAGAACAGCTAGGGTTTAGTTAACTCATAAAGAGAGTTGTTTCGCGTGCGTGCCACGAGTGAGTAGCCGCGCAGTGCGAAGGCTCTTGTGCAGCCGGGATAATCAGCCTCAGGATAGGGGTGCTCAATTACAATACGGCGTGGCAACAGGCTTTCGGGCGCCTCGGTTATGAACGGAGCGAGCGCTTTGTCTTCGTGGCCCTCTATATCGATCTTAAGGCCATAAATCTGTGTGATGCTGTGCTCTGCCAGCAGTGCATCAAGTCGGCGAACCGGCATTTCCCCATCCGGGGTTTCTTCTACAGCGACGATGGCCAGATCGTCTTTGCGGATCTGAAGATCGCCACGCCCTTCCTGATCGCTGACCGCGCAGTGGATGACATGAAGATTGTCCAACTTGCTCGCTGAGGCGTTCCAAGTCAGTCGATCCACCATGAGCGGATTTGCATCGACGGCGATGGTGCGCCCGCTCGGAGCGCACCGCGCCATCGGCTGTGCGTAAAGCCCAATGTTGCAGCCCAGATCCACGAAGTTGGCGTCGATTGGCGCGTCCTTTATCAGGAAGTCCAGGTCCTGGCCGTTATAGTCGGGATTGAGCAGCAGGCCATACTCGATCAAGTTGTTTTCGCCGCGGATTCGATAGGCACAATCTCGGAAGTGAATGTCCAATTTGCCGCGCCCCGCAGCCAGCACTAAGGAGGTCCAGCCGCCCCGAAATACGCCACGTTTCAAGGGTGTCGATTTCCCTAGCGCGATCATCGCGCGCTGAACCAGGTTTGGCGCAAAATGGCCAAACGCAAACTGGTCGTCGGCGTCGTCGAGGTTGCGTTCCTTGCCACTAAGGCTACGCCATATACCGGACCCTGTGCTTCGTATCGCGTTCTTTGCACTCACGGGGATATCTCCGGTAAAGGGTTTAGTTCCAGTTTGGAATTGTAGGTCATGAAGCCGCGCGTAAATTCCGCCTTTGTCGATCAGCTCGTCATGCGGGCCGCTCTCGGCAAGCTCTCCGTGGTCGAGGACCAGAATTTGATCGGCATCCCGCACTGTAGAAAGGCGGTGGGCAATAACCAGTGTCGTGCGCCCCTTTGACAGGCGCTCCAGCGCTTTTTGCACCACCTTCTCGGATTCTGCGTCCAATGCGCTGGTCGCCTCGTCAAGAAGCAGAATAGGGGTGTCACGCAACAGGGCGCGTGCGATGGCGACACGCTGACGCTGGCCCCCTGACAGGTTGCTTCCCCGCGGGCCAACGGCAGTTTCCAACCCGTCGGGCAGGTTTTTCAGGAAGTCACTGACATGGGCGTCGTCCAGAACCTGTTGCAGCTGCTTCTCGTCAACGTCGTCACGACCAAGGAGGATATTTTCGCGCAAGGTTTCATCAAATAGCAGCGCGTCTTGCGACACGACAGAGAACAGACCACGCAGTTGCGACAATGGCATATCCTGAATGTCGACGCCGCCAATCGTGATCCTGCCAGCAGCGGGATCAACCAGTCGCGTCAGCACATTGAACACTGTGCTTTTACCTGCGCCAGACGATCCAACCAATGCAGTTGTAGTGCCGGACGCTGCGCCAAAGCTCAGCCCGTTCAGAACAGCTTTATCGCCATAGGAAAGGGCTACGTTCTCGAACATGATGGACGATCCGTCCAAATCTGCGTCTGCGGCCAACCGGTCTATTACGGCGGGTTTGGTGTCAAACAAGCCAAAGATACGGCTGAGGCTCGCGATCATCATCTCCCAATAGCCTAAAACGCCGCCCAAGCGCCGCATCGGCTGGAAGGCCAAAGACATTGCGGTGAAAAAGCTCATGAACTCGCCGATGGTCTTTTCGCCTGCGATAATCTGCGGGCCCCCGTAAAGCAGAACGCAGAAAAAGCCGAAGCCGACCGCAAAGTCGACCAAGGCAGGCACGGTCGCCTGCCCGATTGTCGTTTTGATCGTGGCTTTAACCCAAGTATCGGACAAACCTGAGAAGTTCTCAGCCTGATAGGCTTCCATCCGGTTCAGCTTGATCGGAGTGATGCCATGAAAAACCTCGTCCAGACGTGTGGTGCGTTTTCCCGCCACGTCGCGCAGGTAGTTGGACTTGCGTCGCACATAACGCTGCACAAGCAGGCTTGGGACAACCAAAAGGGGCGCGCCTACGATGGCGACCAGCGTCCATTTCCAATCAATCGACAACGCCACCCCAAGGAGCGACAACAACGCGATCAGGTCGCGGCCGGCGCTGACCAGTATCATGTTCCACAGGCTTTGGATGGCGGTCACATCGCCTTGCACACGCTCGATCATTGATCCGGGTGAGGTGCGGGAATGAAAGGCGTTGTCTAGGGTCAGTGTATGGCGGAGCAAATCCAGTTGAACTTCGGTCGAAGCACGGTAGGACACGCCGGTCAGAATGCTTTTGTGAATGATTCCGGTCACACCACGGATGACAAACAGCGCAAATATTCCAAGACCAACCCACCAAATGGCACTTTCGCGGCCTTCGACGAAAACTAGGTCGAACATGGGCTGCAGCATATAGCTGAGCGCACCCAAGGTGCTGCCTTCGATGACCATGAACACGAAGGCGAGGACGAGCAAAATCCAGTGTTTGCGAAGATATCCCCGCCACAAACGCGCAAAGAGCTTCCCGCCGCTGTCGGTCGACTGGGCCAAATCTAGGTCTGAGGGATTGGTCAAGAAATGGCTCACACATGGCTACTTTGGCGATCTGTGTAACGCAGTTTTGCGCGGCGCGGCAAGGCTGGGGCAACATGGCCCTTCCCCAACGGCCTGCAAAAGAGTATCAGGCCCCGTCTGAAACAAGACCTATAGAAGGATCAAAGGGATCATGGGTTACAAAATCGTCGTCGTAGGCGCCACGGGCAACGTGGGTCGCGAGATGCTGAACATTCTGGATGAACGTCAGTTCCCAGTGGATGCAATCGAGGCTTTGGCCTCCCGTCGTTCAATCGGCACCGAAGTTTCTTTCGGCGATAAAACCCTGAAAACCAAAGACCTGGACACCTTCGACTTCACCGGCTGGGACATTGCGCTGTTTGCTGTTGGATCTGAAGCCACAAAGAAATACGCGCCGAAGGCTGCCTCTTCCGGCTGCATTGTGATCGATAACTCGTCGCTTTACCGCTACGATCCCGACGTGCCTTTGGTGGTTCCTGAAGTGAACCCTGAAGCTGTGCTGGATTATCACAAGAAAAACATCATCGCGAACCCCAACTGCTCCACGGCACAGATGGTCGTCGCGCTGAAGCCGTTGCACGATCGCGCGCGCATCAAGCGGGTTGTCGTGTCTACCTACCAGTCGGTCTCTGGTGCGGGTAAAGAGGGCATCGATGAGCTTTGGGATCAAACCAAGTCCATCTACAATCCAGTGGACAACAAAGTGTTCAACAAGTTCACAAAGCAGATCGCGTTCAACGTGATCCCGCATATCGACGTGTTCATGGAAGACGGCTCCACCAAAGAAGAGTGGAAGATGGTCGCTGAAACCAAGAAGATCGTCGACAAAAGCATCAAGGTTACCGCGACCTGCGTCCGCGTGCCTGTCTTCGTGGGTCACTCGGAAGCAATCAACATCGAATTCGAAGACCACCTTGATGAAGACGAAGCGCGCGACATCCTGCGCGAAGCACCGGGCGTCATGGTGATCGACAAGCGCGAAGACGGTGGCTACGTGACCC
The DNA here is from genome assembly GCF_900111945.1 of Litoreibacter janthinus. Taxonomy (NCBI): domain Bacteria; kingdom Pseudomonadati; phylum Pseudomonadota; class Alphaproteobacteria; order Rhodobacterales; family Roseobacteraceae; genus Litoreibacter; species Litoreibacter janthinus. The sequence continues at coordinate 529,522 of NZ_FOYO01000001.1, read as the reverse complement.
CGGTCGAATGCGTCGGCGATTTCGCGACCTTCATTTCGCGCATCCGTCAGGACAGCACGATCGACAACGGCCTGAACCTGTGGTGCGTGAGCGATAACCTGCGCAAGGGTGCCGCCCTGAACGCAGTACAAATTGCCGAAACCCTTGGCACACGCGTGTTGAAAAAAGGCTAGGCTTGCAAAGCCTTCACTGACACGAAAGATTGGGCCTCAGATCATTTGATGTGAGGCCCTTTTCCAATGTTTCGTTCGCTTGCCCTATCCGCCGTTCTTTTGTCTTCCGCAGCCTTTGCCGAGGACGTTCAGGTGGTTGCACCTGTGACGTCTGTCACCGTCTATCCGCAGGGCGCCACTATCACCCGTGTAATCTCGGCGGAGCTGCCGCAGGGCAAGCATCGTATTCTGGTTCCCTACCAAGCTGGCAGCAGCAATGGCCCGCCCCGCGTGAAGTCGCCAGATGGCGTGGCAATCGGTGCGATTGAGGTCTTGAACGACTTTCTGAGTGACCCGAAAGCGGCCTACTCCCCTGAGCAGACGGCCGCGTCCGAGCGTGTCGATGCTGCTAAAGATGCTTTGCAAGCGCTAGAGGACGTTGTCGTGCGTGGCAGATCGGTCGTGGAAGCGCAAAGCGCTAAGAACGCGTATTTGCGGTCCCTAACCGGCGCTTCGCTAACCGGAGCCGATGCCGAGGCGATGCGCGCAGCAAGCGACATGGTTGCGGAAGAACTGGCGAAAGCATGGACAGAGCAATATGCGGCTTCAGTTGCTTTGCGCGATGACGAGAAAGCCCGCGACGAGGCCAAGAAATCCCTCGCACAGGCCGAGCTGGACTTGCGCCGCTTATCCCCGCCAACGGGCTCTGTGACCATTCTGGCCTTGTCCGTTGAGGCTGCAAACGCAGGTCCGGTCAATCTGACATTGAACACCCTGAATTATAACGCGGGCTGGCGGGCGGATTACGACCTGAACCTGACCCGCGGTGATGATGCGCGCGTCGCGATGGAGCGTAAGGTCGTCATGTATCAATCTACCGGAGAATTATGGTCGGATGTTGATTTGGTCCTGTCGACAGCGAACCCGTTTGCGCAGGTGAACCCGACCGAGCCCTATCCGTCTCAAGCGTTCATACAGGCGAAGGGCAAGGCAGGCCCTAGCTCCGTTGTTAGGTCTGCACCGCAAGCGGAGTACAGCCTTGATCTGGCCCGTGCCGATGAGGGTGCACCAGAACCGGTTCTGGCTGCTCCTCGCGCCCAAGCCGTTATTGACGGCCTGTCTGTTACCTATGAATATCCTGACACAGTAAGCCTTGCCACTGGCGGCGGGGAGTTGATCCTTGCCCTAGACGATTTCACCTTCGACGCTCGTGAATTTAATCGTGCGGCGCCCCGTTTCGACCAAACCGCGTTCTTGATGGCGGAGTTCACCAACTCCACGCAGGAACCCTTCCTGCCCGGTCAGATGTCGGTCTCCCGTGACGGCGTTTTCGTCGGCCGCAGCGCTTTGCCGCTGATCCCTGCGGGCGACGAGGCCGAAGTGTCCTTCGGCACGCTCGAAGGCCTGCGCCTCGAGTATAAATTGCTGGACAACGACACAGGCGACCGTGGCTTCCTGACTTCCAGCAGTACTCGGATGCAGCAGATGGAGTTCTCGGTGGAAAACCTACTTGCCACGACAGAAGAGGTCCAAACCATATTCGCGCTGCCCTATGCAGAGCAGGAAGATCTCAGCATCACAACAAGTTCGCGCCCGTCACCGGATGAGAGTGATTTCGAGCAAAAGCGCGGTGTGTCTGTCTGGAACCTTGAAGTCGGTCCGGGCGAAAAGAAAACCGTGCGCGTGAACGTCGAGATGGACTGGCCCGAAGGGCAGCAGCTGTTCTGGCAGCCGTAGCCTAGAACCGCTCCGCCCGAAGCACCTGACAGTCGGTCACGGTCACGATGCCGATATGCCGCTCGACCACTGCGAACGCTGCGTCGAGCAGTTTGTCCAATTTGTCGGGATGCACGATGCAAATGACCTGAACCATGCCGCCCGCGCGGCTCACCTGACCTTCGCGACTCCAAGGACCGGACCGCCCTGATCCGCCAAGCACAGGAAGGATTGAATAGCCCGAAACGTCCGCCGTTTGCAGTGCGTCGGTCAGGCGGCCTTCCATTACAGCCTCGATGGTGATCACTACGCGTTTGGCGTCATGCGTTTGCATCGGTCATCCTCCAGTAGCTTGGCTGGCAATCGCGATATAGGTCGGGATGCCAAGGGTCAGGTTGAAGGGAAACGTGATCCCCAAAGATAGTGTCAGATAGATCGACGGATTGGCCTCTGGCAATGCCACGCGCATTGCCGCCGGAACAGCAATGTAGCTGGCGGAAGCGGATAATGTCATGAACAACGCCACGCCACCTGTGGACAGCCCCAATAGCAGACCCACGGCCAGACCGAACACGCTGCCAACGATTGGCATAAGCATCCCAAATGCGAACACGCCCGGTGTCAGATACCTGCCGCTATCACGCAACCCGCGCCCCGCGACAAGGCCCATATCCAGCAGGAATAGACACAGAACGCCTTGAAACGGCGAGACGATAAAGCTTGCGATTTTATCGAGGCCATCCTGACCTGTGATTGCACCGATCGCGAAACTACCGACAAGAAGAACGATGGAGCCATTCAACAGGATCTCCCGCCACAGCGCGCTGTCCATCTGGCTGTTGCCCGACATGCGAGAGACGAGCCAAAGCGCTGATAGGATCGCAGGGGCTTCCATCACAGCGGCTACTGCCACCATATATCCCTCAGGGTCCAAACCGCGACCTGTCAGGGCGGTCGAACACGCAACGAAGGTCACGATGGAAATGGAGCCATAGTGACCGGCAACAGCAGCAGCATCTGTCGTGCTGAGCTGGGTCATCACGCGCAGCAGCCCGAAAGCAACAAACGGTATAACGGCCGACAACATGCAACCGGCAAGCAGCGACAGCACCAGCCCGCCATCGACCCCATGGGCCGCGACTGATGCCCCGCCTTTGAAGCCAATGGCGAACAATAGGTAGATCGACAGCGCTTTGGCGGCCGCTTCCGGGATCGTCAAATCGGAGCGAGCGAAGGCCGCGAGGACCCCCAGAACAAAGAACAGAATTAGCGGTGACAACAGATTGTCAGCCGCCAGCGCAAGCACGTCGCTCATATCTGATCTCCGGTTGAAGAGGGTCTAAACTGGCGAAAAGCCCGCCTCGGGAAGGTAATGCTCCAGGCCGCCTTCGCCGATATCGGTCCAAAGGCCGTGCAGGCTCAACATGCCTTGCTCCATCTCTTTGGCGATGAACGGGAACCCTGCGAGGTTTTCCAGCGAAACCAGCACGGCCTCTTTTTCCAATGCACTACGTCGTTCTGCTTCGTCCTCGATGTCTTTCACGCGTTCATAACCGGGTCGCAGAATGTCCATCCATCGGCCGATAAAACTGGTCTTCTCTTCCAGTTCCGGCGCGTGACCAGAACACATGTCATGGCACCCGTTGACGCCACCACAGTTAGAATGACCAAGCACAATGATGTGCGCAACTTTCAGCGTCCCTACGGCGTATTCAATCGCTGCCGAGGTGCCGTGGTATTCACCATCAGGATTATAGGGCGGCACCAAGTTGGCGATATTCCGGTGAATGAAAAACTCTCCCTGCTCAGCGCCGAAAATAGAAGTTACATGAACGCGGCTGTCGCAGCACGAAATCACCATAGCACGCGGATTTTGACCATCTGTTGCAAGGCGCCGATACCAAGGCTCGTTCTCGGTATATGTTGTTGCCTTCCAGCCATGGTAGCGGTTGATCAGGTAGGACGGCAGGGGTTTTACTTGGCTCATGGGTTCCCTCTGAGAATTTCGAACATAACTACGGACAATTGACGCGAAATTCGAGGGAAAACTGGTTCCTTGGGCAAGACTTTGTTCAACTCCAACGCAGAGAGTTGCACTGTGCTTTGAGGGGGCACGGAATTAGGGGTGCGGTATGCAAGATATAGTGAAGCTTGAACTACGCGAGCCAGTGCGGGTTGATCCGGACCGGTTGGTGGAACTGTGTGTGTCGATGGGTGAAACTCGAGCAGAGGCAATGATCACTACCGCGATGGAGGAACTTGCAAGGGGCATGGTCGAAATCGAGGATGCCTACTCGGCGCAGAACATGGATATGCTGACGTCGCGCGGCGATATCCTGGTAAAGACTGCGCGGCATATTGGGATGACCACATTTGCCCGTGTAGCTGACGACGTCGTCTCATGTGCACGGTTGCGCGAAGGAATCCCGCTAGCTGCCACATTGAACCGTCTTCGGCGCATCGCGGATCGCTCGCTCAGCGCGGTTTGGGATATGCAGAATTTGCCAGGGTAGCACTGGATTGTCTGCACACGTGTACTTGCAGATTGCGCCTCAAGCAGTAGGCTGGGTTTGCAGCACCAAAGGCAATCAAAATGTTGAACCACACAAGGCTAAGATTTGCCGACGCCAGCGATGGCGCGGTCCAACTTCTGGCATTAGACCAAGATGCATTTAGTGACTGGCTAAAGACCCAACCGAAAAGTGTGCAGACCTGGGTCAAAGCGCAAGGGTTCAAGGCTGCATCCGGGTCGGTTTGCATTGTTCCCGGCGAGGGTGGATCTATCGCGATGGCTTTGGCCGGTTTGGGCGACGCAACATCGCGGGCTCGTGGTCGCTTTGCCATGGCAGCGGTCGCAGAGAAGTTGCCGGCAGGAACCTACCAGATCGCAAGCGGTCACCCCGCAGACGAGATGGAGGAACATGCGCTTGGCTGGCTTTTGTCGCAATACGCGTTTGAGACGTACCGTGCGCAGCCACCTCACGCGGCGCGTCTGGTTTGCCCCGACGCGCTAGATCGTGAACGGATCGAAGCGATTGCGGCTGGTGAGGCGCTGACGCGCGATCTGATCAATACTCCGACCGCAGACATGGGGCCCGACAACCTTGAAGCCGCCGCCCGCGCGCTGGCTGAATCGCATGGCGCGAAGATCGATGTGGTGGTTGGCGAGGCCCTGCTGGACCAAAACTTTCCAATGATCCACGCGGTGGGGCGGGCATCCGCGACAGAGCCACGCTTGATCGATATGACATGGGGAAATGCTGGCCCGACACTGGTTCTGGTCGGCAAGGGCGTATGTTTTGACACCGGCGGCCTCAATATCAAACCCGGCGCCTCGATGGGGTTGATGAAGAAAGACATGGGTGGCTCTGCGACGGTTCTGGGTTTGGCGCATATGATTATGGCTTTGGGCTTGCCTCTGAAGCTTCGCGTCCTGATCCCTGCGGTGGAAAACTCTATCGATGGCTCCGCATTCCGACCACAAGACATTCTGACCTCTCGCAAAGGGTTGACTGTCGAGGTGAACAATACCGACGCTGAAGGGCGCCTTGTCCTTGCAGATGCACTGGCTTTGGCAGACGAAACCCCGCCTGATTTGATGATCTGTATGGCTACTCTGACGGGTGCTGCGCGTGTCGCGGTCGGGCCAGACATCTCTCCGTTCTTCACGGATGATGTCCCCTTCGCGGATGCGTTGAGAGACGGCGCACGAACCGCACGCGATCCGGTGTGGGAAATGCCTTTCCACGCTGCTTACGAGCCATTGATCGAGCCGGGCATCGCCGATCTCGACAATGCGCCAAAGGGCGGCTTTGCCGGCTCAATCACGGCGGCACTTTTCCTGCGACGGTTCGTGTCTAACACGGCAAGGTTTGCACATTTTGACATCTATGGCTGGCAACCAGCCGCCGCACCCGGTCGACCAAAGGGCGGCGTCGGGATGGGCGCACGTGCCATTCTCGCAGCCCTACCCAAGGCATTGAACCTATGACACATGATCCACGCGTCACCCCCGCCAACGGGCGTATTGCTGCCAGTTACCTGAAAGGCGAAGTTGACGCGCCGCAATATACTGACGGCGATATCGCCCAATGTGGCGCGGCCGTTGCGGATATCACAGGCAAGCCCGAAGGCCGCCGCACCTCGCAATTGATTTACGGTGATCTCTTCAACGTGCTGGAGCGGCGGAACGGATTTGCGTTCGGGCAGGCGGTGCATGACGGTTATTGCGGGTATGTGCAGGAAGATCTTCTCGACCGGCCGCATGACGCAAGCCACTGGGTATCGATGCCCTGCACCCATATTTACCCCGGCCCTAATATGAAGTTGATGAACAACGGCGCGCTCTATCTTGGCTCCGAGGTTCAGGTGATGGAGGAAGAGGGGCGCTGGTCGCGTTTGTCCAACGGGGGTTATGTTCCGTCGATGCACTTGCTGCCGATCGGCCAACGTATGAATGATCCGGTGGCGGTGGCAGATCTATATCTGGGCACGCCATATCTTTGGGGCGGCGGCACACGGCATGGCGTTGACTGTTCGGGTCTGGTTCAGGTGGCATGGCGCAGTTGCGGGATGGATTGTCCGCGCGACAGCGATATGCAGGAAGCGGAACTGGGAAGCGCCGTGTCGCTTGAAGATGCTCGGCGCGGAGATTTGATATTTTGGAAGGGCCACGTCGCTTTGGTGTCGGGCGAGAACACGATCTTACATGCAAATTCGTTTCATATGGCGGTCGCTTACGAGCCGCTGGATGATGCCATCGCACGTATCGAGGCTGCGGGTGATGGGCCGGTAACGTCGGTCAAAAGGGTTTAGTCGACAGCGCGGATAAGTTTCTTTTCCAAGACGCGAAGTACCTGTTGAAGGTCGGCACCACGTTTGAGAATGCGACCGTCCATGCCGATCACCGAATAGGTTTGCTGTTTGGTCGCCAGCTTCGGGCGCTTTTCGATGCGGTAGATGGGATGCTCTGCGGCGCGACGAAAGATAGAAAAGACTGCCACATCCTTCAGCATTGAAATGCCGTAGTCGCGCCATTCGCCTGCGGCCACCATGCGACCATAAATTGTTAGTATCTCACCCAACTCTCGCCGCTGGAATGCAACCTTTTCAGATTGGCTGGGGCGGAATGGGATCGGGGCGTTCTGGTTCATATTGACATGGTGGTCCGCGTTTCGTCTCAAATCAAGTGTTGCCTTTAAATTGCCGCGCGATGACCTGCGCATGACCACGCTTCGTCCCTTAAGCGGCCTCACTTATCGTCGAAACAAGACTTGTAGCGAGTGTGAACTCAAGCTCGACGCGGTGTGATCAGCCCCCACCCAGATCGCCGCGTCGGGTGCTACGTGATTAAGGAGCCCTCAGTCTGATCGTCAGGCTGGGGGTTTCTTCTATTCTGGAACCTTGAATGTCAGGGACGCCCAGATGGAAGACCAGACCGGGTACTTGGTCGCGTCCCCCTCTTCGAGCGGAAGCAACGCGACAGCGTCAACAAGGTATTCATGGCCGCGGGAGACAGGGAACGTTCCGATGCCGTCCGCATCCGTGCGATACAGTGTTATTGTAACTTCTCCGTCCGGTGCCTTGTCGAAAAGCTCAATCTGGGCATTCACGCGCGGCTTGCCATCCATAAGAACTTTTACCGGAAACTGATCGACGGTGTCTGTATAAGGGTTGGCGAGTGCGACGATCTCGGTTTTTAAACCAACCTCGCGATCTGCTCCGGCGCCATCGCCCACAGCGACAAGGCTTTTGGCGTAGCGACGATAACGCTCCATAAACCGATCAGTCGGGAGGCCGCGTTCCATGTGTCGCGTCACGGCCCATTCGAAATCCTTGTGCTTGGCAAACTTCTCGAATTTTTCCATCTCTTTGTAGGTCAGGATGTTGTCTCCGGTCTCATGCACGATAGTTATTAATCCGTCGGCAGGCGATGTCATGCCCAACGCGGGTGTGTCGCCGAGCCGTCCTGTCACGGGGATCACTTGGTCGCCTGCTACAAGATCGAAGCGCTCGAACTGGTTGGGATTGAAGGAATACGATGCGCCACCGAATTCCTGACCAACCCGAAGATGGGCTTGAATCTCGCCACCTTTCGGGGTTTCGTAGACCTCCGGCGAGATCCAGAACTCGTGCGCTTGGGCGGAAGTCGCCGCCCACAAAAACAATGCAACGGTGCGAAAGAGGCGGAGAGACGACATGACGTTTCCTTTGAAAAACATGCCCTACATGCTGGGGCAACTTGTGCTGTTGTCAATGCTTGCAGTGATCACTTTGGCGTCTAGCGTGGCGGCCCACGAAATCCGTCCGGCGATTGCTGATGTGACCTTGTCCGAAGATTCCGTTACGATGAAAATCCGCATGACTGCTGAACCGCTGATAGCGGGTATCAATCTCGAAGGCTTGCAAGACACGAATGAGGCGCCTGACGCCGATCTATACGATGCCTTGAGAGCGCTGCCACCGGAGGACCTGAAAACGCGGTTCCAGACTGCTTGGGCTAACATTGCCAGTGGAATCACCGTTTTGGCAGGCGAGGCGCCGGTTAACCTTGAGTTGGTATCAGTAGACGTTTTGGATCAGCCTGATCTGGAACTGCCACGAGACACAACGATTGAGTTGCGTGGTGTTCTTCCATCTGACGCAAGCGATGTGCAGGCCGGATGGAAAGGTGCGTACGGGCCGATTATTATTCGCCAGACCGAAGGCGGCGATGACGCCTATGCGGGTTATCTGGAAAATGGTGCTTTGAGCGAGCCACTCCCGCGCGCGGGAGCTGCGACCGAAAGCGCTATGTCGGTATTCGTGCGCTACATCGGAGTGGGCTTCGATCACATTATTCCAAAGGGTCTGGATCACATCCTGTTTGTACTAGGGTTGTTCTTTCTATCACTTCACCTGCGCCCCTTGATCACACAAGTCACCGTTTTTACCGCGGCGCATACAATTACTTTGGCGCTGGCGAGCCTTGGCTACATTTCGGTCAATCCTGCGATTGTTGAGCCGTTGATTGCGGCATCCATTGTCTACGTCGCGGTTGAAAACATTTTCACCAGCCGCATCACATGGTGGCGCCCCATTGTGATTTTCGCATTTGGCTTACTGCATGGCATGGGCTTCGCATCCGTGTTGGGGGAGTTCGGCTTGGCTCCCGGACGCTTTGTTGCGGGACTTATCGGCTTCAACGTCGGCGTCGAAGTGGGGCAGCTTACGGTCATTGCGCTTGCGTTCCTCGCCGTTGGGTACTGGTTTGGTAAGAAGCCGTGGTACCGCGCGCGCATCTCGATTCCAGCGTCGGTCTTTATCGCAATCGTTGGCGGCTATTGGGCTGTAGAGCGGGTGTTTTTGTAATAGAGCGTAGGGCGCGCGACCATGAAGCGTATTCTCCACCTCGCTGCGCTCAAGCTTGAGACCCTTATAGATCGCTGGTTCGGGCGCACTGGAAAGGGTCGTGTGATTGACCCTTATATCGGTTACGCTACACCCGAGTCGTTGGTCATACGGGGTCGCGTGCTGTCCAAAATCGCGCGAAACAAACCAGCCGATGGTCAGCGCCTAATGACAAACATCCGACAGATGCTTTCGCTTTTTCTGACTGACGAAGTTGCAGACGTGACAGTGAGGGCGGGTGAGACATCAGCCACCAGTGATGACGAGGGATATTTCAGTCTGACACTTCCGCGCCTTCAAGCTTCGGGCTGGCACGAGGTTGCCGTAAGCATTGAAGGCTTTGAGGATCTTGCCACTTGCCCTGCATTGGTCCCCCGAGAGGATGCTCGGTTTTTGGTGATATCGGATATCGACGACACAATGATTGAAACCGGTGCCTATGTGTTGTGGAAGAACCTTTGGACGTCACTTACAGGCAATGCGCTAACGCGTCGCGTGTTCGCGGATGCGGTTTCTATGATGACTCGGCTTTCGGATGAAGGACGCAATCCCGTCTTTTATGTGAGTTCCAGCCCATGGAATTTTCACTACTTTCTGGAGCAGATTTTCACCCATGCAGCGTTGGTTCGCGGCCCCATGTTCCTCCGTGATCTTGGCATAAGCGAAAGCCAGTTTGTGACCGGCACCCATGGCGATCACAAAGGCAGCAGCATCGACACCATCCTTGCGGCCAACCCGACCCTGCCCGCAATCTTGATTGGGGATACCGGTCAGCATGATGCTCAGGTATACCTTGATGCGATTGCCCGACATGCTGGTCGCATACACGCCGTCGTTCTGCGTGAGCCTGGCCCCGGTCCGAATGCCGAGGTTCAAGGCACAATGATGCAGATCGAGGCTACGGGCACACGACTATATCACGCGCCCGACTTCAAAGGCATGGAACCTGAAGCAGGGCTATCCTAGGGTGCGTTCATGGATACCCCCAAACAGAACACCCTGATTGCCATACTGTCCAAGCTCGGCGCTGTGATCTTCTTTATGGGTATGGCGACACTCATTAAAATCGCTTCCGTTCGCGTGCCACCGGGGGAGACGGTGTTCTTCCGATCTTTCTTTGGGCTGCCAATAATCCTCGTCTGGATCGCGATGCGAGGCGAGTTGCGCACAGGTTTGAAAACCGACAACCCGCTTGGCCATTTCTGGCGCGGCCTTGTCGGGGTCACGGCCATGTCGATGGGCTTTGCGGCTTTGGGATTGTTGCCCTTGTCCGAGGTGAAAGCGATCCAGTACGCACAGCCGGTTCTTGTCGTCATATTCGCAGCAATGTTCCTTGGTGAACGCGTCCGCGCGTTTCGTTTGACGGCCGTCGCGCTTGGGATGATTGGGGTCCTGATCATTATGTCGCCTCGCCTGACCGCGTTTTCAGACGCCGGCAAAGATCCCTATCTGGCAATCGGAGCAATCCTCGCCTTCGGGTCAGCTGTCATGGCTGGGTTGGCGCATGTTTTCGTGCGCAAACTCACCATGTCGGAGCCGACCTCAGCGATCGTTTTTTGGTTCGCAGTTACTGCCTCCACCCTATCCTTCATGACTTTGCCATTTGGGTGGGTTTGGCCCACTGGCCCCGAGGCTGCCGCTTTGATCGGTGCGGGCCTATGTGGGGGGATCGGCCAGATATTCCTAACATCCAGCTACCGATACGCCGATGCATCCGTGGTGGCCCCGTTTGAGTATTTCTCGATCCTGCTTGCGCTTGGGATTGGCTATTTTGTGTTCGCCGAGGTGCCGACAGCGGTAATGCTCGTTGGTATCGCGCTGATCGTTTGTGCCGGCATCTTGATTATCTGGCGCGAGGGGAAGCTGGGCAAAGAGCGCAAGCAGGCCCGCAAAGCCATGACGCCACAGGGGTAGTATGCCGGACTCACTGTTACCTTTGGCGATTGCCGCGGCTTACTTGGGCTTGGTGAACCTTCTGACTTACACTTTATTCGCCTTCGACAAGCGCAGATCGCGCATGCGTGGGGGCAGAATAAGTGAGTCCAATCTGTTGATGTGGTCTGCTGTCGGTGGCACGCCCGCTGCCAAAATCGCTCAGAAGCGGTTGCGCCACAAAACGGTGAAGCAACCTTTCGCGCGGCAACTGAACATGATCATCTGGGTTCAGGTTCTTGTCGTTGTCATCGTCGCGTTCCCACAGGTTCGCGCCCTTCTTTGGCAGGGAGTGGATCTCGCTAGAAGCCAGTTTTAAGGGAAGTGTTGAAGACTGAGTTTATCCATACCTCCAAATTCCTAGATTTTTGTGCTAGGGTATCTCGACAACCAAAAGGAGACACTTGCATGAGACATATCCTCGACAAGCCATCCCCGTCGTCAACCAAGGTGGGAAAACGGCTCGCATTTTCCTTGCAACTCAAAGACATGCCTAGTGCTGCAACGCTCGCGCTGCAACGCCGCAAAAAGGCCGCACCGAAAGATTCGGGACGGCCTCAGCAGTATTCCAGAATTGAGCGCGGGATCGAGGCTTAGGCCCGAACCAGCTTCTCGTAACCTTCTGCGATATCGCGCACGAGTGCGCCAACCTCGAAGTTGTAGTCGCCGATTGAGCCGACCGGTGTCACTTCTGCGGCAGATCCGGTGAGCCAACATTGCTCGAAGCCTTCAAGTTCTTCGGGCATGATGTGGCGTTCGTGCACTTTGATCTGGCGATCTTTCAGCATGCCAATCACCGTCTGGCGGGTCAGCCCGTTTAGGATGGCGTCGGCCAATGGGGTGTGAACCTCGCCGTCCTTCACGAAGAAGATGTTGGCGCCTGTCGCCTCGGCCACATAGCCACGATAATCTAGGAACATGGCGTCAGAGCAGCCTTTGGCCTCCGCCGCGTGTTTGGACATGGTGCAGATCATGTAGAGACCCGCCGCTTTGGCCGCCACAGGGATGGTCTCGGGGCTGGGGCGTTTCCATTTCGCAATGTCGAGCTTCGCGCCCTTCATCTTAGCGTCGCCATAGTAGTTGCCCCACTCCCAAGCCGTCACCGCCATGCGGATCGGGTTGCGAGAGGCGGCGACGCCCATGTCTTCGCCTGCACCACGGAAAGCCACAACGCGAAGGTAGGCGTTGGTCAGTTTGTTGGCATCCAGCGTGGCGCGTTTGGCAGCTTCGATTTCATCGACGGTATAGGGGATCGCCATATCCATCAGTTCGCCTGATTTCAGCAAGCGCTCCGAATGCTGTCGGCTTTTAAAGACTTTGCCGTCGTAGCAACGCTCACCCTCGAACACAGAAGAGGCGTAATGCAGCGCGTGGGTCAGGATGTGGACGTTGGCATCGCGCCAGTCCACCAGCTTGCCATCCATCCAGATGACGCCATCACGATCGTCATATCCACCAGCCATTGCCTTCATCCTTTTCATTTGTTGCGCGATATAGGCCCGTTTCGGACACAATATTTCATTAAACTGGCGATTCGGTACCATTCGATACTTGGAAAGTCAACAAGGCTGACATAAACTGACTTCAACCAAGGAACGCGAGGGACTACCGATGTCAGACCGAGGGACGGGTCAAACGCCCATCAGTGGGGAGGGGCTTCTCTTTTTGACCGATGACCAATTGCGTCGCGGGATTGAGGCGATGTTTTTTGCTTATCGCGGTTTTACCGCCGACCCTGATCGTATATTGCAAGAATACGCGTATGGGCGTGCGCATCATCGCGCGATCCACTTTATTAAGCGCAGCCCCGGTACCACGGTAAACAACCTGCTCGACATCTTAGGTGTCACTAAGCAGTCGCTGAACCGCGTATTGCGCGCCCTGATTGAAGACGGTCTGGTGGAAAGCCGCGTTGGGAAACAGGATCGGCGGGAGCGTCATCTGTATCTTACAGACACCGGTCAGGAGCTGGAGAAAGAGCTTTCCGAAGCGCAGCGTGGGCGTATGCGCGCAGCGTATCGCGATGCCGGCCCAGATGCGGTCGCCGGTTTCCGACAGGTCTTGGAGCAGATCATGGATCCCGAAATGCGCCGACATTTCCAAACATTCAAGGAGGGTTCGTAAGTGTCGCCATCTCAAAATGACGCCCATTTGCTAATCGTGGACGACGACGAACGCATCCGCAAACTGATCCAGCAATTCCTCAGCCGCAACGGCTTTTGGACGACATCTGCCCGCGATGCCGCCCATGCGAGACGGCTGCTGGAAGGGTTGGACTTTGATTTGATCGTGCTGGACGTCATGATGCCGGGAGATGACGGGATTACCTTCACCCGTGAATTGCGCCAAAGCCGCGATATACCGATCCTATTACTGACTGCGAAAGGCGAAAGCAGCGACCGAATTTCGGGTCTGGAAGCCGGTGCTGATGACTATCTGCCCAAGCCGTTCGAGCCAAAAGAGCTGTTGTTGAGGATAAATGCGATCCTGCGCCGCGTGCCACAGACCGAAGAAGTTCTTGAGGTGCCAAAATCGCTGTCGCTCGGCGAAATTCGGTATGATATCGAGCGCGGCGAGATGTGGCGCGGAGAGGATTTGATCCGACTCACGGCGACCGAAGTCCAGCTTATGAAGATATTCTCCGCACGCCCCGGGGAGCCTGTCTCCCGCGCCAAGTTGGTCGAAGACCTTGGCCGAGACCGCGGGCAGGCGCAGGAACGCGCGGTGGATGTTCAGATTACTCGCTTGCGGCGGAAAATCGAGGCCGATCCCAAGCAACCGCGCTATTTGCAGACGGTGCGCGGCTCCGGCTATATGCTTGCGCCTGACTAAGGAAATCTGATGACCACTGCCCTTCTGACCCACCCCGATTGTTTGAACCATGTCACACCTCCGGGGCATCCTGAACGTGTTGACAGGCTCATGGCGATCTATTCTGCGCTGGACGCGATGGATCACACCGGCTTGCAAAGGGTCGAGGCGCCGATGGGCACAGATGCTGATATTTTGCGTGTTCATCCTCAGGCTCATATTGATGCAATCAAAGCCGCTGCGCCAAACTCAGGGTCAATCGCGTTGGATGCAGATACGCACATGTCTGAGGGGTCTTTAAACGCTGCCTATCGGGGCGTCGGTGCTATGACCACAGCTGTTGATATGGTTTTGAATGGCGACGTTCAGAACGCCTTTGCCGCCATGCGCCCACCAGGCCATCACGCAGAGAAACAAACACCGATGGGTTTTTGCCTGTTCGGGAACGTGGCAATCGCCGCCAAGCATGCTTTGGACGTGCACGGGTTGGAGCGCGTTGCGATCGTGGATTTTGACGTGCACCATGGCAATGGCACGCAAGACCTTCTGTGGGACGAAGGTCGCGCATTGTTCATCTCAAGCCATCAGATGCCACTCTATCCCGGCTCTGGAGCGGCTGATGAAACTGGCACATCCGGCAACATCTTGAATATTCCTCTTCCGCCGAATTCTGGCGGGGCAGAACTTCGGAAAGTGTACGAACGGATTGTGCTTCCGGCCTTGAACGACTTCAAACCGCAGCTGGTTTTGATCTCCGCAGGGTTTGACGCACATCGCAATGATCCCCTAGCAAATCTGAATTGGGATGAAGCCGATTTCGTCTGGGCGACGGAGCAGTTGTGCGATGTCGCCGATACGCATTGTGAAGGCCGCGTCGTCTCGACTTTGGAGGGCGGATATGATCTTGATGCCCTCGCTGCGTCCACGCGCGCGCATCTGGAAGTTTTGATTGAGCGAGGCACCCATGGCTGACACTGATGTAAACGAAATGAGCTTCGAGCAGGCCATGGCCGAGCTGGAACAGGTTGTCGGCCAACTAGAGCGCGGAGACGTGCCTTTGGAAGACAGCATCAAACTGTATGAGCGTGGCGCAGAGCTGAAGAAACGCTGTGAGACCAAGCTTAAGGAAGCAGAAGAAAAAGTTGCACAGATTACACTTGGCAGTGATGGCCAAGCTACGGGAACGACGCCGGTCGAAGGCCTGTAACGCCCGTGTTTCAAGTCGCTCTGACTGACGCACAAACCCGCGTGCAAACGGCACTAGACGCCGCGATGAAACCGTTGGACGGCGTGATTGCGGATGCCATGCGCTACACCTGCACGGGCGGTAAGCGGCTTAGGGCGTTTCTGGTTATGGAAGGCGCACGGCTGCACGATGTGAATCCCGAGGTGACAGATCAAGTGGCAGCAGCGATCGAGATGATCCACGCGTATAGCCTTGTTCATGACGACTTGCCCTGCATGGATAACGACGATCTGCGTCGCGGGATGCCGACGGTTCACATTCAATGGGATGAGGCCACCGCCGTGCTGACTGGCGATGCGTTGCAAACTCTTGCATTTGACCTGCTGTCAAATTTGGATGCCTACGCCGAGGTGCGACTTGCGTTGATTTCGTCTTTGGCTAAAGCCGCTGGGGCCGAAGGTATGGTGCTTGGCCAAGCGCTCGATATTGCTGCCGAAACCGCTGCCACGCCTTTAACCCTTAAGCAGATCACTCGCTTGCAAGCAGGCAAAACAGGTGCGCTTATCGAATGGTCGGGCCAAGCTGGCGCGATCCTCGCCGAGGCAGACCCGCAACCTCTGCGCCAATATGCGCAAGCCCTTGGCCTTGCTTTCCAGATTGCGGACGACATCTTGGATATCGAAGGTGATGCCGAAAAAGCAGGGAAACGCCTGCAAAAAGATGCAGACGCCGGAAAGGCGACATTCGTGTCTCTCCTTGGTATGGAGGGGGCCAAGGCCCGCGCGAGTGAACTGATAGTGCAGGCCTGCGACGCCCTTTCCCCTTACGGCGAAGAGGCGGACAACCTAAAAGCAGCGGCGCGGTTTGTCATAGACCGCGACACGTGAAGGACGACGCAGATGAGCAATAGACCGCAGACGCCCTTGCTGGATCGGGTGAAGACCCCCGCTGACATGAAAGGCATGTCCGATGCCGAACTGACCCAGCTTGCACATGAGCTTCGGTTGGAAACCGTTTATGCTGTGTCTGAAACCGGTGGCCATCTGGGCGCTGGTCTTGGTGTTGTTGAGCTTACCGTGGCATTGCACGCGATTTTTGACACACCAAAGGACCGCCTGATCTGGGACGTGTCGCACCAGTGCTACCCGCATAAGATCATCACCGGACGCCGCGACCAAATGCGAACGATCCGCCAAAAGGACGGCCTGTCCGGCTTCACCAAACGGTCCGAGTCCCCATACGATCCGTTCGGGGCGGCCCATTCCTCGACTTCCATTTCCGCCGCGCTTGGTATGGCTGTCGCGCGCGACTTAGGTGGTGCACCCGAGCATGGCTTGGGCGACTGCATCGCCGTAATCGGCGACGGCTCGATCAGCGCCGGTATGGCGTATGAGGCGATGAACAATGCGGGTCATCTGAAAAAGCGGATGATCGTCATCCTCAATGACAACGAAATGTCGATCGCGCCACCTACGGGAGCCATGTCGTCCTACCTGTCCCGCCTGTATGCGGGCGCGCCGTTCCAGGAATTCAAAGCCGCCGCCAAGGGCGCGGTTTCGTTGTTGCCTCCGCCTTTCCAAGAAGGCGCCCGCCGCGCCAAGGAGCTGCTCAAAGCCGCAACCGTTGGCGGCACTCTGTTCGAAGAACTCGGCTTCTCCTATGTCGGCCCCATCGACGGGCACGATATGGAGCAGTTGCTCGCCGTCCTGCGCACCGTCAAATCCCGCGCTGACGGTCCGGTGCTGATCCACGCGATCACCAAAAAGGGCAAAGGCTACGCCCCCGCCGAAAACGCCGCCGATGGCGGCCACGCCACCGCCAAGTTCGACTTCGTCACCGGCAAGCAAAAGAAATCCCCCTCCAATGCGCCCAGCTACACCTCGGTGTTCGGGAAGGCGTTGGTGGATCACGCGGCCGAGGACAGCAAGATT
This sequence comes from Litoreibacter janthinus, assembly GCF_900111945.1. Taxonomy (NCBI): domain Bacteria; kingdom Pseudomonadati; phylum Pseudomonadota; class Alphaproteobacteria; order Rhodobacterales; family Roseobacteraceae; genus Litoreibacter; species Litoreibacter janthinus. The sequence continues at coordinate 512,405 of NZ_FOYO01000001.1, read as the reverse complement.
GTCGCTGTCACTGCCGCCATGCCGGACGGCACGGGCCTTGGCCTGATGGCCGAACGCTATCCGTCCCGCACCTTCGACGTGGGCATCGCGGAGCAACATGCCGTCACCTTCGCCGCTGGTCTGGCGGCGGGTGGCATGAAGCCGTTCTGCGCGATCTATTCGACCTTCCTGCAACGCGGCTATGACCAAGTGGTGCATGACGTGGCTTTGCAACGCTTGCCCGTCCGCTTCCCCATCGACCGCGCCGGTCTGGTCGGGGCTGATGGGGCAACGCACGCAGGCAGCTTTGACATAGCCTTCATGGCCAACCTGCCCGGCATGGTTGTCATGGCCGCCGCCGACGAGGCGGAGCTGGTCCACATGGTCGCCACTGCCGTGGCCTATGACGATGGCCCTATCGCTTTCCGCTATCCCCGTGGTGAAGGCGTTGGCGTCGAGATGCCGGAAAAAGGCCAGATCCTTGAAATCGGCAAATCCCGCCTGATCCAAGACGGCAACCGTGTCGCGCTGTTATCTTTCGGCACGCGCCTGTCAGAGGTGATGAAAGCCGCTGAAAACCTCGCGGCCAAAGGGATCACCCCGACCGTGGTTGATGCGCGTTTTGCCAAGCCACTGGACGAAGACGCGATCCTGAACCTTGCCCGCAACCACGAGGCGCTGATCACCATCGAGGAAGGCGCCATCGGCGGTTTCGGCTCCCACGTGGCGCAGCTGCTGGCGGAGAACGGCGTGTTTGATGCGGGACTGAAATACCGCTCCATGGTCTTGCCCGACATCTTCATCGACCAAGCCAGCCCGTCCGACATGTATGCCGTCGCCGCGATGAATGCGCCTCAGATCGAGACCAAGGTGCTTGAAACCCTAGGGATCGCTGACATCGCAACGCGCCGCGCTTAATTGCGGGCTTTGATAAGTCGTTCGATTTCGTTCAAGCGTGCCATAACGTCGTCGCGGTAGCTGTCTGTCGCTGCATGCTCTTCCTCTGAGTGGGCGTTCTGCATCGAGTTCACGATCAGACCGACCAGAAGGTTCACCACTGCGAAGGTCGTGACCAATATGAATGGCAGGAAGAACAGCCACGCATAAGGGTAGACCTCCATAACAGGGCGTACGATGCCCATGGACCATGATTCCAGCGTCATGATCTGGAATAGGGTGTAACCCGATAGGCCAAGGTTGCCGAACCATTCAGGGAAAGCTGCGCCGAACAGTTTGGTCGAGACTACTGCGCCGATGTAGAACAACAGTGCCATCAGCAAAAACACGGATGCCATTCCGGGCAAGGCTGTGACCAGCCCCTCTACGACGCGGCGCATAGATGGCGCGACCGACAGCACGCGCAGCAGCCGCAAAACGCGCAATGCACGCAGCACCGAGAATGCGCCAGAGCCGGGGATCAGTGCGATTCCGACGATTACGAAATCAAATAGATTCCAGCCTTTGCGGAAAAACGCCCCACCTTGGGCGAACAATTTTGAGCCAAGCTCCAGCACAAATATCGCAAGGCAGATACTATCAAGCCCTAAGACCAGCGGGCCTGCCGCGTCCATCACAGGTTGCACAGTTTCCAGCCCGAGGATGATCGCGTTGAACAGGATCACGCCTAGAATGAAGTTGCGGGTCAGCGGGCGGTCTAGAACGGCTTGCGTGCGGGCGCGCAGGGACATGAAGGCTCCAGTTAGAAGGGTTTCAGCCCATATGGGGTTTGGTGAACTGCGCGGCAAGCTCCACATGGGATGACCAGCGGAATTGATCCACGGGCTGCACCCAATCGAGGCGATATCCGCCTTTGATGAGGATTTCTGCATCCCTCGCAAAAGAGATCGGGTTGCACGATACTGCTGCTATGCGCTTAACGCTGCTTTGCGCCAGTTCGATCGTTTGTGCCTCTGCGCCTGCACGGGGCGGGTCGATGATTACCGCATCCGTCTTGCGCAGCTCCTGCGGCAACAACGGGCGGCGGAACAGATCGCGGGTTTCTGCCTTCACTTTCTTCAGCCCCGTCGCTTTGCGCCAGCCAGCATCGAGCGCTGCGATGAGCGATGCTTCCCCCTCCAGCGCCCAAACTTCGGCTTTGGCGGCAGCGGGCAATGTGAAGGTGCCGCAGCCTGCAAAGAGGTCAACAACCTGTTTGGCGTCGCCGAGGCTCTCTTGAACGCAGGCGCTTAGGGCTGCCTGTCCATGTGCGGTAGCTTGCAGGAATGCGCCGGGGGGCGGGGTGACTTTACCAGCGCCGAATGACTGGACCGGTGGCTCGCGGGTTGCCACGGCTTCCCCGTCCCAGCTAAGCCGTGCGAGTTTATGACGCTCCACCAATGCCGCCATTTCCAGAATGACTTGCGGCTCCAACGGTTTGGCGTCGAGGATATCGATATCAAGACCCCTCTCAGACAAGGTCACCATCAGACCAACTGTGCTTTTTCGAGACGCGGCGGCGACGGTCAGCTCTTCGAGAACCGGAAACGCCGCCACCAAAGCAGGGTCCAGCAGCTTGCAGTCTGGAACCTCTATCAGCGCGTCGGACCCGCGACCGAAAAAGCCGATCATCGCCCCTTTCTTGGTTCGCCGTCCGTGCAATGTCGCGCGTCGGCGCGATTGAGCGGGAGATGTAAGAATAGGGCGAATGTCCGTCTCGATCCCCCGCGCGGCAAGACCCAGACGAATGACGTCGGTCTTCCAGTCTGCCACAAACGTATCGCTGGCATGTTGCATGGAACAACCGCCACAGCTTCTGAAATGGCGGCATGGGGCCGCCACACGGTCCGCTGAGGGCGTCACGATGCGCCCATCCTCGACCACTTCGCCAGGCAATACGCGTGGGATCGGCGCGCCTGCGTCTGGTACGCCTTCGCCCTTATGGTTCAGTCGCAAAATGGTCTGTGTCATGGGTGCTTACTCGGCTGCTTCAGCAATGCCTATAAACCCGCCGGACTGCCGCCGCCAGTAGCGTGCGTAGCGGTCGCCTTGCGCAAGAAGCTCCGCATGTGTGCCGTCTTCGACAATACGTCCTGATTCAATGACGACGATCCGATCCATACGGGCAATGGTGCTTAAGCGGTGAGCGATGGCGATTACGGTTTTACCCACCATCGCGTTCTCTAGCGCGGACTGGATAGAGGCTTCTACTTCACTGTCCAACGCGCTGGTCGCTTCGTCCAACACCAAGATCGGTGCGTCTTTCAGAAGCGCGCGTGCAAGGGCAATCCTCTGCCTTTGGCCACCTGACAGCTTTACGCCACGTTCGCCCAGATGGGCCTCATAACCTTTGCGCCCTTTGTGATCCTCAAGCTCCAGAATGAACTCATGTGCTTCGGCGCGGCGGGCGGCGTCGATCATGTCGTCTTCAGTGGCATCGGGGCGCCCATAAAGAATGTTGTCGCGGGCGGAGCGGTTGAACATCGACGTTTCCTGCGTGACCATGCCAATGCTTTGGCGCAGGCTTTCCTGCGTCACATCTGACACGTTTTGCCCGTCGATCCGAACCGCGCCTGTTTCGGTGTCGTAAAGCCGCAGGAGCAGGCTGACCAATGTCGATTTGCCCGCACCGGAGGCACCGACCAGACCCAGCTTTTCGCCTGGCTTGATGGTCAGCGTCACCTCGTCAATGCCACCCACTGCGCGCCCATACCGGAATGTCACATGGTCAAACTCGACCTCCCCATTGGGCACGCGAAGCTGTTGGGCGCCTTGCTTGTCCAGCAAGGCGTGGGGCGGGGTCAGGGTGTGCATTCCGTTCTCGACCTCGCCCACATTGGCATACATGCCCATCAAGGCGAAGCTGACCCAGCCGGTCATCTGGGCGATGCGGATTGATATGGCTCCGGCCGCCGCGATGTCACCGGTCGATGCGACGCCAGTCTGCCAGAGCATCACCGTCCCACCGATAAGCAGAACAGGCAGAACACCCGCAGCGGCCATCAGCGCAAACCGGAATCCGGTGGACAAGCGGCCGAAATCCAGAGCGCGGTCGCGTAAAACGGCCATCGCGTTCAGGGCAGACTCGTCCTCGAATTGCGAATGTCCGAACAGTTTGACGGTTTTGATGTTGGTGATGGTGTCGACGACCTGACCCGTCACCATGGTGCGGGCGCCCGCCCGAGCGGCCGAGCGCTTTCGAATGCGGGGCATAAACCAGCGGATCATGACAATGTATCCGGCCAGCCAGACAGCCAATGCTACAGCGATCCAGCCACTGATCGTGCCAAGCAACAAGACCGACCCCAATATCGAGGCCAACGCGAATGCCACCACGTTGATGCTTTCGGCGGTGACTTCGGTCAACGCGCGGGCGGTTTGCATTTGCTTTTGGGCGATACGCCCGGCGAAATCATTGTCGAAGTAGTCAACCGAGTGGCCAAGTGTCCAACGGTGCAGGCGGCTTTGTATCAGCGGGTAAATGTTGGGTGGAACCACGATGCCGTTGAATGCCGCACTCAAGCCGAAACTCAGTGGGCGCACGATCAGGAAGAAGCCAACGAACAGAGCAACCAGCGCGATGTTCTCGGTGAAGAAACCCACGGGACCGGTTGCGGCTGCGGCGTCGATGACGCGACCCAATAGCAACGCTGTGACCGCCTCCATCGTGCCAGCCAAGGCAGAAACGACTGCTGCCACAATCAACACAGGCCAAGAGCCGGCCAGACACCACTTGCAGAAGGCCCACAACGTGCTTGGTGGCGGCGTGTCTGCCTCACGGAACGGGTCGATACTGTCGCCAAGGCGTTTCAGCACCGTTTCTATCCCTCTAGAGATTTGGCCCGTCATTCAGCAGCATCCGTGTTGAGAAACCCGCCAGATTGGCGCGCCCAGAAACCAGCATATAGCCCACCATGAGCCAGAAGCTCGGAATGGGTGCCTTCTTCGGCAATCTTTCCAGCGTCCAAAACTACAATGCGGTCCATATGGGCGATAGTGCTGAGCCTGTGTGCAATCGCGATGACAGTCTTCCCTTCCATGACGCCGTAAAGCGTGTCTTGAATCGCAGCTTCCACCTCACTGTCGAGCGCACTTGTCGCTTCGTCCAGCACCAAGATAGGGGCGTCTTTCAAGATAACTCGCGCCAGCCCGATCCGTTGCCGTTGACCGCCGGACAGCTTCACACCCCGTTCGCCCACATGCGCGTCGTAACCTGTGCGCCCGTTGGGATCGCTCAGGTCAAGAATGAAGTCATGCGCTTCGGCGCGCTTTGCCGCTTGGATCATTTCAGCATCGGATGCATCGGGTCGGCCATATAGAATGTTATCTCGCACCGAACGATGCAGCAAAGAGCTATCCTGGCTCACCATACCTGTGACATGCCGCAGGCTATCTTGAGTGACGTGCGTGATATCCTGCCCGTCAATCTCGATGCGGCCGCCTTCAGGGTCATAGAAACGCAACAGCAGCTTGACCAAAGTTGACTTTCCGGCGCCAGAACGGCCAATCAGACCGACCTTCTCCCCCGCGGAAATGCGCAGGGACACGGCGTCAAGCCCGCCTTTTTCGCGCCCGTAGTGGTGGGTCAGTCCTTTGAATTCGACGACGCCCTCATGCAACTCCAGCGGTTTGGCGTCGGCAGCATCCACCAAAGTAATCGGCTGGGCGATCGTTTCCATACCTTCGGATACGACACCAAGGGACCGGAAGAAAGTCGACAGCGCCCACATGATCCAGCCGGTCATCGCATTAAGCCGCAGGGTCAACGCGGTTGCGGCTGCCACGGCGCCAACGGTGGCACTCCCTTCGCCCCAAAGCCAGATTGCCCAGCCCACAACACCGACGATCAGCAGTCCGTTCAGTGTGACAAGCATGACGTCCATCATGGTAAAGATGCGCATCTCGCGCGAGAAGGTCTGACGTGTCTGCTCAATGGCTTCTTTGGCGAATCGCAACTCGCCATCATGGTGGGCAAACAGTTTGACCGAATGGATGTTGGTATAGCTGTCCACCACACGCCCAGTGGTCATCGACCGCGCGTCGGATGACGCCTTAGACGCAGGTCCGACGCGCTTCATGGTCCATGTCATAAGCCACGCATACAGCCCCAGCCAGACGAGCAACGGGATCACCAATCGCAGGTCTGCGTCAGCCAGAAGAATCACTGCGCCAATCGCATAAGCGAGCGAGAACGTGATCGCGTCGAACACTTGAAAAATCGCGTCGCCTGCCGCCGGTGGTGTTTGCATGATGCGGTTTGCAATGCGGCCGGCGAAGTCATTTTCGAACCATCCGACCGATTGGCGCAGGACATGCTTGTGTGCGCGCCAGCGGAACAGGGTGCCGTAATTTGGCAGAATGGCGTTGTTCAGAACGCCGACGTCTGCCGCCTGAACAAGTGGGCGAATAACCAGTATGAAAACACCCGCCAAGATCAGTTCGGTGCCGTATTGTTCTAGCACTTGCGCGGGCTCACCGCTCGACAACAGGTCGACGACGCGGCCCAAGTAGTAGATCAGGCCGACCTCCATAATGGCGACCAACAGCGACAACACTGCCGCCCAGACGAAAACAGTTTTGAAGGGCCGTGAGTATGACACAAGGAACGGCCACAGCTTGCGCGGCGGCGCGTCTACCTCGTCATAGGGTTCGTAAGGGTCGACCAAGTTCTCCAGAAACCGGAACATTCACACCTCTGCTTCAGCCCCAATATAGGCCGAGCTCTAAAGGAAAACCATGACTGCTGAACCCGCCAGCGCAAGGGCCATCACCGTCATAAACCCGCGCCACCAAGCGGGCCGCGTCATGAGAACCGCCAGCAAGGAACCTGCGAAGGTCCAGAACAGACAGACAAACAGGTTGATCCCTGAAAATGCACTGCCCAGCCGCAGCGCCTCATGAACGGGCGGTAGGCCAATCGAGTAACCTGAAGAGGCCGCCATAGCGATCACCCAGATCTTGGGGTTAACCCATTGGAACAGGACGGCTTCAATGAAAGTGAACGGCCGGTCGCGCCCTTGTGCTTGCGGTCCTCTGGTCGAGCGGAACAGTTTCCACGACATCCACAAAATCCAAGCGGCGGCGAGACATTTCAGGGTGAAGGTCAGAGCCGGTTGAGCAAGCAGCAGTGCTCCAACGCCAAAGCCTGTAAGGGCAGAGGTGATGCCGACCCCTGCGGCAACCCCTAGCACGTGTGGCAGGGTCCGCTTAAAGCCAAACCGGGCACCGGACGCTGTCAGCAAAATGACGTTCGGGCCAGGAGAGAACAGTCCCGCAAAAACGAAGGCGTAAAGCGGGTCGAAACTCATCCAAGAAGCTCCGCTTTGGTCAGAGTAAAGCCTGAGGCAACCCAGCGCGTTTCCAGCTCTTTCAGTTTCGTGCCAAGCGCGGGGCCTTTGAATTCAGGCATAAGGTCCGCGGCTGACAGGGGAAAGCACGCTTCGGCCCCTGTCGAAATAATCGCATCCAAATTCTGCGGTAAAGGTTGCTCGAACAATGCGCCGCGCAGCAGAGCAACATCCAGCGCCGCGTCAGCGCCGTGGCGATACGAAATTTCTGCCAAACCTGTCGTTGCGCCAGCCAAATCGCGCAGCACGTCAATCTTCTCCGCTTCAGCCTTCGACAGGCGCCAAAGCTCCTTCAAATTCGCGCCGCCTAAGCTGACGGCTCGCCGTGCCAGAGCCGGTGCGCGCCCGTCCTCGAGATGCACCAGAACTGGCAATGCCTTCGCATCTGCCCCCGGCATCACCCGCGCCAGTATCCCAGCTTGCGCCATTGCCGCTACGGCTGGAGCAGGGTCCGGCGCACGCAGCAGTTTTGTCATCTCAGCGCCGATGCGTTCCGCCGATAGCTGCGAAAGCCCTTCCGCAGCAGCAGCACAAGCCGCCAGACCATCGGCGTCCAAGCCCTGATCGGCGTCTCCATACCATGCGTGAAACCTGAAAAAGCGCAGGATGCGCAGGTAATCCTCCGCAATCCGGGCGTCAGCATCACCGATAAACCGTAGTCGTCGCGCCTCCAGATCCGGCAAGCCGCCGACAGGGTCAGACACATCTCCGTGACGGTCGGCGTAGAGTGCGTTCATCGTGAAATCCCGCCGCGCCGCGTCCTCTGCAAGCGATGTCGAAAACGCAACTTCGGCGTGCCGCCCGTCAGTGGTGACATCACGGCGGAATGTGGTGATCTCATGGGGCATGCCACCGGACACAACCGTCACAGTGCCGTGGTCGATCCCGGTAGGAACAACTTTGAGCCCAGCGGCCTCAGCAGCCTTGCACACGGTGTCAGGTGTCGCTGCCGTGGTGATGTCGATATCGGCGACGGGTGCGCCCAGGAACGCGTTGCGTACGCAGCCACCGACGAAATAGCCCGTATGTCCCGCCTCTTCCAAAGCATCGAAAACCGCCTGCGTGGCGGGCGCGTGCAGCCAGTCTCCGGTAACGATCGTCACAGGTGCACCAGATCGGCCAAGGACCGCAGCATTCGTGCGGTCGCGCCCCAAATGTAATAAGGGCCGTAGGGCACCACGAAATAATGCCGCCGTTGGCCGCGCCAGCGCCGCCCTTCAATTCTGTAGTTCGCCGGATCTAGAACGTGAATAAGCGGGACAGTGAAAACTTCGGCAACTTCGCCTTCCTCAGATGCCGGATCAAAGGTACCGTCGATTACACCAACCTGTGGCGTCACTTGGAAGCCGGTCACGGTTTCATGAGTTGGCAGGCTGCCAATCAAGCGAACTTTCCGGCGGTCTAGGCCGACTTCTTCTTCGGCTTCGCGCAGTGCGGTGGTTGTCAGCGTTTCGTCCCCATCCCGCTTCCCACCCGGAAAGGCGATTTGGCCCGGATGGTGTTTGAGCGCCGAGGAGCGTTTGGTCAACACCAAGCGCGCGCCATCTGGCGACGGTAACAGGGGAACCAGAACCGCGGCGTCGCGCAGTTTGCGCTCTGCGGGAAGAACAACGTTGGGATTCAGATCAAAGTCAGATGTGGCCGCGCCGGGATTTCCCAACGCGGCCGTTACTGCATGGATCAGGTCATTGCCCGTCATCAGAGGTCTCTGCCTCGAACCCTAGGGTTTTAGGGTCCATCACATAATGTGCGCCGCAGAACTGGCAGTCGGCGGTCAAAGACCCATCCTCTTTGGTCATGTGTGCGATGTCGCGCGCCGAGTAGATCGACATGCTTTGCCGCACCTTATCTTCAGAGCATGTGCAGCCAAACTTGATGGGCTGCGCGTCATACACGATAGGGCCTTCTTCGTGGAACAAGCGGTAAAGCAAGTCTGTCGGGGCAACGCTTGGCCCGATCAATTCCAGCTCTTCCACAGTATCGAGCAGGATGCTTGCTCGGTTCCAGTTTTCCGACTCATCTCCGTGCAGGATGTCGTCCGCAGCCAACAGGCCTTCTTCGCCCGTCGCGTCATCTTTTGCCATGAGCGGTGAGGCTTTCGGCATATGCTGTAGCATCACACCACCTGCACGCCAGCTTTCGGCTTCGCCCGGCTCGGTGGACCGGCCATAGGTTAGCGCGAATTTGGTCGGCAATTGCTCCGATTGCGCGAAGTACGTCTCGGCGCAGGCGGACAGACTACCGCCAGCCAGCGGGGTGATGCCTTGATATGGCGTCATGTCGTTCCCTTGATCGATCAGGATCGCAAAGTAGCCTTTGCCGATCTGGCCGAAGGGGGCTGCGTCCAAGTCGATGTTTTCCGCGTCATAGCTCGCATAGGCGCGAATACGGGCGGGTTCTCCATCCTCAGTGGGGCCATAGTAATCGGTTGCGATCAAGCGCAAGGGTCCGTCACCGCGGATTTGCAGTGACAGCTTCCAACGCAGCTTGATCGTCTGCCCGATCAATGCGGTCAGCAGGGCGGCTTCCGCCACCATTGCCTCTACCAGAGGCGGGTAGTCATGTTGCTCCAGCACTTGATCCAAGACGCCATCCAAGCGCGCGACGCGGCCACGGATGTCGATTTTGTCCAACTGGAAGGGTAGGACGGTGTCGTCCCACGCGATTTTTTGTCCAAGGGTCATGGGGTTTCCTTACGCCTGAGGGCTTGGCATACCGTGTCTAGATAGGCGCGACAATCCATTCCCCAAGGGGTAGGTGCGTCACGCAATGCGGAGTTGCATCATGATCAGACGTTTTGGCGAACCCTTTCAATACGGAAAACCCTATCGGCGCAGACCTGGCGCCTATGCAATCTTGTGGAATGGTGAGGACCTGCTGACGACTATTCAGGATGGCGAAAAGCCGGAGGTGCAACTGCCGGGTGGCGGAATTGATCCGGGAGAGCACCCGATTCCAGCCCTGCACCGGGAGGTCATGGAGGAAACCGGTTGGGCCATGACCGCGCCACGCAAAATCGGGGTGTTCAGACGCTTTGTTTTTATGCCGGAGTACGGATTTTGGGCAGAGAAGCTCTGCAGCGTTTATATTGCACGTCCGGTCTTACAACGGGGGCCGCCAACCGAGCAGGGCCACAGCGCTGTCTGGATGTCTCCTGCTGATGCCGCTCGACTGCTTGGCAATGAAGGCGACCGACACTTTGTGAAGACGATTTTCGGCCTCTGACAAGGCCTTTGGCCGTCACATTGCTGGTCCGCTATAGTCAAAGACCAACGCTGACACATCGTCGGTGAATTCATCTGTGCCGGTGTATAGGCGCAATTCGGTCAATAGGCGATCAAGTGTAGTTGGACCATCGAGGGACCGGGATGTTTCCAAAATTTTGGCAAACCCGGCTTCATCCAGCATCTTGCCGTCTGGCCGCTCTGCCTCGGTGATGCCGTCGGAATACAATATCAATCTGTCGCCGGGCCTGAGCTGCGTCTCGAAACATGAATACGAGGCATCTGGGATCAAACCAACCGGCATGCCACCGTCCCCTAGATATGACGGACCGTATCCCTGTCGCTGCAGAACTGGGTGGGGGTGACCAGCCTGGACGGTGCGCATATAGCCTGTGCGCAGATCGACGATACTCAACGCGATGGTGAAATAATGCTCAGTGTCCAGTTCCCGAAGCAGTAACTCATTCAGTTCGCTTGCCGTCTTTGCGGGATCTCGTGCGGCGTAGCTTCCATCCGGCTGCTTCTGTAAGGCCATGTTCTGGTTTGGTGTGAGCCCGCTTAGGTAGCCCGCCAATCGAGCGGTCATCAATGCGGACGTGACGCCATGGCCTGACACATCCAGCGAGAACAGTCCGATTTGATCGTCGTTGACGCGAAATGTCCCGACAAGATCTCCACCTACATGTCCGCTGGGGGTTAAGTTCAGCGCGATCCGGCCTTCGGGCAATTGAATGTCAGTTTCGCGGACCAGAGACTGCTGCAGATGGCGGGCCTCTGACAGGTCGTGGTTCAGCGCGTCATAGAGTGTTTCAATCCGCTGCAGGGCGGCATTAACGATCTGGTTTTTGTCGATAAGTGCGGATTGCATCTTCAGAACGCGCTCCCCCGCCCGAAGGCGGGCGCGCAGTTCGCCAGAATTGACGGGCTTGGTCAAAAAGTCATCTGCGCCCGAATTGAGACCTTCGGCAATCTCATCGCTGCCGCCTTTGCTGGTGAGCAGAATGAAGTATCCATAATCATCCCGCCCGAGCTGACGGAAAGCGCGGCAGAACTCCGGACCCGTCATACCTGGCATCATCCAATCACTGAGGATCATTGAAATGTCGTGCTCTACACACAGTGAGAGCCCCTCAGCGCCCGAAGCTGCCTCCAACACGTCGTAACCCCATTTGCGCAGGTTTGCAGACACAATGCGGCGCTGCATGCGGCTGTCATCCACAACCAGAACCTGTTTCGGAAAAGCTGGATCTGTGTCGCAGAGATCAACCCAATCAAGGGCGTTTAACTGAACTGATTGTGCCCCTGTTTGGGCTTGCGAAACTGAGTGTGACATGCCCGCACAAGACGGCATCGGCCTTAAAAGAGGATGAAAGCTAAAAATGCATTGATTACAATTTGAGCCGTCACCTTTCTTTAACCCCCGAGGCGCAGCGTTGCGTCGATTGCACCGGGTTTCAGGAGGCGCTCATGCTAAATTGGTCAAGGGTCGCAGAATTGAAGGACGATCTTGGAGATGATGATTTTCAGGAAGTCACCGGCTTGTTTTTGGAAGAAGTTGAGGAAAAGCTGAAAGCGCTGATTTTAAACGCGCCGCAGGCGAATGCCGATGATCTGCACTTTTTGAAAGGCAGTGCCGCCAATCTGGGTTTTGAAGGTTTCCGCGCTTTATGCGAACAGATGGAGCAGACCCCCGAAACCGCGTCATTGGACGAGCTTAGGTTGCTGTATGAGCAGTCGAAATCAGCATTTTTGGATGGTCTGCTTGCAGGTTAGATCAGGAACTCCGCCAGAACTTCGTCATTGGTGATGTCGCGGTGATCGAAGCCGCCTTCGGTCATAGCCTTGAACAGACGGGCGAACGCCTCCGGTTTCTTGGTCTCAATCCCAATCAGGACCGAGCCGAAGTTTCGGGCAGATTTCTTGAGGTATTCGAACCGCGCGATGTCGTCATCTGGCCCCAGCAGCGCCAGAAAATCCTTCAATGCGCCCGGGCGTTGCGGCATCCGAAGGATCAGATATTTCTTCAAGCCCGCGTAGCGCTGGGCGCGTTCTTTCACTTCGGGCAGGCGTTCAAAGTCGAAGTTCCCGCCAGACGTAATGCAAACCACGGTCTTGCCTTTGATCTCGTCAGCAAGTTCGTCCAAGGCGTCGATCACAAGTGCACCGGCAGGCTCCAGCACAATTCCTTCAACGTTCAGGAGTCGGAGCATGGTCCCACAAATCCGGTTCTCAGGAGCCAGAAGTACGTGTTCCGGATTGACATGTTTTAGAACTTCAAACGTGTGCTGCCCGATCTGCGCAACCGCGGCACCGTCAACGAAGGTGTCCACATGAGCGAGCTTTGTGGGCTCCCCCTTTGCCAGAGCAGCGGTCAGGGACGCGCCTCCGCTGGGTTCGACATAGCGGAATGAAATGGAGGCTCCGGTTTCGGTGAAATAGCGCGTGACACCCGCGGACAACCCGCCACCGCCAACGGGCAAAAGCAGCATGTCGGGGAGCTGGTCCAGCTCGTCTTCGATTTCAACGGCAACAGATGCCTGACCTTCAATGACATCAGGGTCGTCGAATGGTGAGAGGAAATGCGCGCCAATATCGGCACAGTGCTCTTGTGCAGCGCGCAAGGTTTGGTCGAAATAGTCACCGGTTAGGCGAATCTTGACGAAATCGCCGCCGAAGGCGCGGGTTTTGTCGATCTTCTGTTGTGGCGTCGTGATCGGCATAAAAACTTCACCTGACACACCAAAATGCCGACAGGCAAAGGCAAACCCCTGCGCGTGGTTACCCGCGCTGGCGCAAACGTACGCGTTTTGATCCGGATGGCTCGCGCGCCGTTTGGACATCGCGTTAAACGCCCCACGGATTTTGTAGGACCGCACCGGAGACAGGTCTTCCCGTTTAAGGTAGATGCGCGCGTCGTAGAGATCGGACAGGTAGTCGTTCAATTGCAGCGGTGTCGGCTCGAACAGGCTGCGCATCGCGCGTGTCGCGGCACGTGCTTCGGTGGAAAAGTCAGTCATCTTGGCGCTGGCGGGATTAGGCGGAATATGGCGACTAACCAGCCGGTTCCGACAAGCACGATGATCCACGACACAACGACGTTGGCGATATTTCCCGGGATCAGAAGGCCGGAAAGCATGACCGACGGGATTGTTAGAACAGTCACGAAGATCATCGCAAAAACCGCCAGCATCCAAATTCCCTTATCGCGCGAGCCAGACCAGGCTTGCGTGAGTGACATGACCTGACCCGCTGCCGAGGCTGGCAAAGCTGCTCCAATTCTCAGCGAAAGCCAGATCATCAGGCATGCGCCAAACAATGGATACAGAAATACACCGATCAAAAATGGCATGTAAGGAAGCGCGAGGGAGCCGAGAAGCGACATAGCGAAACCGGCCGCTCCGACCGTTGCCAAGACGAGGATCAAGGTCAGAAAAAATCCTCCGAACGGCATACCCTTGAGCATCGGTAATACGCCCGGAGGGGTGTCCGCGCCGAGGCAAAAGCGGCTCCAGAGCATTGCAACCCAGCCGACTGCCACCAGATTGATGACGAGTGATAGCATGGTGAAGGTGGCCGACAATTCGGGCAGTTGACCTTCAGCGTCTGGGCGGATCGCCATGGCACCGATCGGAGCACCAATAAGTGCGGCCCCAAGCGCGTAGATCAAAAGGCTTGCTAATATCCAGATCAGTGCGGTCAGTCTTAGCGCTGCGCCAAAGTTGCCAAATAGGTGCTTCAGCCCGTAGCTAAAAATGTCGATCGCGTTTCTCATCGTGCCCTGTGCCCGTCTTTTTGCTTTTCAGTGACCCTGCGGGCAAACGGCTCTAGCGTCAATCTTGGCCATGCACGCACTTGCACCCCTGTGACATTGGCGCTATCGCCCTTGGCGACCTTAAGCTCAGCCGGAGACGCCCAATGTCCGCCCCCAAAAAAGTAGTGCTTGCCTATTCTGGCGGCCTTGATACCTCGATCATCCTGAAATGGCTGCAAACCGAATATGGTTGCGAAGTCGTCACCTTTACCGCTGACTTGGGCCAAGGTGAGGAATTGGAGCCTGCCCGCAAGAAAGCAGAGCTTCTGGGGATCAAACCGGAGAACATCTACATTGAAGATGTCCGCGAAGAATTCGTTCGCGATTTCGTCTTCCCGATGTTTCGTGCCAACGCGGTCTACGAAGGGCTGTATCTTTTGGGCACCTCCATCGCGCGCCCGTTGATTTCTAAGCGTTTGGTAGAGATCGCCGCCGAAACCGGCGCCGACGCCGTAGCGCATGGCGCGACTGGCAAGGGCAACGATCAAGTGCGGTTCGAGCTGTCCGCCTATGCGCTGAACCCTGACATCAAGGTGATCGCGCCTTGGCGCGAATGGGATCTGTCTTCGCGCACCAAGCTTTTGGAATTCGCAGAGCAAAACCAAATTCCGATTGCCAAAGACAAGCGCGGGGAGGCGCCCTTCTCGGTCGATGCGAATCTGCTGCACACGTCTTCCGAGGGCAAAGTGTTGGAGAACCCCGCCGACGAAGCCCCAGACTATGTCTACCAACGCACTGTTCACCCTGAAGACGCGCCGAACGAGCCGGAGTTCGTGGAGATCGGGTTCGAGCGCGGCGACGCCGTTTCGATCAACGGCGAGGCCATGTCACCTGCCACGATCCTCACGAAGCTGAATGAGCTGGGCGGCAAGCACGGCTGCGGTCGTCTTGATCTGGTGGAAGGTCGTTTCGTCGGAATGAAATCCCGCGGTATCTATGAGACACCGGGCGGCACCCTGCTGCTCGAGGCACACCGCGGCATCGAGTCGATCACGCTTGACCGTGGTGCAGCGCATCTGAAAGACGAGCTGATGCCGAAATATGCGGAGCTGATCTATAATGGCTTCTGGTTCTCGCCAGAACGCGAAATGCTGCAGGCTCTGATCGACAAGAGCCAAGAGCATGTCACAGGTACCGTGCGATTGAAGCTCTACAAAGGCTTGGCGCGCACAGTGGCGCGCTGGTCGGACCACTCGCTCTATTCCGAGGCGCATGTGACGTTCGAGGAAGATGCGGGCGCGTATGACCAGAAAGACGCTGCAGGATTTATCCAGCTTAACGCGCTCCGTCTGAAGTTGTTGGCCGCGCGTGACAAGCGATTGAAGTCGTAACGGATCCTACAGTGTAACCCATGGGTTACCTCATGAAGCGCGGCCTTAACTTTTTGCCGTTGATTTTGCTTAATAGTCCCCGAGCGCGTTTACAGGCATTGAGAATTCGTAAACGCGATCGGGGCTAGGTCCCGCCGATTATTGACCGAGTGGCAGTTTTCGAATTTGCAGCTCGTCGTAATGCAGCAGCGCCGCTTCGCACAATCTAGCGGCTTCTCCCTCCAGTTGAGGTAAAGGCCCCTCCGCCCCTGCAAAGCCGGTGGAGCGATGGACTGCCCCGTACCAATGCGATGCCCAGATACCGTCAAACTGTTTCGGACCAGCAGGCCAATGGAGCATGGCGTCCAAGAAGGGTAACCCGATCTCTTCACACAAGCTGCGCAACGACGTCTCGGGGTTCGCGCGAATGTCATGACTGTCGATCACCAAGCCACCGATCTTCGCATACAGTGCTGCTTGCTGCGGATATCCGATATCCTCTAGCGTCGGGTTCTCGCGCTTTGCGGCGTAGCTGGCGATCACGCGGGCGGGGTGCCGGATCAAATGGATATTCAAGCATTCATGCGCCCAGTCCAATGGCATCCCGTCCAACATGTGGTGCGGCATGTGCTTCATGTAGCGATGCTCGGCCGGTGAAGCTGCACAGGCTGCGGCAACCTTGTCCGGGTCAGTCTCATGCGCTGCCATGATTGCTGCATCCATCGGATGGGAAATGCCGGATGCTTTTAGGTAGGGCGCGTAGAATGGCTCATCCATCGCCTCAAAATCGGGGCGATTGCCGAAGCTGTACATCATGGCTGTCGACAGGTTGCGCGGGCCGGACCACATAGCGATTTTCATTGGCTACTCCATGATGACGCCGACGTCTCCACAGCGGGGCGGCATCACGTCGTCGTAAAGCATCGCGTCAAGATACGGCGCAGTTGTCGTCAGAGTTCTGCCGTCCTTCAGGTTCAAGGTGACCGTCTTGTCGTGCAGCTGAAACAGGCTGTCGACCTTGCAGCTTTGAAACAGCTCCACAGCCTCCGGCCAAGGGATGTCACTGCCCGAGGGCGCGGTTGGTGCGGCAGGGTTGCAGGCCGCCAGAGAGCCGATCACGGCGAGCACGCAAAGCGGTTTCATTGGCATATCTCCTTGATCAGTGCGGTGTAGAGCGTCCGAAGCCGTTTGGTGACTGGCCCCATCTCTCCGGAGCCGATTTGGCGCCCGTCGATTTCGGATACGGGCGTTTGCGCACCGAATGTGCCGGTCAGGAACGCCTCATCTGCCGAATAGGTGTCCACTAGCGAGAAATTCCGCTCGAAACACGGAATGCCGTTGGCGTGGCACAGGTCGATGACCTTCTGGCGGGTAATCCCGTTCATGCAATAGTCGCCGGTGGAGGTCCAAACAGCGCCTTTCTTGACCACGAAAAAGTTGCAGGCGTTGGTGGTGTTCACAAAGCCATGCAGGTCCAGCATCAATGCTTCGTCTGCGCCGGCTTTCTCTGCGGCAATACAGGCGAGGATGCAGTTGAGCTTTGAATGCGAGTTTAGCTTCGGGTCTTGGGTCATAGGCAACCCGCGTAGATGTGGGACGGTCGCCAACCGGATCGGGCGGGGCAGCTTCGGCTTTGAATGCTCCATGATGATCACAAATGTCGGGCCGGACCGCGACAAGGAAGGGTGCTGAAACGGGCGATGCTTCACGCCCCTTGTCACCATCAGGCGGGCATGGGCGTCGGTGGTCATGCTGTTGGCTTCGCGGGTTTCCTCCAGCGCGGCGATGACGCCCGCACGGTCTTTGCCGATATCCAGATCAATGGCTTTGGCGGCCTCGAACAGGCGGTCGATATGCTCCTCTAAAAACGCCCATGTGCCGTTATAGAGTCGCAGCCCCTCCCAAACGCCGTCGCCCAGCATAAAGCCGCTGTCATAGACGGAGACGGTGGCTTCGGCCTTTGGCTTCAGCTGGCCGTCGACATAGATCAGGATCTGGTCGTTGCGGGCGTCTTCTTCGGCTTGGTGGGTCGTTTGATGATCTGTCATGTGGCCTCCTGAAACGACTTAGAGCCCGATTTCATGCGTTGGACCAGTGAAATTCATTCGATTCTTAAGGGATTCCCAACTCCGCTCGCATTGTTTATGACGTTTGGAAAAAACAAATCCATTGAACAGAGGGAATTTACAATGAGTGAGAGTTTACCTTCGGGCGCTAAGCCGTTTCAGTTTACCGGGAACGCCAAAGAATGGTTCGGAATATGGATCGTTAACCTGCTTCTGAGCATTGTGACTTTGGGCATCTATTCGGCGTGGGCCAAAGTGCGCACCAAGAAGTATTTCTATAACCATACCTATGTTGAAGGTCGCAACTTCGACTACCACGCGACGGGTAAGCAAATTCTGATCGGCCGGTTGATCGTGATTGCTGCCGTGATTGTATTCCAGATCATTACGGCAGTTATTCCGGTTTTGGGGCTCTTGCTCATCATTGCACTGCTGTTCGCCTACCCTTGGCTAATTGTGCGTTCGATGGTCTTCAACGCGCGCATGTCGAGCTTTTCGAATGTGCGGTTCGGTTTTGTGGGCACTGTTGGTCAGGCGTTTCTGACCTTCCTGGTTTACCCGATCCTGATGGCGCTGACGCTTTATACCACCTTCCCGATTTGGGATCGCGCGCTGAAGCGCTTCTCAATCAACAACCACAAGCTGGGGCAAGCCAAGTTCAACATGGAAGTCGGCCTAGGTGTTTTCTACAAAGCGTTCCTTGTCGCTCTTGCTTGGATCATTGTGGTGGGCGTGATTGGCGTCTTGGTAACTGGCTTTAACTTCAACGAGTTTGCCTACGCCATGGACAATGCCGACCGTGCCCCTGAACAAGCGATGAAGGTCATGGGGCTGTTTTATCTGTTGTTCTTCGTAGCGTTCCTGCCAGCGGCGTTCATCTATCAGGCGCTGACCCGCAACGCGGTGTACAACAACACAGCGTTGGAAGGTGGCCACCGTTTCGCGTCCAACGTGACTGCACCAAAGCTACTTTGGATTGCTGTGACCAACATGGTCGTTGTGGTCTGCACGTTGTTCCTGATGCTGCCATGGGCGCAGGTGCGTTTGGCCCGCTATCTGGCGGATCATACGGGCTTCATCCCAGGTGGGTCGATGGATGATTTCGTGACGCAGCAGCAAGAAGCGGGCGGCGCTTTCGGGGACGCGTATACCGACCTCGAAGGAATCGACGTTGGCTTGCCGATCTAAGAGATGAGTACCGCGCCGCAACTTCCGGGCCTTCGTGGTCATGCCTTTGCGGCGCGGTCATCCCATCGCCAACCTGCGCGTCTTCTGACGCGTGAGGGGGGCGAAGGCCTTTGGGTTGATATTCAGAATGACGAAAGGGCGGTGCTTGCCAGCGCCTATCTTTCGGAAGTCCGTATAGACGCGCCGTTGGGCTCCGCCCCGCGAAAGGTGTCATTCCCTGATGGCGCAGTCTTCGAAACCACCGACCATGCCGCCATTGAGGCGCTGACGGGAAAAACCCGCGGCTCGATGCTTCACCACTATGAAGGGTTCAATGCACGGCTGTTCGGCGTAGTAGCGATTTGCCTTGCGGCGGCTTGGGTGCTGTGGCGCTATGGGCTGGACATTATGGCGTCGGTCGCCATCGCGTTTACTCCTCCCGTCGTCATCGAACAGATCGACGTTGGAACGATGCAGACCATCGATTTCACAATGGCGGAGCCTTCGAAACTTTCGGAAGAGCAGAGAAGCGAGGTCGAAAGCGTCTACCGCCGTTTGGTAAGCTCGTTGCCGCAAGAAGTGCAGGCGCGACACAGTTTTGATTTGCTGTTCCGCGACATGCCCGGGATGGGGCCGAACGCGTTCGCGTTGCCGGGTGGCACGATGGTGATGACAGATGCTTTCGTGAAAGACTTTCCCCAGCCAGACGTCATGGCGGGTGTTCTGGGGCACGAGATAGGCCATGTGGTGGAAGAGCACGGGCTGAAGCGCCTTTACCGATCACTCAGCACCTACATCCTGATCGCTTTTCTGGCGGGGGATGTCGGCCCGATCCTTGAGGATGTGGTTCTGGAAGGAAACGTGCTTCTGTCGCTGTCGTTCAGTCGTGCACAGGAAACATCCGCTGATGAGTTCGGGTTAACCCTATCGGACGAAGCGGGGTTCGACCCGTCTGGCTTGAAGCTGTTTTTTGAGAAGATCAGCAAGGAATATGCAGGGGGCGAGCCTGCGCAATGGATGTCCACGCATCCATCAAGCACAGAAAGAGTGAAGGCGATTGATACCTTCATCAACGACCTGCGCTAATTGATCTCAGTTTCATTGGAACCAATCACGGCAAGTTTGGTTGAGTGTGAATGGCGCAAGTATCAAATTGCCGCCTACACTATTTGTACGGCTTTGACGGGAGCAAAACCTTGAAACACTTCAAACGCACACGCTGGTATCTGACGGGTTTCGGTCTTGCGGTGCTCGCAGGAATTGCAGCGCAACCTAAAATGGCGATGGCGGCAGAGGTCACTGTCGCAGGCGGATGCTTCTGGTGTGTGGAATCAGACTTTGAGGCAGTGGATGGTGTGAAAGAAGTTGTTTCCGGCTTTACGGGCGGCACGGTCGCGAGCCCGACCTACAAACAGGTTATTAATGGTGGCACCGGCCACTTGGAAGCAGTGCAGATTGACTACGACCCCTCCAAGGTTTCCGTGCGCCAGCTTTACGACATGTTCTTCCGCTCTATCGACCCAACCGATGCTGGTGGGCAGTTCTGCGATCGCGGAGAAAGCTACACGACGGCGATTTTCGTGACCAATCGACCGGATCGGGAGGCCGCTGAAGCAGCAAAGGCTGCGGCTGAGAAGGATTTGGGGCAGAAGATCGTAACGCCAATACTTGATGCGAAGCCGTTTTACCCCGCCGACGCATATCATCAGGACTACTACAAGCAGGACAAGATCGTGCTGACCCGCTTTGGCCCACAGTCAAAAGCGAAGGCTTACAAGAAGTACCGCGATGCGTGCGGCCGTGACCAGCGCGTGAAGCAGCTATGGGGCAGCGCTGCTCCGTTCGTCAACTGAAAGGCTGGCCTACATAAAAAGCGCCGCGTTGTTGGTCAGGATGATCTGCAACGCGTAGATGCCCAGGAGCGCTACGACGGGGCTTAGGTCAATGCCGCCCATTTGCGGCAACAAGCGGCGGATTGGGCCGTAGATCGGCTCCAGCAGCCGGTTCAAGCCGTCCCAGATTTGTGCGACCAGAGGTTGCCGCATGTTCAGAACCCCGAAGCTGATCAACCAACTCATGACAAAGTGAATTAGGATCACGGTGCGGGCTACCCCGAGGATCATCATTAGTATTTGAAACAAGCTTGTCATTTGGGATCTCCGGTGCGGGTTGATGCCTAGGTAAGCGTCACTCCCCTTGCGTGCAAGACGTGACGCGATGTCTTGGTTGACGCGGCGCGGCAATCGGGCATGTGTCGGCACAGTTAAGGAGCCGCCGTGTACCCGATTTTACGTCTGATCTATCAGTTTTTTCGTCACCGCAATGACCCGGATTTGGGGCCATTGGATACCCATGTTTCGCATCACATTTGCTGGCCTTGGGACTTGGACCTGTGGCTTGAGCTAAACAACGGCCGGACCCTGACCCTGTACGATATGGGGCGGTTGCCGTTGGCCAAGCGGGTCGGGTTGATCCCTGCGCTGAAGAAACATCGTTGGGGCCTTACCATGGCGGGCGCTACAGTAAGGTATCGCAGGCGTGTCCGCATGTTTGACCGGATCGAGATGCGGTCGCGCGCAGTGTGTTGGGATGACAAGTTTTTGTATCTGGAACAATCTATGCGCGTCAAAGGTGAGGCCACATCACATATCCTCTATCGCTCGGCCATTACGTCGAAGACTGGTATTGTGCCGCCATCTCAGGTGATGTCCGCGCTATCCTTAGAGACGGAGCCACCACAGATTCCTGACTGGGTCAAAGCTTGGACAGAGGCAGAGTCCATGCGGCCATGGCCACCATTATAGCCGAAAACTGACGTTTACGTCACTTCGTCTGGGTAAGTTATTCCTTGCCTCAGGGGGGTAGAAGGCCCTAGGTCAAAGGGTCTGTGCTGGGATTTTAACGATATGACGACCTCTGCCAAGAAGCGTATTTGGGGATGGTTTATGTTCGACTGGGCCTCCCAGCCGTACAATACCCTGTTGCTGACGTTCATTTTCGGCCCATATTTTGCCGAGGTCGTGACGGCCAAGTACGTCACTAGCGGTATGGATGTGGAGCTTGCCAAAGCAAGCGCACAAAGCGTCTGGGGCTGGGTTCTCACCATATCTGGCTTGATGATCGCCTTCTCGGCCCCTGTGCTGGGCGCTGTGGCAGATAGCACCGGACGCAGGCTCCCCTATATCTGGGTCTTCTCCGTCCTTTACGTGATCGGCGCGGCAGGGACTTGGTATGCCGACCCTAACGGTTTCAGCCTAACACTCGTTATGGGGCTGTTTATCGTTGGGCTTGTCGGCATGGAATTTGCGACGATTTTCACCAATGCAATGCTGCCGGAGCTCGGTACACGTGAAGAGATTGGCCGCATCTCCGGTTCTGGTTGGGCGATGGGCTATTGGGGTGGCTTGCTGGCGTTGGTCTTCGCGCTGCTGTTCTTGGCCGAAAACAATGAGGGCCGCACGCTGATCGGCATATCGCCTTTGGGTGGCTTGGATTCGACCTCCCGAGAAGGAACCCGCTTCGTTGGCGTGTTCTCCGCCCTTTGGTTCATTGTTTTTATGGTGCCGTTTTTCATCTGGGTTCGGGATCCAAAGGACCGCCCGGCGCGCACCAAGGGTGTGATTGCGGCGGGGCTTCGCAGCTTGGGCCGCACCATTCGCAAACTGCCACGAACGCCAAGCCTCGCGAATTATCTCGCCTCGTCGATGCTGTATCGTGACGCGTTGAATGGGATGTATACGTTCGGCGGCATTTATGCTGTTGGTGTGCTGGGCTGGAGCGTCGTTGATGTCGGCGTGTTCGGAATTCTGGCCGTCATTGGCGGGGCAATCGCAGCTTATCTTGGCGGGCGCGCGGACAGCCGCTTTGGCCCCAAGCCGGTAATCTTGGTATCGATCATTGCCCTTATCATCGCAGCCGTTTCGATTGTGATGATCACACCTACGTCTATCTACGGCGTCGCAGTTTCGGGAGAAGGCCTTGTTGGCGGCCGCACCGCATCTGACATCGCGTTTTATTTGGCGGGCATCCTTGTCGGGGCTGCAGGTGGCACGATTCAATCGGCATCACGCACCATGATGGTTCGTCAGGCAAACCCAAATCGCATGACAGAAGCGTTCGGGCTGTACGCTTTGGCGGGTAAGGCCACATCATTCCTTGCCCCGGGCTTGATCGCGTTGACGACAACGCTGTCAGGATCCCAGAGAATTGGTGTAACTCCGCTGATCGGCCTCTTCCTTTTGGGGCTGGTCCTGTTACTCTGGGTAAAACCAGACGGAGAGGACGACGCATTATGGGAATCCGACATCTGATAGGTGTTGCAATTGCGGTGGTCTGTATGGCCGGGACCGCCAGCGCGGAGAAGCTCGCCAAGCAGTATTTCGGGGGCAAACGCGACGGCTCCAACCAAAAAGCTGCGGCTTACGGATCCTACGCTAAGGGCTGTGCTGCGGGTTTGGTGCAGTTGCCTGAAACGGGGCCGACATGGCAATCCATGCGCTTGTCTCGCAATCGAAATTGGGGCCATCCAGAGCTAATCGATTTTAGCAAAGACCTGAGCCGTTTTGCTGTAAAGCAAGGCTGGAAGGGGCTTTACTTTGGTGACTTTTCCCAGCCGCGTGGCGGGCCAATGCTGACGGGGCATCGTAGCCACCAGCTTGGTCTGGATGCGGATATCTGGATGAATCCTGTGGGCAGCGTGAACCTGAACAGGAAACAGCGCGAGAATATCTCGGCCATTTCTATGCGCCGCGCCAACGGGGCTTTTGTGAATGACAAATGGACCCGCGCGCATCATGAAATCCTGAAAGCCGCCGCGAGCGATCGACGCGTGGCGCGGATTTTTGTCTTCCCTGGTGCCAAGGTTCAGATGTGTAAGGACGAAAAGGGGCGCACAAAGAAGCAACGCGCTTGGCTTCGCAAGATCCGCCCATGGTGGGGACACCACTATCATTTTCATGTGCGACTGAACTGCCCGAAAGGGTCGCCTGGTTGTGTGAACCAAGACCCGCCACCGGCTGGTGACGGCTGCGCAGATGCTCAGCAATGGGTGAACAACATCCTGAACCCCCCGCCACCGCCAAAGAACCCGCCTAAGGTCAAGCCGCGTCGGGAACTGGTGCTAGCTGATTTGCCAAAAGCATGCGTTGGCGTTCTGAACTCCAAATAGCCCTTGTTGCCCTCGGGCTTTCTGCAGGGATTGCATGCGCGCAATCTCTGGAGTTTGTCAGCCGGTACACTTGGAAAAGTGCTGTCGAGGACTTTGGCGGGTTCTCGTCACTTGAGCTTAGCCGCAATGGCGAGAGCTTCACGACGACGACCGACAAAGGGCTGATTGCCGAAGGGCGGATCGTGCGGGATGGTGGTCGCATCCGCGGATTGGATAATTTGCGGTTCGGTCGCATCCTCAATCCGCAAGGTGTGCCGTGGCGCAGCTATCGCACGGATGCAGAAGGATTGGCGATTTCGCCGACCGGAACGATCTACATTTCATTTGAAGGCACGCATCGGGTCGTGGCCTACGATAGTCCTAGGTCGGCTGGGCGGCCCCTGCCTGATATGCCGTGGCGCGGCTCGCTCCAGAGCAACTCGTCGATCGAAGCGTTGGCGATAGATGCCGCTGGCGTGCTGTATACCTTGCCCGAACGGTCTGGCGATCTGAATCGGCCGTTCCCTGTGTTTCGCTACCGCAATGGGCGCTGGGACAAGACGTTAAGCATCGCGCGACGGGATGGTTTTCTGCCCGTGGGTGCGGATTTCGGTCCCGACGGCAGGCTGTACCTTTTGGAGCGCGAGTTGAAGGGGTTGAATGGCTTTGCAACGCGCGTGCGCAGTTTTGCGCTAAGTCGCAATAGCCTGACGGACGAGCGGGAGCTTTTGCGCACGGCAGGCGGAACCCATGACAATCTGGAGGGGATAGCGGTCTGGTCCACACCCGAAGGTGTGATCCGCATTACCATGATATCTGATGATAACTTCCGATTCTTTCAGCGCACGGAGATCGTCGATTACCGGCTGGTGAACTAGGGTTCTTGCCGACTGCTCGTGGTTCGGTCTCGCTCGTATCGCGCCGCTAACGGGAAAGGTGGCAGCCAACTTTCACGGCGGATTGTCCATAGCTCGTAAGTTGGGGATAGCTGGTTGGACTCATCAAGCGCTCCCAGATGCACTTCGGTCTCGTCCCCGCTTTGCGAGAAGACGGACGACCCGCAGCGGGGACAAAAATGCCGATCCTCATAGCTGGATGTCACACCTTCGATCTTCACCGACTCCTGTTGGAATACTGCCGAGGCGTGGAACAAAGCTCCATGATGTTTGCGGCAGTCAAGGCAGTGGCACAGGCCAACCCGATAGGGCGATCCTGCCGCGACAAACCGGATGTTTCCGCACATGCATCCGCCGGTGAACTCGTCCATACAACGCTCCCCCTCAGGTGAACTTCGACATTTGGCCCGCTTCAAGAATGGTTGTCGATAATCGCAATGGCCTCTTCTGCGGTCTCAACAAAATGGAATAGCTCCAGATCTTCCGCCGCGATGGTGCCTGCGTCCGACAGGGCTTCCCAGTTGATGATCGAGCGCCAGAACTCCTCGCCGAACAGCACGAACGGCACGCGTTGCATGCGGCCTGTCTGGATCAGGGTCAGCGCTTCAAAGGTTTCATCCAGGGTGCCGAAACCGCCGGGGAATACCGTGATGGCGCTGGCGCGCATCAGGAAGTGCATTTTGCGAATGGCGAAGTAGTGAAAGTTAAAACACAACTCTGGCGTGACATACTCGTTCGGGGCCTGTTCGTGCGGCAACACGATGTTTAGACCTACAGACCGCCCGCCCGCGTCTAGCGCACCACGGCTACCTGCTTCCATGACGCCGGGGCCGCCGCCGGTGCAGATCACGTTGTGATTGCCGTCGGAGCGTTCGGTTATCAGCCGTGCGAATTTTCGGGCCTCTTCATAGTATTTGGACAATTCGGCCAGCGTTTCGGTGCGGGCGGTGTGCTTTTTGGCAGGCTCGGGGATGCGCGCGCCACCGAACAGAACGACGGTCGAGACGATACCTGCCTCGTCCATCATCAGTTGCGGCTTCAGCAATTCCAGCTGCAAGCGCACGGGGCGCAATTCTTCGCGGCACATGAAGTCATTGTCGGTAAAGGCCAGTTGGTAGGCAGGGGACCGCGTCTGCGGGGTGTCGGGGATCTGTTTGACCTCCTCCATGTCCTGACGGGAGTGGCGCATAGGGTGCCTGCGGTGGTCGTCTTTCATAATGTCTGCCTCTTCATTGCGCGGATGCGTCGTTTCGGTCTATAGGCGTTCAAGTTTTGAAACCAGACACGATTCAAGGAACCCTACCATGTCCAACGCTCAGCTAGAGACTGCTATCGAGGCCGCATGGGAGGCCCGCGACACCATTACGCCATCGACCACGGGTGAAACACGCGACGCGATCGAAGACACACTGAACGCTCTGGACAGCGGTAAGTTGCGGGTTGCCGAGAAGCAGGATGACGGCTCATGGCACGTGAACCAGTGGGCCAAGAAGGCGGTGCTTCTGGGCTTCCGCATCAAGGATATGGAACAGCAAGACGGTGGCCCGCAGGGTGCGGGCTGGTGGGACAAGGTTGATTCCAAGTTCAAAGGCTGGGGCGACAATCAGTGGAAAGCAGCGGGTTTCCGTGCGGTGCCTAACTGTATCGTCCGCAAGTCTGCGTTCATCGCGCCTGGCGTGGTGTTAATGCCGTCCTTCGTGAATCTGGGCGCCTATGTTGACGAAGGCACAATGGTCGACACTTGGGCCACGGTTGGGTCCTGCGCCCAGATCGGGAAGAACGTCCACCTGTCCGGCGGCGTCGGCATCGGCGGCGTTCTGGAGCCAATGCAGGCTGGCCCGACCATCATTGAAGACAACTGCTTCATTGGGGCGCGCTCCGAGGTGGTAGAAGGCTGCATTGTGCGCGAGGGCTCCGTTCTGGGCATGGGTGTGTTTATCGGCCAGTCGACCAAGATCGTCGATCGCGAAACTGGCGAAGTGATGTATGGCGAAGTGCCGCCCTACTCGGTGGTGGTTGCGGGCTCCATGCCGTCGAAGAACGGCGTGAACCTGTATTGCGCGGTGATCGTGAAGCGCGTGGACGAACGCACGCGCTCCAAGACCGGTATCAACGAGTTGCTGCGCGACTAAGAGCCTGCGGCGCGCCTAGCGCGCCGAGCCAAACCATTTAGCGCGAAGACTGTCATACGAACCGTCTTCGCGTATTTTCAATAGGCTTTGATCGATCTGCTCGCGCAATGGGCTGCCTGTGGGCAATGCCATTGCGTAGTTTTCTGGTTTGAAAGTGCGATCCAGCAGACGCGCTTCGCCGCGCCCTTTGTTCGCAGCGTAATAGGCAAGAATAGGTTTGTCGAACACGACGGCGTCCAATGCGCCTTCGCCGAAAAGGTTGAACAGTTCGTCGAGATCCTGAAGGCCGATGTATTGAAGGTCGCGTGATCTGAGGAAGACGCTGGCTGTGGAGCCTTCGACGGTTCCGATACGCTTCCCTTCAAGATCAGCAAGGGAATCGATGCTGTTTTGCAAGGCGTCCACGGTCATGGCAGCAGTGATCTTTGCTACGAAGATCGACACGAAAAACAGCGAACCGATGACCAGCAGGACGGCAAAGAAGCGGCCGGGGCGTGAGTTGGGCATCCGCTCCTCAAACCCGCCATTCACCACGAGGTTTAGCGCCCACCAGAATGCCGGAAACATGGCGTCGCGTGCGGGCCGATTGAAATACTCGGATCGCCCTCGCTCAAAAACCCACATGAGCATGCCACCGCCGAATAGCAACGCTGCGGCTGCTAGCATCGCGTAGGCAATATCGCGCGTCACGAGCACGGCAATGACAGAGCTGCTGCTTTCTTCAAACGGGACCATGATCTGCAAGCCGCTGTCGAAGATCGGCTGGGTGAAGTCCATTTGGGCCTCACGCTCTGCAGTAACCGAGATATTCGCGATGGCTCCATCCACGGCGCCACTGGAAACGAGCTCCAACATCTGCGCGAAGGTGTCGACGGTTCGGAATTCAAACTCCAGCGCAAGTTGTTCGGCAACCATCTGCCACAGATCAACGGAGAAGCCCGTGATCTTCTCTCCTTCAATCATGGCGAAGGGCGCACGGTTTACTGTTGCGATGGTAAGCGTGTCTTGGGCACGAGAAGATACTGGTAACAACAAGAGCAAAAGGGTCAGAATCAATCTCATCGTCAGAGGCCTTTACTGGAGGTTTGGCTAAATGACCTAGCAGCGCCTTTAAATGCAAGTGGCTTGACAGCGCAGGGCGATTAGGAGAACCGAGGGCAAAAGGGTAAGAGGGCGCGTCATGGCCAAGGAAAAGTCTAAACATCAGGTCTACACGCTGCTTCTGGAGGTTGGCCGGAAAGACGGCGACGGTCTGCCTGAGGACGCGTCGGGTGCTGCGTTGATGTGTTACGCCAGTGGCGTCGACGAGGCCGAAGCGGTGCGCGAGACGGTCGCGTTGATGAAGCAGGCCGGTTTGGCACCGCTTGATGTGACCGGCTACGGCTCTTTGAATGACCGTTTGGCTGAGGGTCATGATATCGACGAAGAAGAGCGCGCGCTCATGCAGCGTGCGCTTGATGAAAACTCCGTCGTGGTGGCGCAAACCACCGCGTTTTACGAAGGTGATGACTAGTTGCTGAAACCGCTGCGGTGCTCTGTCGCGAAGCAACGGGCTTCTTCATCGCTTAGGACGCGGCCCTGAGTAGCCCCGTCTTTGTAAAGCGCTGACACCGCGCAACGCCCGATCGCCATCGGCGCGGGCGTATCAAGTTGCAGCTGGTACATTTTATCCGAAGACCGCGTTTCGAAATGCCCGACCTTGCGACCATCATTGAGAGACCAGACAGGCACGATGACGGTTTCTTCGCCGAAGAGATATTCAGCGGTGTCAGATGTCACGACGATCTTCTGCTCTGGCGCAAGAACGACGTCATGGTCGAGACCGAAGTAAGGCGCGCGAAGCAAGAAGGCATTGCGGGGGGCGTCTGTTTGCAGCACATGGCGAACCTTTGCCTCGCGGCCCATGGCGTCGAGGACGACGTCGCCGATTGACAGTTCATCGATCCGACGCGGGCCGGAAGGCGTGGCGACGCGAGTGCTCGCCATCATGCCCGTGTTCGCGGGGGCTTCTGGCAGATCATTGATATTCGAGAATACCGGATCACGATCGGTGGTCCGTGCAGCAGGCCCATTGGCCCGCAGCGCGACTATTTCGACCTGTTCTTCCTGACCTATCAGGGCTTTTCGCCCGCTCATTGTTACTGCTATTTTTTTCATTACCTACTACCCCACACTCGGCCACACGGACCTTTGGATAGAAATGGAGTAGAAGGCATCCGCGCCAAAAGCGTGGAAAGTGCGTGATCATTCCGTGGAAATCCCAAGGCATTGTTGCCATATTTGGGGTTAATCCTAAGCAGCATAGCCCTGCGACAGCAAAAGCTGCGCCTCGTAACCTTTCAGCGCGGTCCGCGCTGCTGCCCCGTAGCCAAAACCAGTCATGGGATCAATTTCGGGGAAAATGGTGCATATTTCGTTCACTGTCTCCAGCGTAAAGCTTTGCATTGATTGCGGGCCGGGCAGAAAGCTCTCGGTTGCCAGTCGTTCAGAGTAGACGACCTGATGCGTGTCAAACAGGATGTGGACGTATGTGACTTCCGCGCGAGAAGTATCGCGTCGCACGGTCTGATCGTTTACCAGATCCTTTGCTGTGACCAGCACCTCTTTGCTTCCAAAAAGAATTTCGGCCATTTCGTCAGTGATTAGGATGCGGTGCTGTGGGGAGACGGACAAAGTGTCATGGTCGCCGAAAGCGCCTGCCTCGATACGGATCGGAGCCAAAGCTCCGGTGGCGTCGACCGCGCGGGACCCGATCCAGCGGACAGGCTGCGGGCCGTCATCTTTGGTGATCACCAGATCGCCTGGTTCCAAGGTCTCGACCGGCTGCGGGCCTGACGGGGTTTGCACCAATGTCCCAGCAACGAAACAAGGGATTGTGTTGACCGTGACAAAGGCCGTATCGGACACGCCAGCGCTGTTCTCAGTGGTATAGGTGAAGCTGATCTCTTCGATATCGGCGTCGTTCACATAGCCGAACGTGCCATCGGCATTCAAAGTGACTTGGGCACCGGTTGCCAATGTTACGGTGCTGCCCACGGAGACGGCCTGACTGTTGATGTGGGTAATCGTGAGCGTGCCGCCACTGCCCTCAACATCGTTGCCCAGAACGTCCAATGTCGGGGTGCCGTTTTGGACCACATCGAACGTGTCATCATAGGCCAGCACGTCACTTTGGATCGACCCGCCAGCGATGAGAAGGTTGCTGTCGTAGTTACTATCGCCCACATCGGCGATGCCAATGCGGATAGAATTCACCACACCGGGATTGACGTTCAGCGTTAGGGTAAGCGTGACAGTGAAGCCGTCCATCTCGGTGTTGTAATCGTCGGTGGTGTTGTCTTGGTAGAGGTTGACGTTGTTGGTGGCGTTCACGTTGCCGATGTCCGACACCCCGTCCCCCACTGCAATGGTCACAGGCGCGCCGTTGACCCAAACGCCCACGAGATCGTTATAGATGGAGTTCACATATTCCGGGTATTCCTCGGAGGAGTAGATGAACTGCAACGACAGTGTGTCCCCATCAGGGATGAAGTCCACGGTCAGGATCGACGCGTCGTAGGTGTTGGTGCCTGCAAGCGCATTGAATTGCGCGTCGTTGTTGGTGCCGGGTGTGTTGGTAGAGTTGTTCGTGCTTTGGTTGGCTTGCCCATTGGAATTCGTGAAATCTCTGGCGCGTCCTGTGGACAGGATCACGCCGGTGTCGCCCGGAGTGGCATTAGGGGAAATGGCGTCCCCGTTTGAATATATGCCAGACGACTGGGACCACCCAGTATAGGAGGCGCCGACCACGGTTGAGCCGTTGCCGAAAATTTCGTTGGCCATCTGCACCGCAGACGCGCCTTCATTGATCGGAAGTTCCGATGCTGCGACCATTACTGCCTCCGTCCCCGGAGATCAGGCGAGCGAACACCTTCGAAGGGAAACTGATCCTTCGTGCAAAATTGAAACTCGGTAATCTCAACGCTCGGACGATCCTATTGCGGATCGCGTACCCTGCCTCGGGCTTAATATTATTAAATCTTTGTTAACGCGGGGATCTCCTTTCGGGGAAGGATTTTCTTGTGATTGCCATAAATTCTTCTGGATTTGGTCACAGTTTCAAATGCTGTGTTGCGATTGCGCCGCACCTACGCTGCAGGATAGAAGGGTCAGAGATAGCTTGGAGAGCGACATGACCCAACCCATTGATCCCGTTGACCTTACCGCGCAGCTTGTGCGCTGTGCCTCTGTTACCCCGGAGGAAGGTGGTGCGTTGGGCGTCTTGGCCCAGCTCCTTGAAAGCGCTGGTTTCGACTGCTTTCGCGCCGACCGTGGCGAGGTGTCGAACCTTTTTGCGCGCTGGGGGGACAAGGGCCATCCCCGCAGCTTTGGGTTCAACGGGCACACGGATGTTGTCCCTGTGGGAGATGCGGCCGCGTGGACGGTGGATCCGTTCGGGGCAGAGATCAAAGACGGCTACCTTTATGGACGCGGTTCGACAGATATGAAGTCAGGTGTTGCCGCATTCGCTGCCGCCGCTGTGGACTTCGTGCGTGACACCCCGCCGGATGGCGCGATCATTTTGGCGATTACGGGTGACGAAGAGGGTATAGCCGTCGACGGAACGATCGCGTTGCTGGACTGGATGAAAGCAAATGACGAAGCCATGAGCGCCTGCTTGGTTGGCGAGCCGACTTGCCCCAACGAAATGGGAGAGATGATGAAAATCGGGCGCCGTGGATCGATGACCGCCTATTTCACCGTTAAGGGCGTGCAGGGCCATTCGGCCTATCCGCACCGCGCGCTGAACCCTGTGCCAGTGATGGCGCGACTTATGGATCGGTTGGCGTCCCATGTTCTGGATGAAGGGACGGAGCATTTCGATGCGTCCACATTGGCTGTCACTACGATCGACACAGGGAACACCGCCAATAACGTTATTCCCGCAGAGTGCCGCGCGACGGTGAATATCCGTTTCAATGACGACCACAGCTCGGGAAGTTTGACTGCTTGGCTTCGTGGTGAGGCGGACAAGATAGCGACTGAAAGTGGCGCGACTGTGGAGATGACCACGCAAGTGTCCGGCGAAAGTTTCCTGACCCCGCCGGGAGAATTGTCGACGATGGTGGCGAAAAGCGTTGAGACGGTGACAGGCGTGGTGCCAGAAATGTCCACCTCTGGCGGAACGTCGGACGCGCGCTTCGTAAAGGATCATTGCCCAGTGGTGGAGTTCGGGCTTGTGGGCAAAACCATGCACCAAGTGGATGAACGCGTGATGGTGGATCAAGTGCACCAACTCAAAGGCATCTATACTCGCATATTGCAGGATTACTTTGCGTAAAACCCTCGTCGTCATGGTTAAGGAACCGCATCCGGGGCGCGTAAAAACGCGGCTTGGTCGTCACTTGGGCATGGTCGGGGCCGCGTGGTGGTTCCGCCACCAGACGACGCGGCTGTTGCGACGCTTGCGGGATCCGCGCTGGGATTTGGTTCTGGCAGTCTCTCCGGATGCGGAAGGGTTGGCATCACGAGTTTGGCCTGCCGATTTGCCGCGTTGGGCACAGGGGCGTGGTGATCTTGGCGACCGGATGGGGGCGGCCTTCGATGCTATGCCGTGCGGACCGGTGTGTATCATTGGTGCAGATATTCCTGGTGTAACACGGGCGCGGATCGCAGAGGCTTTCGCAGCATTGGGGCGCAATGACGTGGTGTTTGGCCCCGCACCTGATGGAGGCTACTGGCTGGTTGGCCTGAAACGGATGCGGCGCCAGGCGAGGCTGTTTAACGGCGTTCGATGGTCGACTGAACACGCGTTGGCGGATAGCGTGGCCTCGCTTGGTGACGCGCGGGTTGGCTATGTCGCGACATTAAAAGACGTGGACACAGTTGCGGACTTACCCAGATGAAACGAAACCATGACCTTCCTTGACGGGCATGATAGGCGATGAGCATGAAAAACCTTCCCACCAAAGCCGACATCCTGTCCTTCATCGAGGACAACCCGACCAAGACGAACAAGCGTGACATCGCCAAAGCCTTCGGGATCAAGGGTGCCGCGCGGATCGATCTGAAGCGGATGCTCAAGGAACTGCAGGCCGAAGGGCATCTGGAAAAGCGTCGCAAAACCTATCGTGAAGATGGAGCTTTGCCGCCGGTATCCGTGTGTCGTGTGACAGGCATAGATGCGGATGGAGACCTGTTCTTAGAGCCCGTGGAAGCCGGCGATACCCCGCCGCGCGTGCTGTTCATCGCCAAGGATGGCGATCCGGCATTGGCCAAGGGTGACCGCGTCCTGTGCCGTCTGACCACAGTATCGGGCGAAGATTACGCTTATGAGGCGCGGTTGATCCGGCGCATCGGCACCGGGCCTGCGAAGATTTTGGGCATCTACCGCAAAGGCGCGGAAGGTGGGCGGGTTACGCCAATCGACAAGGGCGACGACAAGGAATGGCGCGTGCCACCGGGCGCTGTGTCAGGAGCGCTAGACGGCGAATTGGTCGAAGCGGAGCAGACCGGCCCGAAGTCTCGTATGGGGCTACCGCAGGCTCGCATCGTGTCGCGTTTGGGTGATCCCAACGGGCCGCGCGCGGTGTCGCTTATTGCGATCCACCAGCACGGGATACCTGATGAATTCCCTGACGATGTGGTTCTGGAGGCGGAAGCCGCCAAGCCAGTGAAACTGGGAAAGCGTGAAGATCTGCGAGAACTGCCGCTGATCACCATCGATCCCAGCGATGCGCGGGACCATGATGATGCGTGCTATGCCCATGCCGACGACGACCCCAAGAACAAGGGCGGGCATGTGGTCTGGGTCGCGATTGCGGATGTCGCGCATTACGTGACGCCTGGTTCCAAGCTGGACATCGAGGCGCGCAAACGGGGCAATTCGACCTATTTCCCCGACCGAGTCGTGCCAATGCTGCCAGAGGCGTTATCGGGTGACTTGTGCTCTTTGCATGAAGGGGTTGAACGCGCCTGCATAGCTGTGCGCATGGTTCTGGATTCCGAGGGGCACAAGCTGTCACACCGGTTTACGCGCGGGCTGATGCGATCCCCCGCCGCGCTGAACTACGAAGAGGTTCAGGCGGGCCAAGATGGCGAACCAAATGACAAGGTTGCGCCTCTGATGGAGGACGTGATCACGCCGCTATATGCTGCCTACGAGGCGCTCAAGACGGCGCGTACGCGGCGACAACCTCTGGAGCTGGACCTGCCAGAGCGGCGCATTGCAATGGACGAGCACGGCAAGGTTATTTCGGTTGCGTTCCGTGACCGTCTGGATGCCCATAAACTGATCGAAGAGTTCATGGTGCTGGCCAACGTTTGCGCTGCAGAAGAGCTAAAGGCCCGCAATACGCCACTGCTTTACCGTGTCCATGAAGAACCCTCGCCCGAGAAACTGGATTCGTTGCGCGAGATCGTGCAGGCCAGCGGGCTGACATTGGCCAAGGGTCAGGTGCTCCAAACGCGTCACCTGAACCAATTGTTGGCGCAGGCGGCGGGAACGGATCAGGCAGAGCTGATCAACATTTCCGCGTTGCGGTCGATGACGCAGGCGTATTATGGCCCTCAAAACTTCGGGCATTTCGGGCTGGCGCTGCGCGACTACGCACATTTCACGTCGCCCATCCGTCGCTACGCGGATTTGATCGTGCACCGTGCGCTGATCTCGGCTCACCAGTGGGGCGATGACGGGCTAGTTGACGATGATCTGAAGCAGACTGGCGAGCATATCTCGATGACCGAGCGGCGCTCTATGGTCGCCGAACGCGACACGACGGACCGCTATCTAGCCGCGTTTCTGGCTGACCGGGTCGGCACCGAAATGGAAGGGCGCGTTAGCGGAATCGCGAAGTTCGGGATGTTTGTGAAACTAGACGGCTCCGGCGCGGACGGGTTGATTCCGATTGGCACCCTTGGTCGGGAATATTTCGCCTATGACCGTGATGCGCAGACCCTGCGTGGCGAAAAATCCGGCGTTGTGATCGGGCTTGGTGCGCGGGTTTTGGTGCGTTTGGCCGAGGCTACGCCAATCACCGGCGGATTGGTGCTGGAGTTGCTTGAACTGGACGGAAAGGCGCTGCCGCAGACGGGCGGGCGAGGTCGAGGCGGGCCGACCAAAGGTCGTAAGACGGGCAAATATGCCGCCAAGAATGCGAAGCTGAAGAAGAAGCTGAAGCGCAAACGGGGTTAGCTTTCCTCGGGCCAAAATTCTCGGTAGACTGGTTCCAAATCGAGAACACGAGCAGGTGTCCAATATGAGAATTTTAGGTGCGGTGACGGCCACAATGTGCATGGCGCATGGGGCTTTGGCCGACGTTTCGAAGCGTCCGATATTGCGACCGACCTTCGAGGCACAGGCGATACAGGCGGCACTGATCATTCCGCCGACCACCTCGCCGTTGGCGGTAGAGCAATCTTTGCGCCCGCGCTTGCGCGATATGGTGCGAGAGGCAGCGCCTGCCGAACCTGCGCCGGTTGATTTGGTGGCGTCCAATGCTCGTTTCCAGTCTTGGATCAAAAGCTTCAGGCCACGCGCTATTTCCAAGGGCATTTCGGGTGCCACCTTTGATCGTGCCTTTCAAGGCGTTCGCTACGATGCGGACGTGATCAAGCGGGACCGCAACCAGTCGGAGTTCACCAAGACGCTTTGGGACTATCTCGACAGCGCGGCAAGTGACACGCGGATCGCCAATGGCAAGGCGGCGGTGTCCAAGCACCGCGCGACACTGGACCGGATCGAGGCGCGGTATGGCGTAGACAAGGAAGTTGTTGCAGCGATCTGGGGGTTGGAGAGCGCTTACGGGACGTTCCGTGGTTCCAAGGATTTGGTCGGCTCGCTTGCGACGCTGGCTTTTGACACCCGTCGCAGCGCGTTTTTTGAGGGGCAGTTAATCGCGGCGTTGAAGATTTTGGATGCCGGTGATGTCGCCCCTCGTAAGATGACCGGCTCTTGGGCGGGTGCGATGGGCCACACGCAATTCATTCCGACGTCATACCTAGACTACGCCGTGGACTTCACCGGTGATGGCAAGCGTGACATCTGGGGCGATGACCCGACGGATGCACTGGCCTCAACCGCGAATTATCTGGCCAAGTTCGGCTGGGTGAAGGGGCAGCCTTGGGGCGTTGAAGTGACCGTGCCAAAGGGGTTCGACTATTCGCTCGCTAACCGGAAGATTCTGAAATCGCCTTCCGACTGGGGCGCGATGGGGATCAAAGGTTTGAATGGCCAGAGTGTCCCCAATCAGGGTCAAGCCTCGATCCTGCTTCCGGCGGGGGCCAAAGGTGCTGCTTTCATGATCTTCAAAAACTTTTCGGTGATCGAGCGGTATAACACCGCCGATGCCTATGTGATTGGGGTAGGTCATCTGTCCGATCGCTTGAAAGGCGGACCTGCTATCCAGTCTGGCTGGCCACGTGGCGATCGCGCGTTGAAGTTCGCCGAGCGAAAAGAGATGCAACGCCTTCTGACCGCAAAGGGTTTCGATACCAAGAAGATCGATGGCAAAATCGGGCCGCTGACGATTGAAGCGGTCAGAGGTTTCCAACGCTCCGTCGGTTTGGTGCCGGATGGATACGCCAGCTTGGATATTCTCAAAAGGCTGCGGTGAGACGCAGCATCTCGCGAACGGCTGCTAGGAGCGCTGAGCATTCCGAATGAGGGCCGCTAGCCGATAAAAACCGTGGGCCATTTTGGTGAACGGGGTCAGCAGGAAGAAGCTTAGGACGGCCCCAAGATGCACCGCCAAAAGGACTGGCATCGCGGGTGACCCCCCCAGAAGGTAAAGCACAAGGCCGCTGACGCCGACAAACCCAAGCAGCGCGATAAAGCCGAAGTCGCCGTTCCACGCGCCTGCGTCGCCCAGCTCACGGTCTGAGCGTAGCTTCAACGCCGCCATCCATCCACACCCTAGCGTCAAAAGGATGCCGCCGGGGACGCCTAATAGCTTTGGCACCGACCAAAGCGGGTAGGGTGCAGGCATATCCAGGATGTAGTGCAACAGGGTTCCTGATGCCGTGGACGCAAAGCATAGCAGAAAGCCATACATAATCGCTTGATGGGCGTAGCGACGCGAATGGGTAAAGCGGTCTTCCTCCTCAAAGTTGCAGCCGTCGCCATGACCTGCGGCGAGGTCTTTCATCTTGGCCACGTCGCCCAAGGCGGCTGTTATGTGGCGCAACCGGATCGCTGTGCCGCCCACAGATTGCCAAAAGCGCCGCAAGCTGACTGCCAAGCTGGAGAGAGGGAAAATAAAGGCAGGCAGGAAGATCGCGACCATGGCGTTATGGGAGAGCGCTGCGTAAAAGCCGTCACCGCCTGCGGACCCGATTGCCCGAATGGCAAGGAAGAGCAAAGCAAAGCCCAGAACGGACGCCAACGCGATAGCGCCTCCATGAGTGTGAAACTTGCGAGCGACCGGTTGTGGCCAAGCAAAGGACTCCCAGCTATCGCGCCGAACTTCGGCCAGCGCCTTGGGCAGGTTCAGATCGAACTCGTGTGGCGCAGTGTATTGACAGGCGTAGTAGCACCCACGGCAGTTGTGGCAAAGATTGGCCAGCTGGGTGATGTCTCCATCGGCAAAAGCGCGTTCACGGTGCAATGCGGGGAAGACCGAGCAGTAGCCTTCGCAATAGCGGCAGGCATTGCAGATTTCGGCCTGCCGGCGGGCTTCTTGAAGCAGATCAATTTGCATAAGCGGCGGCCTCCCGACCTGCGATGCGACCAAAAACGGTGCCGATGGTCATGCCAAATCCAGCAAGATAGCCTTGGCCCAAGATGGAGCCTGCCATCGTCTCGCCGGCGGCCCAAAGGTTTTGGATCGGGCCAGTCTCGGTGCTGCACTGCGCATTCTCGTCAACCCTGAGGCCGAGATAGGTGAAGGTCACGCCCGTGCGCAGGGAATAGCCGTAGAACGGCGGCTGCGTAATCGGGCGAGCCCAGTTTGTTTTCGGTGGGGTCAGGCCAGTTGTTGCAACGCCGTCCAATTCTGTCGGGTGGAACCCCGACGTGTCGCCGCAGGCCTCATTGAACTGGTTTACGGTCGCGCGCAGCTTGTCTGCGGGAAGGGCCATTTTTTCTGCCAACCCATCAAGCGTGTCTGACTTCAAGGGCGGGAAGACGGATGGCATGAATAAATCCAGTGACTTGGCATCAATGATGACATAGCCAATCTGGTCTGGTTGAGCCGCGACCAGCCGCCCCCAAATTGCATAACGTTTTGGCCAGACGTCTTCGCCCTCGTCGTAGAAGCGATCTGCATTTTTGTTGACGACGATGGAAAACGGCACGCAGTCCAAGCGGGTGACGATCCCCCCGTCATATTTTGGCGCCCGCCCGTCAATCGCAACAGCATGGCATTGATCAGCATCGCCGACGGAGTGTACTCCTTGTTCAAGAAGATCTGCCAGAACGACGCCACGGTTGTATGGGGTGCCGCGGATCAGGAAGTTTCGCGCAGATGGCCCCCAGGCGCGGGTCAGCCAGTCGATGTCTGCCTGAAATCCGCCGGAGGCTACAATAACTGCCTTCGGTTCAATGCTGTGTTTGCTGCCCTCATGGCTGTAATCGACGCGGGTGATCCGATCGCTTTCAAGCTCCAGATGGGTGACGGCAGCCTCATAGAGCACGTCCACGCCCAAGCGCTCTGCGGTGCGGTAATAGGCATTCACAAGCCCTTTGCCGCCCCCCATGAAGAACGCGTTTGTACGGGCCAGCGACAAAGTCCCCGACAGGGGTGGCTGAAAGCGAACGCCGTGGGATTGCATCCACGGAAGACATTCTTCGGATGTGCGTATCGCCAGACGGGCCAGCGCCTCATCGGTTTTGCCATCCGTGACCTTGAGCAGGTCGGCCATGTATTCGTCTTCGCTGTAGTCGTCGACCAGCGGCCCCAATGGACCGGAGTGCATGCACCGGAAGTTGCGCGTATGGCGCGAGTTGCCACCGCGATATGGCTTTGGGGCGGCCTCTAGGATGACAACTTTTGCGCCAGCTTCCGCGGCGGTCATCGCGGCGCAGAGTGCGGCGTTCCCGCCGCCGATTATTGCGATGTCGTATTTTGTCATGATGGACCGGTCCCTTACTACCATCTGTTTACGTCGGTCGGTTTAATTTGACCAATGACGGTTTTGGCGCAATTAATGCGATATGCGCATTAATTATGATTTTGGCGATCTCGAAGCGTTTCTCGCTGTTAAGGAAACAGGGTCATTCCACGCGGCTGCGCAGCGTTTGAATCTGTCCCAGTCCGCCGTAACGCGGCGTGTCCAGAAGCTTGAAGATGCTTTGGACAGCCAACTGTTCGAGCGCACAACGCGCAGCCTCAAACCCACGCTTGCAGCGAAGCGATTGCAGGCACGGGCCGAAGCTATCCTAGAAGATGCTCAAGAGACAACTCGTGCGATGCGGGATGAAAGCGTTGCATTTTCTCATCAGCGCGGCACGGTGATCACGCTTGCTACGATCGCAACTGTGGTCACGCCCCTGCTGACTCCGGCGATCCAGGCGCTAAGTCGCAGAGGGCAAAACCCCCGCATCCGTATTCTTGACGGCGCCGCGAACGAAGTCGCTGAGGCAGTCGTTTCGGGTGAGGCAGATTTTGGTCTTTGCTCAATTCCGATGCTGGAGCCCCTGACAGAGTTTGTGCCGCTTCTTGATGATCGGATCGTGCTT
This sequence comes from Litoreibacter janthinus, assembly GCF_900111945.1. Classification (NCBI taxonomy): domain Bacteria; kingdom Pseudomonadati; phylum Pseudomonadota; class Alphaproteobacteria; order Rhodobacterales; family Roseobacteraceae; genus Litoreibacter; species Litoreibacter janthinus. Next base: position 472,736 of record NZ_FOYO01000001.1, on the reverse strand, counting down.
GCCGTTCCCAAGGCCCATTCGATTGCAAAGCGCAGTACCGTACGCTTGGATGATCTTGGGGATACTCCCTTGATACTGCCACGGCGTGGCACCGGAAACCGCCTGTTGATTGACGAGGCAATTGCACGCGCGCGCACACCGTTAAGTTGGACCTACGAGGTTGGCAGATCGACAACTGCACTGGAACTGGTCGCGCAGGGATTGGGCATTGCGTTGGTGCCGCGCTCAGCCGTCAGCGCGGCAAATGTCGCCACTTGCACCTTGGAGGCCCCAGACATCGTTCGCTCTATTGGAATGCTAACCCGCTTGGGCCAAAGCGATGCACCACCGGTCGCCGCACTAAAATCTGCCCTTCGTAAGGTGGCCTCGCATGTGTGAAGGATGCGCAAACTATGTCGCTTGACGAGAGCGGCCGTAGCAGCGTGACGCGACAGAAGGAAACGCTCTGCCGATGATCCAGATCTTTATCACTTACGCAATTGCAGGATCAGGCGTGGCGGTCTTCCTCGCGCTTGGCCTGCCTTTACCTTGGTTGCTGGGGCCGATCTTTGCGTGCCTGTTCGCGGCGCTGGCAGGGGTGCGGATGAGGGGCAACAGGTTGGTCAACGACGCCATGCGTTCTGTGCTTGGGGTCGCGGTCGGCGCGACGTTCACGACGGCGCTTCTGGTGTCCATGGCCGCGATGTGGCCAACGCTTTTGATGATACCGGTGATGGTCGCATGTATCGGCGCAATAGGTGTGCCGTATTTCCAAAGGGTCTGGGGTTTTAACTTTGCCACGAGTTACTATTCCGCAATGCCCGGCGGATTACAGGACATGCTGGCCTTCGGCGAAGAGGCCGGCGGGGATGTGCGCGCGCTCTCTTTGATCCATGCAACGCGGGTCATGGTTATCGTCGTGGCTTTGCCCTTCATCCTGCAAGGCTATTGGGACGTGGATTTGTCTAACCCGCCAGGGGCGCCAGTGAAGTCGATCGCCGTCTCGCAACTTCTTCTGATGGTGTTTTGCGGGATCGTCGGCTGGCGGGTTGCAAAGGCTTTAGGGATGTTCGGCTCTTCAATTCTGGGGCCGTTGATCCTTGCTGCGATCATGGCTCTGCTGGGCATATTGCAGCACCGCCCCCCTGCAGAAGCAATCTGGATGGCACAGTTCTTTATCGGGATGACCGTCGGGACAAAATACGCGGGCGTGACGATGCAGGAGGTCCGAACTGACGTCACGGCGGCGCTCGGGTTCTGCCTGATCCTGATCGTTCTCACATTCGTTTTCGCAGAGGCGATCCATCTGGCCAATCTGGCCCCGCCGCTAGAGACGCTTTTGGCCTTCGCACCCGGTGGGCAGGCAGAAATGACGGTTCTAGCTCTGATCGTTGGGGCCGACATGGCATTCGTGATCGCGCATCATGTGTTGCGGATCTTCGTTGTTATCTTGGGCGCACCGGTGGCAGCTAGGCTTTGGGATTCCAAACATCGGGATTGATCATGTGTATCGGCGCCTCCTGAGCGTAAGCGTTGATCTGATCGAAAATGTCGCTGAACTGTAGATCAAACTCGTCCTCGGTAACGTATCCGATATGCGGCGTGGCCAGCACATTCGGGTGGGTCGCCAGAATGTTCCCGACATCGCACATGGGCTCATGATCAAAGACGTCAATGGCAGCGAAAATGCGGCCTTTCTCGATTTCGGCCTCCAATGCGCCGGATGCCACGAGGCCGGAGCGAGAGGTGTTTACGAACAATGCGCGCGGCCGCATGGCGGCAAGGTCTTGCGCCGTTATCGCGCCCTTGGTGTCCGGCTTCAGGCGGACATGAACGCTGACAATGTCCGACGATGCAAAGAAGTCTTCACGGCTTTTTGCTACCTTATGTCCGTCCTGTGTGGCGCGTGCGCGCCCTGCCTCTGATGCCCACCACTGCACGTTCATGCCCAAGGCTTCGGCGTACTCCGCAACCGCGCCTGCGATCCGGCCATATCCGTAAAGCCCAAGGGTTCGGCCTCGCAGAGTTCGCCCAACACCCATCTGCCAGGTCCCGGCCTTCAGAGAGGCAGCTTGCTGCGGGATTTGGCGATAGCTGGCGAGGATAAGCGCAAGCGTCATTTCTGCGGCGGCATAAGAGGGGGTATCGCTGTGCATATTGGAGCAGAGCAGCACACCATTTTGCGTGCAGGCCTCGACATCGACATGGGGATACACCGACCGCTGGCTGATCAGGCGCAGGTGTGGCAGCCGTGTCAGCAGCTCCGCGCCGATCTTGGTTCGTTCCCGAAACAGAACGAGACACTCAGCCTCTGCAACGCGTTCCGCCAGGCGGGCAGGGTCAGGTTCGTGATCGGTCCAGACTGTTACGTCGTGTCCTGCGAGTTTCTCGAAACAGGGCAGGCCAGACAAGGTGTCAAACCAATCGTCAAGAATGTGAACTTTCATGGTCAGCGCTCCAGATGTGGCGTGGCACCATCACCTCGCCCTTTGCCAATAGACGAGCGGTGCGCACGAGTCCCGCAGATTTGAGGGTGATGCCATCCGGCCCCAACTCGTGATCCACCAGAACATCGATTGTGCCAGAGGCGTGTTCCAACGTGATTTTGGCAGGGTTCTCATTCGGCAGGTTGCAAAGCCCAGACGCGACGCTGCCCGGCGTAAGGACGCAGGACGCAAGGCACTGCGCGCCCGTGACCGCCATTGTCGGATGGGTTTTCCACGGCATGAAGTATCGCACTGCAACGGTGCCACCTTGGGCGGCGGGGGCAAGTAGTCCGAATTTGGGAGTTACAGATTTGGATACGTCGCCCATCCCCATCAGGGCGCCTGCCTTTAATCGCAGCGCCTCCATCTGTTTGAAGAAGTCTGTGTTCTCGTCCAGCTCTGCAGCGCTTTCGTATCCGGTCAGATCGAAAGATTCGGCTTTCGCGATGACCATTGGCATAGCGACGTCCATGCAAGTGACTTCGATGCCGTCAATGACATCAGTTACGTTTCCCGTCGGCAAAAACGACCCTGTGACGCCCCCTACGGTTTCCATGAAGAGTAAGGTGACAGGTGCGCTTGTTCCCGGAACGCCATCAATCTGCTCATTGCCGTCGTAAAGGACTTCGCCGCCCGGTGTTTGGATGATCGCTGTGATTTTCGCGCCTGTATTTACGGCTCGAATGTTGACGGTAGTCTCCCCGTCCATTGCCTCCATCAAACCCATCTCGATCGCGGCAGGACCTACGCCGGACAGGATGTTGCCGCAGGTCGGCTTGAAGTCGACCAAGCCGTCCTCCACGCCAACTTGCGCGAAGAAATAGTCCACATCCGCCCAAGGATCGTCTGAAGGCGAAAGCATCGCGACTTTGGCGGTAACGGGCGCGCCACCGCCGATGCCGTCGATATTCAGATGATGACCTGACCCGATTATCGCGACCAGAACCTTAGCAAGCGTTTCGAGATCTTCGGGCAGATCAGCGCGGTTCATGTAGGGGCCGCGAGAAGTGCCGCCACGCATGAATAGGAACGGAATGGCTGTTTGTGTCATGGAGGCGCCCCTAGTTCATTGGCCAAGGTAGATTGGTGAACTCTTGCAAAAGACCAGGTGGGAAATCACGGTTCAACAACGATGCCATTGCGAGCATGAAGGCGATCCCAGCAGCAGTGTAGAGCGCTGCGAACAAGATACTTACTCCGGCGCGAATTTTCATGAACGAGAACAGGAAGACGGCCAGCGCCAAGATAAACCCGAACAGTGCTGTCAGAAGCAACAAGGCAGCGAACCAGCCCAAAGTAGGCCACAGTCCATGAGTGGCTTCTGCATCCTCGCCGTTCAACTCACGGTCGGCGAAGATCGTGTCGGTTTCCGGCTTCAGCATCATTCGGATGATCAGAATTGCACAACCCACCAGACAAACGCCCGCGACGAACATCGGGAAAGTGCGGTCGCGGCTGAAGGTGGGGATGGAGGCGGCATCGTAGAACGCGTATGCGATGTAGCCGGTCACGATCAGCATAAACACGAAGGGCGCACGCTTGGTGCCCGCTTGCACATCGCCTTCCGCAAGAATGTTCTTGGCCTGACGTAAGCCCAAAACGACCGAGATGATGGTGATGATCAGCAGGATGATCACGATTGGGGTGAAGAGATAGTCGATCCCTTCGTCAAACCCTTTGCGGAAACGCGATTGCGCGATTTGCAGCGCCTGATTGGCATAGGTCTCTGCCGGATTGGCCAGCACGAAACCAATCAGGAATGCAGGGCGCGACCAATCAAAACGGCGCATCATGATGCCAAGGAAGCCGATGCCAAACAGCGCAACAAGGTCCATCAGGTTTTGCCCTGACTGGAATGCGGCAAAGCTGATGATCATAAACAGGAACGGCGCAAGCAGCGCAAAACGGATGGTTGTGAGCTTGGCAATACCGCCAGACGCTGCGATGCAGATCACTGTGCCGACGACATTGGCCAAAGCCAAAAGCCAGACGATCGAATAGGTGATGTCTAGGTTGTTCTTTAGCATGGCTGGGCCGACTTCGATCTGACCGGAGCCAAGGAGCGCGATTGCCCCGATGAAGATTGCCATAGAGCCAGAGCCCGGAATGCCAAACAGCAAAGTTGGAACCAGCCCGCCGCCCTCTTTGGCATTGTTGGAGCTTTCCGGCCCGATCACGCCACGCACTTCACCCTTGCCGAAGTTTGACTTGTCCTTCGTGGTTTGGACGGCATGCCCGTAGGCGATCCAGTCGACAACCGACCCCCCAAGCCCGGGGATCACCCCGACTATAACGCCGATGATCGAGCATCTGACGGACAGCCAGATATTCTTGTACCAGTCTTTGACTCCTTCGAGCCAACCGCCACCAAGCTGCGGTTCTTGCGATATGGCGCGGTCTTGGCGCAGCAAAGCCACGATCTCTGGGATCGCGAAGATACCCAACCCCACGATGACCAGTTTTAGGCCGTCAGCGAGATAGGGAAAGTCGTAGGAGCTCATGCGCAAGTCGCCTGAGGATGCGCCTTCGCCGATGGTGCCGATCAGCATCCCTAGGCCCGCTGCAACGATCCCTTTGATCGCGACGCGACCTGCAAGAATGCCTACCATCGACAGGCCGAATATGGTGATCATCAGCAGTTCCGGTGTGCGGAACTCCAGCACGATGGGACGAGCAATCAGGATAAAGATAGTCAGAAAACTGGCGCCAACCAAGCCACCGAAGAGCGATGACGCAAACGCGGCTGAGAGCGCACGGGCCGCTTGGCCCCGCTTGGCCATAGGAAACCCGTCGAGGACAGTTGCTTGAGAAGCGGACGAGCCGGGTATCCCCATTAGGACCGATGCAAATGTGTCGGATGTGGGCACGACCGCGACCATGCCCACCATCAGGGCAAGGCCCAAAATAGGGTCCATCCCGAACATGAACGGCAGCAAAAGCGACAGCCCCGCGATGCCGCCCAGACCGGGGAAAACCCCGATGCACAAGCCCATGAGAACGCCAAGCACCAAGTAGCCAAGCACGATGGGTTGAAGAATAAGTCCCCATGCATCGCCTAATGCTGGCAATGCTTCCATGATAATATCCATGAACACGCTCCCCGATTTCGCTTAGTCAAACGCCCCGCCGGATTTGACGGGGCGTTCGGTAAGCGAACTCTAGTTCAGCGAAACGCCGTACTTCTCTTGCAGCCAGTTCACCACGAAACCTTTGGCTTCTGGGGTAACTTTCGTGCCGCTATCCAGCGCTTTTTTAGCAGCTGCACCGGTCATCTGAGGGTACTTGCCCAGACGCTTGCCGGAGATTTCTGCGAAGTCAGGGCGGGCCTTGATTGCGTCAAACGCGGCGGTATAGGTCGCGATTGCATCGGCAGACGCACCTTTTGGCAGGAACACCATCTTTTGTGCAGGGAAGCCTGCGATGAAGAATGCTTTCCATGCGTCCCATTTCTCGCCGGAGGTCTCGCAGCCGTCGGTGGCTTCGCAGATCTCTTTGAAGGTCGGGATATCTGGGAAAGTCGGGTCGCGCACGATGTTGCCATCGTCATCCAAAGCGCCCCAAGTCATCATTGGAACCGCGGTGCCAGCTTCGACCAGCGGGGTTACGCCCGACAGGTAGGAAGACGAAGTTTGGTAGTCGATGTTGGCTTCGCCACGCTCAAACATCAGACGGCCATCGCCGCGACCTTTGATGCCCATGACGCTTTCGACATTCAGACCCAGCATTTCCCACGCAAGCGTTGGAACCAGATCAAGACGGGTCGCGCCTTGGTTGCCGTAGATGAAATCCTCGCCCTGCAATGGGGCAGCATTCATCCCGTCCATCTTTGCAGCCAATTCTGGGGGCAGGTAAGCAACGCCGCCAGTGCCGGAAGCAAGAACAACATTCCAGTCAGCGTAGTTGTATTTTACGCGCGGGTCGCCCAGCAGAAACGGGAATTGCGTGGAGCCCGAAGAGCCGAAGATTGTTGTGCCATCTTCAAACTCGGTTTCTTGGAAGAAGTTGGCGCCTTTTGTCGAACCTGCACCTGGCATGAACTTGACGACAACGGTTGGCTCGCCCGGAAGGGCTTCGGACAGAAGTGGCGCGAAGAAGTTCGCCCATTTGGCGGAGCCGCCGGTTTCCGAGAATGGGATGATCCATTCAACAGTTTTGCCCTTTAGATCAATGCCGTGGCCGCCAGCTTGGGCTTGAAGTGCGAAAGTTGCGGTTGCAGCTGCAATTAGGCTTACAGCCACGCGACGCGTGGTTTTGAAAGTGGACATAAATTCCTCCCTAGGATGTAAGGCCTTCTCCCAAAGGCCCAAAAACAGAATCACTTGGGGGTGTCCTCCCCCTGTTGATGTCTCTCTCCTGACCTGCGAACCTTGCGCGAAACTTTCACCTGCGGGAATTTCCTGATGCGGATTACACTCGTTGAAGACAATATCAGCCTTGCAAAAGGTATCGCGTATCGCCTTCAGGACGCGGGGCACGCGGTTGATATGCTTCATGACGGGTTGGAGGCTGAAGTCTTTCTTAAGGACGACGCATCCGATCTGATCATCCTAGATATCAACCTGCCCGGGCAGGATGGTTTGGCGTTGCTGAAGGGCCTGCGGCAGCGCGGTGACATGCGGCCGGTCATACTATTGACGGCGCGCGCGGAAACAGAAGACCGCGTTATTGGTCTTGATGCGGGAGCAGATGACTATCTGATCAAACCGTTTGAAGCGGCAGAGCTAGAGGCGCGTGTGCGCGCGTTGTCGCGCCGCCGCGCGGTCCCACAACGCCAGCTGCAAAGTTTTGGCCAACTTACCTTAGATGTTGGATCGCGTCAGCTGTTTGCGGGCGATGTCGAGATTGACCTGCCGCGCCGCGAGTTGTCCGTTATTGAGGCGTTGCTAAGCGCCGATGGTCGCCTTGTGTCTAAGAACGCGCTGCTTGATCACGCCTACGGGGTCGGCGCGGATGTCGAGGATAAAGTTGTCGAGGTATATATCTCTCGGCTCAGGCAGCGATTGAAACCGTTTGGTGTGAAGATCAAAGCGCAGCGTGGTTTGGGGTATCAACTGTTGATTGAAACCGTGTGATGAAGCTTCAGTCGCTACGTGCCCGCCTCATCGTGATTATCCTTGTGCCGCTGCTGCTGATTTCGATAGTCGCTGGGGGCTGGCAGTTTCGAAATGCCACACAGCGTGCGGAGGAGATTTTCGATCGCGGGTTACTTTCTGCTGCGCTGGCTATTTCTCGGGATATCGCGCTTTCAGGTGGAGATGCACTCAGCCCCGCGACACGTAGTTTGGTAAGTGACACCTCGGGGGGCGAGCTGTTCTACCATGTCTTTGCACCGGATGGCGTCTTCGTCATCGGTTATGCCACGCCGCCGGTGCTGCCGCACGAGTCGTCGCGCGATTTGACAAGGCCGATCTATTATAACGCGCGTTACCAAGGGAATGATGTTCGCGTTTTGCGATTTCAGGACGCCACAACAGTGGGCGGTCTGGCCGGTATCTATAGCATCACCGTTTGGCAAAAAGCGGAGGTGCGAAATAGCTTCGTGCGCGAAGTCGTCACGCGCTCTTTCGCGGTGATCGCTTTGTTGGTTATGTCTGCGGCCATGGTGGTTTGGTTCGGCGTTGCTGTCGGTTTACGACCTTTGCTTGATCTTGAAGACGCGATCGCGCGGCGCACACCTTCAGAATTGCAGCCGATCCGCAGACATGTGCCGATTGAGGCGCGCGGCCTCGTCTCTACGTTAAATGCATTGCTGGACCGCGTTTCGCGCAGGATTAGTTCCAAGGACGAGTTCATTTCCAACGCAGCGCACCAGCTTCGCAATCCAGTCGCCGGCGTGCTGGCGTTGGCGGAAGCCGTTCAGTACGCTCCAGACAGTTCAGCGATGAAGGAACGGAGCACCGAGCTTGTCAAAGCCGCCAAAGAGGCCAGCCGATTGACAAATCAGTTGCTGTCATTCGAGCGAGCCAAGGGCATGGACATGGCAAGTGTCGGCAAGGTGCTGAACTTTGAAGCTGTTATTCGCGACGCGCTCACGAGGTTTGGGGGGCAAGGTGCTGATGTGGCCGTTTCGTTTGAGTGTTTGGCGAAATCGACCGCCATTTTTGGTGATGAGATCATGCTGAAGGAATCGCTGCTCAATCTGCTGAACAACGCGGTCGTTCACGGCGGGCACGGACTCGCACATGTTCAACTCAAGCTTTGGAACGCAGATGACAATTTGATGCTGACAATCGCAGATGACGGAATTGGCATCCCTCCGGACAAGCACGTTCAGGCCATCGGGCGCTTTAGCCAAGCTGCATCGGGGAAAGGCAGCGGGCTTGGTTTGCCGATCGCGGCTAAAGTCATTGAAAGCCACGGAGGGCGGCTATCGTTGAAAGAACCCAAGATTGGCACCCTGATCGAGATCGTCCTGCCCGTCGCTCAGGTGGATGAGGATGCCTAGCCATTGGCTGTTATGCCGCGAAACCGTCCTAAATGCCGCGTTGCCGCGAATAGGCTGGCTTTTATAGGGCGGGTGCGTTAGGTCGCGCGCAAACACTCCTTACAAGGTTAGTCTAATGGACCTTCGCAATATTGCGATTATCGCTCACGTTGACCACGGTAAAACCACGCTGGTGGACGAAATGCTCAAGCAATCTGGCTCGTTCCGCGAGAACCAGGCTGTGGCCGAACGGGCCATGGACAGCAACGATCTGGAACGCGAACGCGGAATTACGATTCTTGCGAAAGCGACGTCGGTCGAATGGAAGGGCATCCGCCTGAACATCGTCGACACCCCAGGCCACGCCGATTTCGGCGGCGAGGTGGAGCGCATCCTGTCCATGGTGGACGGCGTTGTGCTGCTTGTGGACGCGGCTGAAGGCCCGATGCCACAGACAAAATTCGTGACCTCCAAAGCGTTGGCCTTGGGGCTGCGTCCGATCGTGGTTCTGAACAAAGTCGATAAAAGCGATGCAGAGCCGGATCGCGCTCTGGATGAATGCTTTGATTTGTTCGCCAACCTTGGTGCGGATGACAACCAGTTGGACTTCCCCTCCATGTACGCGTCCGGCCGGTCCGGCTGGGCCGATATGGAACTTGACGGTCCGCGCAAAGACCTGTCCGCCCTGCTGGACCTGATCGTTGAGCATGTTCCCGCTCCCAAACAAGTTGAAGCTCGTGATGAGCCTTTCCGCATGCTGGCCACAACTCTTGGCGCTGATCCGTTCATCGGCCGCTTGCTGACAGGCCGTGTTGAAGCTGGCACCCTGAAAGTCGGCGAAACGGTCAAGGCCCTGTCGCGCGACGGAACGAAGATCGAGCAGTTCCGCGCCACAAAAATTCTGGCGGCCCGCGGCCTGACCCAAGAGCCAATTGATCTGGCGGAAGCAGGGGACATCGTTTCTTTGGCCGGTATGACCAAGGCGACTGTTGCAGACACGATCTGTGCGGTTGACGTGAACGAAGCAATTCCTGCGCAGCCGATTGACCCGCCGACCATCACTGTGACTTTCGGAATCAACGACAGTCCGCTTGCAGGTAAAGACGGCAAGAAGGTTCAGTCCCGCGTTATTCGCGATCGTCTGATGAAAGAAGCCGAGTCGAACGTTGCCATCAAGATCTCCGACACGCCTGGCGGTGACGCGTTTGAAGTTGCCGGTCGCGGCGAACTGCAAATGGGTGTTTTGATCGAGAACATGCGTCGGGAAGGGTTCGAGCTGTCGATTTCCCGCCCGCAGGTTTTGTTCCAAGAGATCGACGGTGTGCGTAACGAGCCAATCGAGGAAGTCACCATCGACGTGGATGATGAATACTCTGGCGTCGTGATCGAAAAGCTGACCGGTGTTCGCAAAGGCGAGATGACCGAGATGAAACCGGCAGGTGCTGGTAAGACCCGCATCATCGCGCATGTGCCGTCTCGCGGCCTGATCGGTTACCATGGCGAATTCCTGACGGATACGCGCGGCACCGGTGTGCTGAACCGCGTTTTCCACGAATGGGCGCCGCATAAAGGCCCGATCCCGGGCCGTCGTGCAGGTGTTCTGATCTCGATGGAAAGCGGCGTGTCCGTGGCATATGCGATCTTCAATCTTGAAGACCGCGGCAAGTTTTTCATCGGTGCTCAGGAAAATGTCTATCAAGGCATGATCATAGGCGAGCACTCTCGTGAGAACGATCTGGAAGTGAACCCGCTGAAAGGCAAGAAACTGACCAACGTGCGTGCCTCCGGTACGGACGAGGCAGTTCGCCTGACCACGCCCGTTCGCATGTCACTGGAAGAGGCGATTGCGTATATCGACAATGACGAACTGGTCGAGGTCACCCCGAATGCCATTCGTCTGCGCAAGCGGCACCTTGACCCGCACGAACGCAAGCGCGCTTCGCGTTCGGCCTAGATAACGCTCCGAAGAAATCGCCCTGGCAGAATTGCCGGGGCGCTCCACCGCTTCCGCTTTCCAAGCCGCTGCAACACAGGCATTATCCAGCCAAACCGTTCTGGAGGCCTAACCTGATGTCGTTGCGCAAATTTGCCCTTATTTTAGTATTGCCCTTCGCGGCCTGTCTGGATGTTGAATCCGACGCGACCATTGGTGAGGACGAAGTTATCACCTCCGAGACGACTATGATTCTGGGGCGTCAGCTTTTCGACATGATGCAGATGATGGGGCCGCAAGCTGGCGCTTTGTGTCCTCCAAACTCGGAAAAAGTCGAAACGCCTGAAAGCGTGTCCTGCACCTCCCGCCATACCATGACGATAGATGAGGCGATAGAACAGGCCAACGAGGCCAAGACCGAAGACCCGTTCTTCAGCGAAATGGAATTTGTCCGCTTGGACGACGAACGGCTTAAGATCAGCTTGCCATTGGATTTCGAAAATATCGAAGGCAAGCCGGCAGAGCTGACGGCTGACAACCCGATGTTCAGCATGATTACCAACGGCTTGGAAGGGTCTGAGATAGTGGTGCGCTTGCGCGGCTTGGAAATCGAGAGCTCGAACGGTGCAATCTCTGAGGATGGCACGATGGTTGAGCTGGTAATTCCAACGCTTGAAATCCTTCAGCCGTCTGGAACCCTGCCCGAGACGTTCGAAGTGGTCTTGAAGTATCGCGATTGCGGGTTTTTCGGCTGTTAGCTTTGTAGCGCGAGACAGGTCTTTTTGCGCGCCGGAAGCACTATCGTCGCGCCGGCTCGATACAACTCGCGGACATAATCCGGATCGTCACTTCGTACTATGAGAAGGCCGGGAGCGGACCCGATTATCGCGATATTCGCCGGAACATGCGTCCCTTTCGGAACAGCTGCTGTTGAGATCGTTCCTGTCAACATGGAGCCTAGGGCAAGCACGAACCAAGTGGCAGCGAGGGTGCATATGATTAGAAACGGGCGCATCTAGTAATCGTATATATGTTCGAGCGCAGCGGGCATCATAGGCAAAGCGCTTCCGAGATCGGACACTTTCAAAGCAATGAGACTCCGGGCATCATCCGGGAACCCGACGCGTGCGGTGGTGGACAGCACGTTGATTTCGGGAATGAATTCCGAGTGCGGGTGATGAATGACGCTGATTAGAATGTCATCATTTCCAGCGATCTCTACGAATTTTTGCTCTGACTTTTGGCTAAAGTCACGCGCGGCTTTTGTGAACGGGCGATACCGTGGCACTTCGATTAGCAAGGGATTGGTGTCGTCAATAACCCGCCAGCCGTCATATCGTTCGATGTCCTTTGGTGCGATCCCGCTTACAGCCACCCGCATCCGCAATTCGTCCACGCCAACCGCGCCTGCAGCTTTTGCGATGACGCGGGCGTAAGCGGCTTTGGCTTTCCATTCTATGCCCAGTGCGATGCGACGCTCGTAGGAGCGAAGCCCTTCGGTGGGGGCGGCCATCAGCTTGGTGTGCCATGCGTCAAAGTCGTATTTGTACCACGGGATTTCCTGCAGGAAGATGGCGTAGTCGGCGGCCATTGCCATCTCGACCTTGTCTTGCGGCGAGGTGTCGGAGGTCCAAGAGGCGACGCGCCCAATGGTTTCCTCGTAGGCGGCTTTGAACAGCATCTCCAACGTGAAGCTCGCGCCGATCGTGTAGATCGTCAGTTTGGTGTCGGTGCCCGCCGGGCCCAGTTCGTCGGCCTTCTCAGTCAAAGCGCAAAGCGACGACCAAAAGCCGGTGATAGCTTGGAGATAAGGGAAATCATGCGGATCGGCTCGCTTCAAGACTTCGGCGTAGCCCTCATAGGCATAGACGATGTGCCATTCGGGGTAGGTCAGGTAAGTCCGAGCTTCGGCCCGTTGCCAGTTGGGATCGGTGATATATCTCGCCTCGGCCTGTTCCAGCGGCGTGCCGCGGCACATCGTTTCGGTGTAGGCGATTGGGCCTGCAATCAGCAGGACCAGCGCAAGAAGCGCCAGACCAAGCCATTTCAGAAACCGCTTCATTTGCGCCCGAAATAGGCGGCGGCTAAGGCTACACCCCCAAGCGCCAGGTGCGGGACGTTGGCGGCCAGCTTTATCAAGAAGCTGGGATACTCATAGAAACCGTAAATCAAAATCCCCGCGTCCAGAAAGCCCGAACCGGTGGCGAGTCCAAGCAGCCCGTCGGCAAAGTAGAGTGCGCCGAAATATGTCAGGAAAATGCGGCTGGCGCGGTGCGATATAAGTGCGGCTGCCAATGCCCACAAAGCGGAGGCCAGATGCAGCAGATCATCGAAAACATCCAGAGCGAAAATGCCAAACGCGTATCCTTGGTCGTCAATGATACCGGCGACAGGCAGGTAGTTCAGCGACGCCGCAATCATCAGTGAGACGAAGTACCCTAAAGTGATAAGCCGCAATGTGGTCATTGGGTTAGCCTCGTGCCATGTAGGTGTCCCACATCGCGTGGCGGAACAGGTTGGTGGGATCCATGGCGCGCTTTTTGGCCACGAATGGGCGCAGGCCGGGATAGGCCTTGATGATCTGGTCTTGGCGGGCATGAAGCCGATAGGGCAGGTAGTAGCTGCCACCCAGGTCCAGCGTGCGGTCGATCAGTTCTTGCGTCATTCGCTTCATGTCTTCTTCGCCGCGATGGGTCTTTTCCTGAGAGAACAGCATCACGCAGGCGATCCGATCAGCGGGCGCATAGCTAAGCCAGCTTTCACCATCTTGAGCGACGTAGCGCAGTGTGATGTTCAGTAGCTCTTGATAGCTGGACGGGATCACCTCGCGACAGGCGCTGACCCAACCTGCAAACTTGTCAGGGGCGATGAAATACTCGTGCAGAATGTCTGTGCGGGTGTCGTCGCGATCATCGAGCGTGATCACCGGCTCGTTTAACAGTGTATTGCGTGTCGTCTCACCCCCACCGATCCATGGACCCAGACCCGTTTCAAACCACCAGCGCCGGTGCTTGGCGCTGTCGGAGCCAAGCTGCGCGCGAAATACGGATCGCGCGGCTTTGGAGAGAAAGCCGGAGCCGGGAGCAGGAGGTAGATCACTTTGGTCTTGGGTGGGGCGGTAGGTGATCATCATTGCGCCCTCAAAAAAGCGGTCTTTGCTGACGTCCAGCCGTCCGTAGGCCATTTGCACACCAGTTTCGCCTTTGACGGCCTGCACGAAGCGAGGGCCGAATAGCTCTGCGTCCATCTTCTCGAACGTCGGCTGTAGTCGGGTATTCGCGACCATTTTGATGGTCATGTCGGTGATAATTCCAAGTAGCCCGTAGCCACCCATCGCCGCGAAGAAGATGTCGGCGTTGTCGTCGCGCGAACAGCTGATGTGGGTTCCATCAGCCAGCATCATCCTTAGCGACACGACGGTTGACCCCATGCCCGAATAGGGCGTGGGCCAGCCATGGGCGTTGACGGAATAGGTAGACGCCACGCCGAAATCGTTGTTGGATTGCATGACAGCTGGGGAAAAGCCCTCAGCATCCAACTTGGAAATAATGGTGGACCAACGGGTGCCCGCACCGCACCGATAGGTGAGCGCAGTTTTGTCCATCTCCACCCATTCGTGATCCATGGTAATGGTCGTGCCTGCGACGGCCATGCTTTGCCCGCCCATAGAATGCCGCGCGGCGGAGGCGATCACAGGTCGGCCGGCACGCTTCGCGTCCACAAGTTCAGCCCGAAGTGCATCAATCTGTGCTGCCTCGAACTTGTCCCTAAGTGTAAGGTGCTTGGCGACGCGCGTCGGCGACAACTCGGACGCATCGTTCAGGATAAGCGGGTCGTCCGTCAGGCCGCCCAATACGCGACCTGACGGGTCAGCGGTCGTATAGTAGCGGCGCGTCGCGTATGCGCCCGCCAATGCGCCAGTGCCGAGCAGGAATGCGCGTCGTGTATTGCTCATCTGTGTCCTCTGCCCCCGCTTTAATGTTGTTCCCCGCTATTGCGCCAATGTTGGCCTGCGGGTTTTGTAACGGTTAACGCAAGACTAAGATGTTTTTGCGGGCTTGGCAAAACCTGCCTTAGGCCTATCGCATGGTATTCTTGACGGAGGATGGTGATTTGGAACGAGGTTTTGCAGTGGCCGGATTAGGCGAAGTCGCCATCCGTTGCCTGGATTTCCCTGCCATGGTCGCATTTTATCGCGATGTGATTGGTCTGGTCCCGATGGAAGGCGAGTATTCAGACAGTATTGCCTTTTTCCGAATAGCCGACGGCGTCGCGGGCCACACTACAGTTTTAGCGCTATTCGATAAGGCGCTGGGCGGCTCAGAAAACATGGTTGAGGGCGGCACGACCTCCACACTACATCACTTGGCGTTAAGCCTGCCGGTGGATCAGCAAGACGCGGTACGCGCGTGGTATGACAATTTGGGGCAGGACTACACCGTTCAGGACTTCGACTGGGCCGGTTGGCGCGGGATCTTTACCCGCGACCCTGATGGCAATACCGTCGAGTTGGTGGCTTACGACGCTTCTTTGAAGACCTGAGCAGCGGCTTCGGCGCGGAGGAAAACGGGGCGATCTGGTGTGGACTGTTCGGGCTGGTAGGCATAGCCGCCGATATCAAAATCGCGCAGATGCTCCGGATTCGTCAGTCGATTTTGGATGATGAACCGCGCCATCGCCCCGCGCGCCTGCTTGGCAAAAAAGCTCACGATCTTCGGCCCACCGGGTTTGTCCTCATAGAACTGCGGCGTCACCACGTTCAGCGTCAAGGCGTCGGGTTTAACAACGCCAAAATACTCTTGGCTTGCGCAGTTCACCAATGTGTCGGTTTGCATCTCTTGCGCCTGCTTGTTCAGGGCCTCGCTGATAGTGCTTCCCCAAAACTCATAGAGCGACTTTCCGCGCGAAGTCCTAAGGCGGCTGCCCATCTCCAGCCGGTAGGCTTGGATCGCGTCCAGCGGTTTCAGCAAACCGTACAGGCCGGACAGAATGCGCAGGTGATCTTGGGCAAAGGCAACCTCTTCCGCATCAAGGCTCTTGGCCTCGAGACCGGTGTAGGTGTCGCCCGCGAAGATATACATCGCGGCTTTGGCGTTGTCTGGCGTACTGGCCTTGGCGAAGGCACGGAAACGGTCACGATTCAACACCGCCAGATTTTCCGAGATGTGCATCAGTTTGCGCAGGTCGTCCACGGACAGATCGCGCGCCACAGCCGCCAGTTGATTTGCGTCGGCCTGAAACTCCGGCAGGGTCGGGGTTACGTCCACGGCGGACATATCCAGTTTCTTGGCGGGCGAAATCACTGTTAACATTTGGCGGCTCCTTCGAGGGATAACTTAGTCGGCTGGCCGTTGGCCTCAAGAGGCGCGAAGCACATTTAGAAATGCCTCGCCGAAACGCTCCGCACGGCGGTCACCCAGAAGGCGGACCATCGAGTTTGTGTCACTTGGCTTAACTTCCGCCACCTTTGCGATCAATGAGGAGGAACAGCTTAGTGGTTTGTCGTAACCTTCTGGCCCGCGTGCGAGGTTGGTTTGCGCTTCGACCAGTTGGTCATATAGCGCCCCGCTGTCGCGACCTGCCAGCTTGCGGCGGGTCGGGTGAAGCTCTGGCGTCGGTGCTCCGTTGATGACTTCAAGGAAGGCCGCGCCGAAACTTTCCAGCTTTTTCGCGCCAACACCGGAAATGCGGGCGAAATCGTCTAGGGTCGCGGGGCGTGTTTCCGCCATCTCGATCAGCGTCTTGTCATTGAAAATTACGTAGGCTGGCACGCGCGCGGCCTCTGCGAAGGCGCGACGTTTCGCCTTGAGGGCGGAGAGCAGCGGGGCGTCCTCATCTGAGACCAGCGTTTTGATTGCTGGGCGGTTCGCGCCCTTCTTGATGGTGTCTTTGCGCAGAGTAATCGTTGCCTCGTCACGCAGGATCGGACGGGCAGCTTGGGTCATTCGGAAAGCGCCGTGGCGCGACGGATCTGGCCGGATCAAGTCGCGGCCCATCATCTGCCGGAACACAGCTTGCCAGCCGCGTTTGTCGTATTCGCCGCCAATGCCAAACGTGGGCAGCTGGTCGTGGCCGCGGGCTTGCACTTTGTCGGTTGAATTGCCCAACAAGATGTCGATCAAATGGCCTGCGCCGAAGTATTCGCCAGTGCGCAGGATCGCTGACAGCGCTTTGCGGACAGCCACGGTGCCGTCGAAGGTTTCTGGAGCCTTTTCGCACAGGTCGCAGTTACCGCAAGTGATGTCCGTATCACCAAAGTACTCAAGTAACGGCTTGCGACGGCACTCCAGTGCTTCGGCCAGCCCCAATAGCGCGTTCAGGCGGGCGTGGTCGGCGGCTTTGCGGTCGTCGGGGGCAAGGCCCTCGTCGATCTGCTGGCGGCGGAAGCGGATGTCGTCTGGCCCGTAAAGTGTCAGCGTATCTGCAGGCGTGCCATCGCGACCCGCGCGACCGATTTCTTGGTAGTAGCCTTCGATGGATTTGGGCAGGTCAGCATGGGCGACCCAGCGGATATCGGGTTTGTCGACGCCCATCCCGAATGCGATCGTCGCGACAACGACGAGGCCATCTTCTTGCGAAAACCGACGCTCCACCTCGCGGCGTTCTTCGGGGTCCATACCGCCGTGGTAGTGGCAGGCCGAGTGTCCAGCCTCGCGTAGGGCCTGTGCCAATGTCTCGGTCTTTGCACGGGTGCCGCAATAGACAATGCCGGACTGACCCTTGCGTGCGTTGGCGAAGTCCAGAATCTGGCGACGTGGACCGTCTTTGACCTCGAACGAAAGGTTTAGGTTGGGACGGTCGAAGCCTTGCATAAACGTTTCCGGAGGCACGCCATCAAACAAACGGGTGACGATCTCTTCTCGGGTTTCGGCGTCGGCCGTCGCCGTAAACGCAGCCAACGGCACATCCAAGGCGCGGCGCAACTCGCCGATGCGTAGGTAGTCCGGTCGGAAGTCGTGGCCCCATTGGCTGACGCAATGCGCTTCGTCGACGGCAATCATGGTACAGTTCGCACGGCCAAGCATGTCGCGCGTGCCGGAGGACGCAAGGCGTTCGGGTGCAATGTAGAGCAGTTTCAACGTGCCAGATTGCAACGCGTCGAAGACCAGATCTGTTTCTTCTTCGGTGTTTCCAGAGGTCAGGGCACCGGCCTGCACACCCGCAGCTTTTAGCGCGCGCACTTGATCCCGCATCAGGGCGATCAGCGGGGAAATGACGACGGTCAATCCTTCGCGGGCGAGAGCGGGAAGCTGGAAGCACAGCGATTTGCCACCACCGGTTGGCATGATGGCGAGGGTGTTTCTGCCTTCGCAGACGGCATTCACGATTTCGCGCTGACCGGGGCGAAACTCGTCGAATCCGAAAATCTCGGCCAGCAGCTTTTGCGGGTCTTGCATTAGGTGATCGCCTGTTTTTGTCAGTTGCTCGATTTTGAGGGAAACTCCCATATTTCTCTTGTGCAAACAATCCCCGCGACCACTACATCTAGCAGAAGTTTTTGCGAATGACTTGCAAGTGGAGGAAGAGTGCTTACATATATTCTGCGATGCGGCTAAAGCATTGCTAACCGATCTTGCAAAAGGAGGTCTTAAGATGACCTTTCTGAAATCTACAACTTTCGCCCTTTTCACTTTGGCGGGCGCTTCTGCGGCCTTTGCTCAGGACGTGACACTGCGCTTCCAGCACTTCGTGTCCCCGAAATCAGCGAACCCGACCTATTTCATGCAGCCTTGGGCTGATAAAATCGAGAAAGACTCGAACGGCCGCATCAAGGTCGAACTCTACCCATTCATGCAGTTGGGTGGCAAAGCCCCAAACCAGTACGACCTGATCCGCGACGGTGCAGTAGATGGCGGCTGGGTCATTCCTGGCTATCAGCCTGGCCGTTTCCCAGAGGCGGAAGCGATGGAGCTTCCATTTATGACGACAAAATCCGGCGAAGCCGCTTCGGTTGCCGCGTGGAAGTTCACCCAGAAGTATCTGATGGACGACTTTAAAGATGTTCATCTGATCGCGGCTCACATGCACGGCCCAGGGATCGTGCATAAAAAAGGCCCTTCGATCAAAACAGTTGAAGACTTCAAAGGTTTGAAACTGCGCGGCCCATCGCGCCCTGCGACCCTTCTGCTCGACAAAATGGGGGCAACGCCAATCGGTATGCCCGTTCCAGCTTTCCCAGAGGCGTTGTCCAAAGGCGTTGTCGACGGTGGCGTGATCACTTGGGAGATGTCGCCTTCGCTGAAGCTTGACGAATTGACTGACAGCCACACCGACGTTGCGGGCGATCAAGCGCTTTATAACCTGTATTTCATTTGGGCGATGAACAAGGCGAAATATGACAGCCTGCCCGATGATTTGAAGGCTGTGATTGATGCCAATTCCGGCGCGTTTGCATCTGCTTGGGCAGGTCGTGCCCATGACGAAGGCGACGTTGTCGGCAAGGACGTCATGACTGCTGACGGCAACGAGATTGGCGTCCTGTCCGAAGAAGAAACCGCGCGCATCAAAGCTCTTGGCGAGGAAGTCACCGCAGAGTGGATCGTCGAAGCGACCGAGAAGGGTCTCGATGGGGCTGCATTGGTTGAGGATGCGAAAGCCTTTGTTGCTGAAGGCCAGTAAGCACCGCTTATAACTGGATCAGGGCCGCTCCATTCTGGGGCGGCCTTCTTCGTTAGTCTTTCCTGATATCCATGTCACGGAAGGAAGACTTGGTGTCTTCGGGCATTTGGTGCGACAGGATCGGTTGGGCCACAATGCCTCCGAACCGCGCTTCGGACAGGTAAACGTCGCGTGACTGGATCAGGCAATACAGCCCTCTGCAAGTCATCCACTCGTCGGTGCCTGCGTATCGCCATTGGAAGCCGCCTGACATTCCGACATTGCTGCACTCTACGACGCGACCCGTTCCGCTTGCGGCAGTCTTCCGGCACTTGTCGCAAAAGTGCCATGGATAGCGCAGGAAGATCTTCATGGCGGTGCCGCATCCGGGGCAGAAGTGGTCAGTTGGTTGGCTCATGAAGTTATCCCAGTGCGCTGTTCCAACAGCGTTAGCATCGCCTGCCGTGTCATCCCGTCTGGCAGGGCGCTGTCGATGATCGGCAAATATTCCACATCGCCAATCGCTAGAACGATTAGGCCATTGACCGGTCTGATGGCTGTGATCGTGCTCCAGTCGCACCAGTTTTCGGTTAGGGCCGTGCGAACCCGAAAGCCGTCTTGATCGAACGCGACCGTGACGCCGCCTTTACGTACAGGTGAGTTGCTGATGCCATCTCTCATGTTGCGGTAGCGCAGCGCGTTCCAGCCGATGCAGAGATAGATGCCGATCAAGAGACCCCAGAGCCCGCCACCTCCGCTGGAACGAAATAGGGCGCGATCCACGAGCACAGCCAAAGCCACGCCCCCTAAAAGCAAGGCAAGTGTCACCCACCATTTGGGGGTGTAATTGCGTGCCAATGCCTTTGATGCCGCCGCTTGATTGACGTCTTTCCAGTCAAAGAAAAACTCCACTGGCGTCATGCGGTTTCCAAGAAGGTGATATGGGTCGCGCCGTATTTCTTGTGATCCAGAACAGCGAAACCATCGGGCGCGGATTGGGGGCTTTCTTCTTCCCAAACGATGAGCGCGTCATCGGAGATCCAGCCCTGTGCTTTGGCGCATTTTAGCGCGGCACTGCCCAAATCCTTCCCGTATGGGGGGTCAAGAAACACCAGATTGAACGGCTTGTAGGGATTGGCGGGAAGCCGCGTCGCGTCCCATGTCAGGGCATTGGTGACTTCGCCTGCTCGCAGCTTGGCAATGTTCTTGCTTAGCAGCTTGTAGCCTGCGCGGCCCTTTTCGATGAAACAGACCTGTGCTGCCCCACGCGACAAGGCTTCCAGCCCTAAAGCTCCGGTGCCTGCGAACAAATCCAGCACCCGCGCGCCCTCAACAGGGTCGCCGAAACGTCCACCTGCCAGCACGTTGAAAAGGCTTTCGCGGATGCGATCAGTGGTCGGCCGCAAATGCCCGGCCTCGTCCCCTTTGCCCACGGGCGTTAATGCGACCGAGCGGTGGGTGCCGCCAATGATCCTCATTTCAGCAGAGCTTTCATGTCGGTATCAGGGTCGGTCACAACATCGGCTGACGGGCTTTTGCCCGCCTCGATCAATCGCTTGCCGATCATGTAATTGCGCGGGTCGTTCATCGCGTCGACTGCCAGCAGTTTGTCGCCTTTGTAATACCAGTAGGACATCGCGTCGCCGGTATGGCGCACTGCTATCTTGTCGTATCCCGTGTTAAGGCCCGCAATCTGCAATTTGACATCATACTGATCCGACCAGAACCACGGCATCGGCACATATTCCTTGCCAGCGCCCATCATGTTTTCAGCCACAAGCTCGGCCTGGTCGATGGCGTTCTGCACGGATTCAAGTCGGATACGCCCGCCTTGCCACGGGAACGAGGCGCAATCGCCAGCCGCCCAGATGTTAGGGTCGGAGGTACGGCCGTGCGCATCCGTCTCAATGCCATTGTTAAGAGTGAGGCCTGCATTGGCCGCCAAGGCGTCACCGGGGGTGATGCCGACGCCCACAATCACAAGATCCACATGAATTTGGCTACCGTCTGTCAACCTTGCGCCGCTGACATGCGTCTCGCCCAACAGCCGATCAAGCCCCACGCCTTCACGGATATCGACGCCGTGTTCGGTATGTAGCTTGCGAAAATAGCCAGATGTTTCCGGCGCTGCGACGCGTTGTAAAATGCGGTCAGCCATTTCGATCACAGTGACTTCAAGGCCCATCTTGGACGCAACTGCCGCAGCTTCTAGCCCGATATAGCCGCCCCCCACGATCAAGGCGCGTTTGCCCGGCGCCATGTCCGCGCCCATGGCGTCGACATCATCTAGGCTGCGAACCACATGCACACCGTGCAGGGCGCCGCCGATGCTCGCAGGCAAGTGGCGCGGGTTTGACCCCGTTGTAAGTGCAAGTTGGTCATAGTTCAGGATCTCACCATTGACCGTAACGGTATTCGCAGATCGATTGATCGACGTGACAGGCGCCCCTAGGCGCAACTTGATATTCTGATCCGCGTAGAACTGTTCGGGGCGCAGGAACAGTCGCTCCTTTTCCATCTCGCCCAACAGATACGCCTTGGACAGGGGAGGCCGCTGATAAGGCGGCACGTCTTCCGCGCCGATTAGCGTGATGTCCCCGTCAAAGCCCGAATTGCGCAATTTGGCGGTCAAAGACGATCCGGCCTGCCCTGCGCCGATCACAACAATATGGCTCATTCAGACTGCCTTTTTCTGGTCTAGCGTTCGGTATGAACCTATATGCATGAGGAACCAGAACTCAATCAGGGAAAACAACATGGCTATATCTACTGGCGACACACTGCCCGACGTAAATCTAATCCGTCTGGGCGCTGAGGGGCCGGAAGCGGTTTCCCTGTCCAGCCTGACCAAAGGTCGGAAAGTTGTGATCTTTGCAGTTCCGGGCGCTTACACCCCAACCTGCCACTCGGCCCACGTCCCAAGCTTCATTCGCACCAAGGGCGATTTTGACACAAAAGGCGTGGACGAAATCGTGTGCGTTTCGGTCAACGACCCGTTTGTGATGAAAGCATGGGGAGAGGCGACAGGTGCCACAGAGGCTGGGTTGACGATGCTGTCAGACGCCGGGTCCGAGTTCACCAAAGCGATTGGCATGGACTTCGACGCGCCACCTGCCGGTTTGATCGCGCGCTCCAAGCGCTACGCGATGTATGCTGAGGACGGCGTTGTGAAAGTACTCCAGGCCGAGGAAAGCCCAGGTGTTTGTGAAGTTTCAGGCGGCGAAGCACTGCTCGACAGTCTTTAAATAGCGAAGGCCCTGCCAAATTGGCAGGGCCGTTTCTTTATGCGCGCTCGGTGATGATCGTGCGTGTGGGGAATGGGATGTTGATATCCGCCTCGTCCAACGCCTCTTTCACCTTGCGGGTCATGTCTGCCCTGAAGGCGAAATACTCGGTTCGATCGCACCATACCCGAACCAGAAAATCGACGGAGCTGCCGCCGAGATTGGTGACCTGAATAAACGGTTCAGGTTCGCTGTGAGCCCGCTCATCCGCCAAAATCGTGTTGCGAATAACTTCTTCAGCTTTCGCAAGGTTCACTCCGTAGCCGACGCCAAACGTCCACTCCGCGCGACGGGTTGGGTAGACGGAATAGTTGGTGATGGTGTTTCCCCAAACCTCGGAGTTCGGAACAATCACTTGCGTGTTCGACAATGATGCCATCTCGACGAAGTTCAGGGTGATGTCTTTCACCGTGCCACTTTTGTCGTTGATCTCCACAAAATCGCCGACCTTGATTGGGCGGAACAAAATCAGCATCACGCCAGCGGCGACGTTGGAAAGCGTGCCTTGCAAGGCCAATCCAATGGCCAAGCCCGCCGCACCGATCGCCGCAACCATGGAGGTGGTCTGGATGCCGAAGGTGTTGAGCACAAACAGCACCGCGAACGCCATGACCACGTAGCGGGCGATGTTCGACAGGAAGTTGAACAGAGTGTCATCTAGCTTGGCGTGGTTCTCGCCAATCGAACGGATGCGGCGGCTGATCCAGCCTGAGACCAGCAAAGCGATCACCAGAATGGCGATTGCACTCGCTATGCTGCCAATAACCGACACCATCATGTCGAGGGTTAGGTAATCGGCAATGCTTTTGCCATTCCAGATTTCGGTATTCAGTAACTCTTCCACTTAACTCTCTCGCAGTCGGTCCATTATCTGTGCCAGTTTCACATCCAGTTTGGA
Source organism: Litoreibacter janthinus (assembly GCF_900111945.1). Lineage (NCBI taxonomy): Bacteria > Pseudomonadati > Pseudomonadota > Alphaproteobacteria > Rhodobacterales > Roseobacteraceae > Litoreibacter > Litoreibacter janthinus. The sequence goes on along the minus strand of NZ_FOYO01000001.1, from coordinate 449,134 downwards.
AAGCCCGTCGACGTCATGGGTGATTAAGGTGACGACCACTTTATTGTAGACGTTTGACCACTCGGGGTGGTGATTCAGCTTTTCCGCATGAAGGGCGGCACGGGACATAAACCCGAATGCCTCGATAAAGTTCCGGAATTTATATGTTTTCTCAATTGCATCGCGGTCCGTGGCCTTCGTCCAGCCGTTTCCCAGTAGGGTTTGCAGCTCCCCTGCGCGCGCTGCGTCGGTTAGGGCTTCGGTCATGGGTCTACCTCTGTGCTGGATTGCTTGAAAGGGCCGTACTCGGTCATGATCTCTATATCCTCGTCAATCGCTGCACGTTCGGCGTGTAGAAACTGCTCGACGGCGCTGCTGAAGCCTTCATCGGCAATCCAGTGCAGGGAATGCGTCGCGACTGGCAAATACCCCCTTGCCAGCTTGTGAGAGCCCTGCGCGCCCGCTTCCACACGGCTCAGCCCGTGCGTGATCGCCCAGTCGATGGCCTGATAGTAGCATAGTTCGAAATGCAAGCAGGGGTGATCCTCAAGGCAACCCCAATAGCGGCCAAAAAGAGTGTCGCGCCCGATGAAGTTAAGCGCTCCTGCAATATATTGCCCATCGCGTTCCGCCAGCAGCAGCAACATGTCGTTTCTCAGGGTTTCCTGCGCTTCGTCGAAAAACGCGCGCGTCAGGTAGGGTGTGCCCCATTTGCGTGCGCCAGTGTCTTGGTAGAACAGCCAGAACGCGTCCCAATGCTCTGGCGTTATCTGGTCACCTGTCAGGGCAAGGATTGTGCCGCCAAAGTCAGCAGCTTGTGCCCGTTCCCGACGAATGTTCTTGCGTTTGCGCGCAGAGAGAGAGGCAAGGAAGTCATCGAAGCTGGCATAACCGTCCGAGGTCCAGTGAAATTGCTGGCTGAGCCTTGGCATCAACCCCATTTGAGCGCCAGCGTCTGCCTCTTGTTCGGTGCAAAATGTGATGTGCAGAGACGATACGTGGTTCTGCGCTGCAAGTTGCACTGCGCCTTGCACCAGCGCGGATTGTCCGACTGTTTCAAAGCCCGGTTTCACCAACAGCCTGCGCCCCGTCGCGGGGGTATGTGGCACCGCTATTTGAAGCTTGGGGTAATACTGGCCGCCCGCCCGTTCGAATGCGTGGGCCCAGTTATGATCAAAGATATATTCCCCCTGAGAATGGTTCTTCGCGTAAAGCGGGGCCGTTCCAATGAGGATGCCATCCTGGCGAGCCAGCAAATATTGCGGTTGCCAGCCGGTGCCTGTTCCCACAGAACCCGAGCGTTCCAGAGCCAGCAAAAAGCGGTGTGTCGTAAACGGATCGATGGGCCGACCTTCTTCTGCCTCTGGGCAGGCGCAGGCATCCCATTCGGCGGCGTCAATCTGCGACAGGCTAGAGATCACGCTGATCTCTACCTGAGTCTCCGCCCTATCATCGCTCCCATCATGCATGGCTCAAAGATGGGCCTTCATGAGGCAGGGTCAAGCGGGGATGAACCCCTCGAACGTAATGTTCTGCGCGACCTTCAGCGCTGCATCGGCCTGAGCCTGGCTTTTGATCGTCCAGCACAGGATTGTAGCACCTTGCGCCTTCAACTCCGTCACCCGAGGACGGCCAAGATCTTTAGCCTCATGGGAAATAAAACTCGACCCAGAGCTGTCAAAATCTGGGATTCCGCGCAGGTGGTCGCACATCTTGGCGGAAAGCGGTGCCCAATCTGACGGATCGTAAGCACTCGTTACCAACCCGCGTGGGCGGTTGGGGGCAAGGTTCGCCATCATCGCAGTGGAGTGTGGGTTGAACGACATCACAGCCGCCTCACCGTCGTAGCTGCTCAAGGCGTCAGCCACCGCGCGTTCAAGCGGGCCAACATTCGCGCCCATCGCGCCGTCTTGATCTTTGATCTCGATCAGAAGTGGCACGCGACCGTCTACCAAGTCCAGCACGGACTGGAGGTCGAAAATGGTGTCGTCGCTATCCGACAACGTCATACCGCGCACTGTTTCCGCCGTGCGGGTCTGGATCGGACCGCCTTCACCTGTCAGGCGTGCCATGTCGTAGTCGTGGAACACCATGGCCTGCGCATCGAAAGACAACTGCACATCAAGCTCGATCCCGTAGCCCGCATCGATCGCAGCCTTGAACGCGGAAGGGGAGTTCTCAATCACCCCTTTGGCGCGATCATGCAGGCCTCGATGCGTGATTGGGCGCTCCAGGAATGCCGCTGGCAGGGTCATGGTTTGATCTGGAAAATACCTTCGATCTCAACCGCGACATTGAAGGGCAACGCCCCTGCACTGACCGCGGACCGAGCATGTTTTCCTGCGTCACCCAATGCTTCGACCAAAAAGTCCGAAGCGCCGTTGATGACTTTTGGCTGCTCGGTGAAATCCGGGGTGGAATTGACGAAGCCGGTCAGTTTCACAACGCGTACAAGGCGGCTCAGGTCTCCACCACAGGCCGCTTTGAGTTGAGCCAAAAGCGAGATTGCGCAGGTGCGCGCGGCGGCGGCGCCTTGTGTCACAGTCAGGTCTTTGCCGATCTTGCCGGTGATGAAGCCGTCGTCGTTCTGGCTGATCTGACCAGAGATATAGACCGTGTCGCCAACGATAACGCTTGGCACATAATTGGCGGCAGGCGCCGGAGCGTCAGGCAGGGTGATGCCCATTTGAGCGAGGCGGGTTTCGTGATGCGACATGATGATCTCCGTTCAGGTCTCGCGGAAGGCGCGATTAAAGTAATCGGTAAAAGGTTTCAGCAGATATGTCATCGGTGATCTGTCGGCGGTGCGTATGAACCCGTCCACCGGCATGCCGGGGACGAGGTCCACGTCGCCCAAGCGATCAATCTCGCCTTCCTTCAGGGTCATCTCGATGCGGTAAAAGCTCCGGCCTGTCGCCTCGTCCCTGAAGGCATCGCCCGAGATCGAAGAAACCGTGCCGAACACCTCTGGCGTTGTGCGGGCGTCGAATGTGGCGAAACGCAGCGTCACATCCTGGCCCAAATGGACCTCGTCTACATGAATAGGCTCTACCTCACCGGTAATCACCATCGGACGATCTTGTGGCACAATGAACATCAACGCTTCAGCAGGTTGGATCACTGCGCGTTCGGCAAAGACTGATAGTCCGAATATCAGGCCTGAAACGGGGGCAGTGATATCAAGACGAGACAGCCGCTCTTGGAGCGACAAACGTTGCTCGCGCAATTCGAACTCGCGGTATTGCAGGTCACGAAGTTGGGTGATGGCTTCTTCCTTGCGTTGGGTTGCAAGGCGCAGGATCTCAAGATCGATCTCTGTGATCCGACCTTCGCTTTCTGCGGCAGAGGCTGTTAGCTCACCCACAGTGCCGCGGAGCCGTGCGTCCTCTCGGCGCAGGGCCAGCACACGGCTGGACTGGGCCAGCCCTTTGTCGAGCAGCCCTTGCTGAGCAACCAACTCCTCTTGCAGCAGCCCGAGTTGAGTTTCCAGCGCTTCTTGCTGCGCACGCACGCCGTCTACTTGATTTGCGATCTGTGCCTTGCGTTTTTCGAGCTGTTCAATCGATTGGCTGGCAGACGCGATCCGTGTTTCGAACAGGCGCTGCTGGCCGTCGATGAGCTCCTGCAGTTGCGGGCGTACTGTGGCCGCGTCCAACAAAAGCCGATCGAACGTGATCTCGGGTGTGTCGTCCCGCTCGGCTTTCAATCGGCCATTTCGGGCAATGATTTCGAAGAGTTGACCTTCGACGATCAGCAATTCCGATTTGAGCCTCGTGGCGTCCAACCGGATGAGAAGATCGCCTTTCTTGACGCGGTCGCCTTCGCGGACGCCGACTTCGGCCACAACGCCGCCATCAGGGTGCTGCAACACCTGCCGGTTCTGGTCGACCTCAATGCGGCCCGGAGCAATAATCGCGCCAGAGATATTTGCCTCTACCGCCCATATCCCGAAGCCGCCCAAAAGCACCACAAGTGCCAGACAGCCCAAGATTACAGGGCGGCGGGCAGACCAAGTTACGTCACGGCTCATGATACGCCACCTGGTCCGGGTTTCTGGGTGATGGTGCCGTGATTGGCAACGGTGCTTTTCAGGATTTCATCGCGCGGCCCGAAAGCGCGTCGCAGCCCCTGATCCAACACCATCAATAGCTCGCATTCCGCAATCGCAGATGGGCGGTGCGCCATGATGATCACTGATCCGCCTTCAGCCTTCATCGCACGGATGGCAGTGTTCAAAGCAAGCGATCCGTCATTGTCGAGGTTTGAGTTCGGCTCGTCCAACACCAGAAGGACGGGTTCGCCATACAAGGCTCGTGCAAGCCCGATGCGCTGTAACTCTCCCCCTGACAGCCGCCCGCGGGTCGCAGATATCGGAGTGTCGTAGCCCTGCGGTTGCCGTAGGATCAAATCATGCGCGTCGGCCTTCTGCGCTGCTTTGATGATCTCTTTCGGGTCTGCATTTGCCTGAAGGCGCGCGATGTTTTCACCAATCGTGCCGTCAAATAAAGTGACCTTTTGTGGCAGGTAGCCAATGTGACTGCCAAGGACATCAGGATCGTATTGGTCCAGCGCCGCGCCACCGAGGCGGATTTTGCCGCCGGCAGTGGGCCAGATGCCCGTCAATGCCTTGGCGAGTGTCGACTTTCCCGCGCCCGACGGGCCGATCACGCCCATGGCTTGCCCAGCCGGCAGATCGAACGAGATCATCCGCAGTGTCGCCTGCTTTTCGCCGGGCGGGATAACAGTGACCTGCTCGCCGGTCAGGCGGGCTTCGGGTCGCGGCAACGGGGTTCGCGCGGGCATCTGTGCCACTTCGGTCAGCAGCGCCTGCAGGCTCTGCCAGCCCATCTGCGCGCGCTGAACCAGTGCCCATTGGCCGATAGCCATCTCAATCGGAGCCAAAGCGCGGCCCAGCAGGATAGACCCGGCAATCATCGCACCAGCCGTCATTTCGTTTTGCAGCACCAGATAGGCGCCAAGGCCTAGCATGGCGGATTGCAAAAACAGGCGCAGCGTTTTGGTTGTCGCGGTGATGGCCCCTGCGCGATCAGCTTTCAGGACGGACTTTTGCAGTGAAATCGAACGCAGTTTTTGCCACCGGTCAAAGCTGGCTTCGCGCATACCAAGCCCAGCGATCACCTCGGTCTCGTCCATAATCTCGTCGGATAGGCGGTTGGCCTGAAGGCCGGACAACCCTGCTTCCATCTGAGGTTGGCGGGTGCTGCGTTGGTTTATCAGGGTCAGAACAACCAGCAAAGTGCCGCCTGCAACTGCCAGATAGCCCAGCCATGGGTGGAAAATGAAGATGGCAGCAACAAAAAGCGGAGTCCACGGCATGTCAAACAGCGCAAGAAGGGCGGGGGACGACAGTAGCGTTTGAACCGATTCAAGGTCGCGTAATCCGGTGTTGCCATCACCAGACCCCGGCGCGAGGTTCGATTTGCGCAACATGGCGGCGAAAACGCGCCGATCCAGCTTGTCTTGGAACCGCGCTCCGACCCGCGACAGGATGCGGCCGCGGGCGTAGTCCAGAATGCCCATCATGGCGTAGAGAAAAACCACCAAGATCGACAAGGCGACCAGAGTTTCTTCTGATCGGGAACCAAGAACCCGATCATAGACTTGGAGCATATAAAGCGGGCCCGTCAACATAAGCAGATTTACAAACACACTGAACAAGAAGGCGGCCACAAAAAGGGGGCGGCTTTCTCGACGTGCGGCGAGTAGCTCGGCTCGGCCAAGATGGTTTTTGTCTCTTCTCATGTGAAAGGTTTTAACCCCATTTTGCAGGCTCTGCGCCAGTGCCTTGTGCAAATGACCGGTGAATGTGCTTTTCTACCCTCAATTCCCGAAAGATTGATGGATCATGCCTTGAACATCTGGAAGTTTGAGACATCGTCCCATATAGCGCCACACTCGAACTTTGGACGACCGGTTGGGGGCACAATGAATAGCCTGCTACACTCTTTTTCTAAGCGCGCCTGCGCTGTTCTGGTCGCTGTTGCGGTTGCCGGATGCGCTTCTGCGCCTATCGAAACGGGGATCAATGACCCGATCGAAGCTCAGAACCGCGATACGCATGCCTCGAACAGGGCATTGGATAAAGCCATCGTTCGTCCTGCATCGAATGGTTATGGCAGCGTTGTGCCCTCGCCAGTTCGGACGGGCGTTTCCAATTTTGCATCGAATTTGAACCTGCCCGGGCAGGTTTTGAACAACCTTTTGCAGTTCCGCATTGAGAACGCAGGTCACAACACCTTCCGCTTTCTGGTGAACACGACATTCGGTTTGGGCGGTGTGTTGGATGTGGCGACGAATGCAGGTTTGGAAAACCGAAGAACCGATTTCGGTGAGACCCTTTATGTCTGGGGTGCGCCCGAAGGCGCGTATCTGGAACTGCCCATCGTTGGCCCTTCGACTGAGCGACATGCCGCGGGTCGTGTGGTCGATCTGCTGATGAACCCTCTCAATTTTGCTGTCGAAGGTCCGCTGCGCAGTGCTGGATCGGCTGCAAGTGTTGCTGCACGTTTTGGTGATCGCTACCGCTATTCAGATTTGGTAGACTCGGTCCTATATGAGAGCGAAGACAGCTACGCTCAGGCGCAGCTTCTCTATCTTCAAAACCGGCGCTTCAAGCTGTCAGGCGGGGTGCAGCCGGACTATATTGACCCCTATGAGGACGTCTATGGTAATGAATAATACTTTTTCTCGCCGTGCGTTTGTCGCAAGCCTTGCCGCACTGACGCTGCCACTTCCTGCCTTTGCCCTGTCGGGTTCTGCTGCTGAGAATCTGGTCGAAAGCGCTGTGGCTGACATCAACAAGATCATCGCTTCTGGCAAATCCGAAAGCGCGATACTGCGCGACTTCCAGCGTGTTTTCGAACGGTATGCGGACGTGAATATCATCGCGCTCACGACGCTTGGGCCCGCACGTCGCACTGCAAGCAATGCCGAAGTCGCTGCGTTTGTGGACGCCTTCAAAGGCTATTTCACACGCAAATATGGCAGGCGTTTCAACGAGTTCGTGGGCGGTCAGATCATCGTCGAAGGCTCGCGCAGCGCAAAAAGCAACGTCGAGGTTCAATCCACCGCCAAGCTGCGCGGCTCTGCGCCGTTCAAGGTGACTTGGTTGGTTTCAGACAAATCCGGTAGCCCGAAGATTTTCAACATTGTGATCGAAGGCGTGAACACCCTGACGTCCGAGCGTGCCGAAATAGGCGCAATGCTGGACAAGCGTCGTGGTGATATCGGCGCGTTGACCGCCGACCTCAAAAAGCTGGGCTAATTTCCGCCTAACAGTTTCCCGAGCAGATTGCCCACGTCACGGATGATCTGCTCGGTCACATTTTCCAGATTCTGCTGACCTTGAGAATTGCCACGCGGGCTTTGTGCTACACGGGGCTGCTGCTGCACGGGCTCAGGACGGGTCACGCGCGGCGGTGTTGCGGGGCGGATCATTGGCAAAGGCTCTGCGGGAAGTCCTGCGGTCACCCGCGTCATGGTCTCTTTCCAGATGTCCGCCGGCAATCCTCCGCCGGTCACACCCTTTAGCGGGGTGTTGTCGTCATAGCCCATCCAGACTCCGACGACATATTGCGCAGTGAAGCCTATGAACCAAGCGTCCTTGGCAGCGCTGGTGGTGCCTGTTTTGCCCGCGACCTCGCGGTCGTCCAGTTTGGCGCGGCGTCCGGTGCCGTCATTGACCACACGGTACATCATGTAGGTGAGTTGCCGAGCAGCATCCTCGGTAATAACACGCTCGCCAAAACCGCCATCCTGACCGATCAGCGCATCGCTATCCCCCTTCAGGCGAAGTTCCCTGATGCCATAAGGGGACACAGCCCGCCCGCCGTTCAGAATGCCAGCATAGGCCCCCGTCATCTCCAGAAGGCTGCTTTCTGATGCGCCAAGCGCCAGCGCAGGACCGTCGGCGAGTTCGTTATCTATCCCGAATTCTTCAGCTACAGCGCGAACCTGGTCGCGCCCAACTTCTTCGGACACTTTCACCGCGACAGTGTTGATGGACTGCGCCAGCGCGTCGGTCAGCGTCATCTCGCCTTTGAAGTCGCGGGTGTAGTTTTCCGGACACCAATTGCCCGAACCCGGAATGTTAATGCAATACTTCGCGTCCTCGACGACCGAGTCATACTGGAAGCCCAGATCCATAGCGGCCGCGTAAACAAACGGCTTGAAGGCAGAGCCCGTTTGACGCTTCGCCTGCACCGCGCGGTTGAAGGCACCGGAAACCTTGGACTGGCGCCCGCCGACCATGGCCCGCACCGCCCCGTCAGCGGACATCACTACGATGGCGGCCTGTGCTTTGGACCCTTCGCGAACCTTGTTCTCAAATATGTAATCCAGCGCGTCCTCAGCGGCACGTTGCAGACGCGTGTCGAAGGTGGACCGGATGATAACGTCTTCAGTGGTGTCATTCGCCAAAAAGTCAGGCGCTGTGTCCATGACCCAGTCAACGAAGTAGCCACCGGCTCTGGCTTGTGCTGCTTTCGACAGGGTTGCAGGTGCCGCGTTTGCGGCCGCTTCATCGGATGAAGTGATGTACCCCTGCTCACGCATCAGTTTTAGGACTGTCGCCGCCCGATCCTGCGCGCGTTGCAGATCGTTGGTGGGGGAATACACGGACGGGGCCTTTAGCAGTCCCGCAAGCATGGCCGCTTCGGGAACGCTGACTTGGGCGGCGTGTTTGCCGAAATAAACCTGTGCTGCGGCTTCGAACCCGCGCGCCCCGCCGCCCAAATAGGCGCGGTTCAGGTAGACCGATAGGATGTCGTTCTTGGAGTACTTGGCTTCCATCGCAAGCGCATACAGCGCTTCCTTGCCCTTGCGTGCGAGCGTTGTGCGGCGACAATCGGCCTCGTATTCAGTCTCGTTCTTCCACTTGGCCGGATCAAAATTTACACCAAGACACAGGAGCTTGGCGGTCTGCTGTGTCAGGGTGGATCCGCCATTGCCCTTCCACGGTTTCCGGCCCTCGCGCATGTTGATACGCATCGCAGAAGCGATACCGCGCGGAGAGATGCCCAAATGCCAGTTGAATCGCTTGTCCTCGGTGGCGACCACGGCGTTTTTCAGGGCAGGGGCGACGGATTCAGCGCGGATGGCGCCGCCGAAATTGTCACCACGCCACGCGAAGACGACGTTCTCCCGATCCAGAAGGGTGACGGAGCCCCGGGTTCGGCCGTCCAGCAGTTGCTCCACTGGCGGGAGCTGCGCATAGGTGTAGGCCACTGCCGCTGCCAGCAGGATAGCCCCAACGGCGGTGATCCGCCAAGTGAGGCGCCAGATCAGGCGAACGGTCCAGACGAATGGAAAAAGAATCCAACCGATGATGCCGCGCTTTTTGGAGGCGGCCTTGCGTTTGGTCGCGCGCGGCTTGGGCTTTGCCTTGGGCTTCGCCTTTGCTGATGGCGCCTTGTTAAAGCGCTTTTCGGCCACCAATGGCGGCTTTTTACGTCCGGAATTGCTCATTTACCTGCGCTTCAAGGCTGCTTGTTGTTGCAATCAATATAGGGCGGGTCGAGTCGGATGTGGAGGGAAAGTCTTAACACTGCGCGTCTCAATTTTGATCATTTATTAGGCACTGGCTAAATATTGTGCAAAAAATCATGCCGCAAGGCAGCATTATGCGCTCATTTCATACCTTGAACGTTGCTGCGCAGGCCCCTTGAGACTGTTCTCTCTTCAGACGTGCCTCCGCTAGCGAGGTGAAACCGAAGGGGAAGACAGTGAAACTGATCATTGCAGCAATCAAGCCGTTCAAGCTGGAGGAAGTTCGCGAAGCGCTGACCTCCATCGGCGTGCGCGGGATGATGGTAACCGAGATTAAAGGCTTTGGCTCGCAATCCGGCCACACCGAAATCTATCGCGGCGCGGAATACGCCGTGAATTTTGTACCGAAGGTCAAGCTGGAGATCGCAGTTGCGGCTTCAATGGCTGACCAAGTGGTCGAAACAATCGCCACCACCGCCAAGACCGACAAGATCGGCGACGGCAAGATTTTTGTGCTCGACGTGACGCAAGCCGTTCGCGTGCGCACCGGCGAAACTAACGAAGACGCGCTGTAAGGCGCTGCAAGGGGAAACTGACAAATGAAACTCACAAGAACTCTAACCGTTGTTGCCGCGCTCACCGCGCTGCCGACAATGGTGCTGGCCCAAGACGCCGAGGTCCTCCCGATCTCGACCGAGGTCGGCTTCATCTTCAACACCTTTATGTTCCTTGTGGCGGGCTTCCTCGTCTTCTGGATGGCGGCTGGGTTCGCAATGCTGGAAGCCGGTTTGGTGCGTTCCAAAAACGTGGCCATGCAGCTGACCAAGAACATCGCGCTCTTCTCTTTGGCCGCGATTGCTTACTACCTTGTTGGCTACAATCTGATGTACCCCGGCGACGGTTGGAGCATTGACGGCATCATTGGTGCTTTCTCGACCACTTCGCTTGAAGGCGTCGGCCTTGACGGCTCCGAGCCCGATCTGACCTATGCGTCCGTCGGCTCTGACTTCTTCTTCCAGTTGATGTTCTGCGCAACGACTGCATCGATCGTCTCCGGTACCTTGGCCGAGCGGATCAAGCTGTGGCCGTTCCTGTTTTTCGTGATCGTGTTGACAGCCTTCATCTATCCAATCCAAGCCTCTTGGAAATGGGGCGGCGGCTTCTTGGACGGCATGGGTTTCCTTGACTTCGCAGGCTCGACCGTTGTGCACTCCGTTGGCGGCTGGGCTGCTCTGGCTGGCGCGCTGATCCTTGGACCACGTATCGGTAAGTACAAAGAAGGCCGCACGGTTCCATTCATGGGCTCCAACCTACCACTTGCCACCTTGGGTACGTTCATCCTGTGGCTCGGCTGGTTTGGCTTCAACGGCGGCTCCCAACTGTACATGAACACTGCGGGCAACGTCACTGACATCAGCCGCATCTTCGCCAACACCAATACGGCTGCTGCCGGTGGTGCGGTCGCCGCGCTGATCCTCACGCAGCTGCTCTACAAAAAGGTCGACCTGACTATGGTGCTCAACGGTGCGCTGGCTGGTCTGGTGTCCATCACAGCCGAGCCACTGACACCATCCTTGGGTGTAGCTACTCTGATCGGTGCTGTTGGCGGTGTGATTGTGGTCTTCGCAGTTCCATTCCTCGACAAGCTGAAAATCGATGATGTGGTCGGTGCGATCCCGGTTCACCTCTTTGCTGGCGTCTGGGGCACCATCGCCGTTGTCCTGACCAACGGCGACGCAAGCATCGGCACGCAGCTCTACTCGATCATCGTGGTCGGCATCTTCACCTTCGTAGTGTCGGGCGTGATCTGGTTCATCCTCAAGATGACCATGGGCATCCGTGTCACCGAAGAAGAAGAAGTCATGGGCCTCGACATGGCAGAGTTGGGTATGGAAGCTTACCCAGAGTTCACCAACTAAGCTCTGGCCCACAGACTAAGACAATAGCCCGGTCCGGAAACGGACCGGGCTTTCTTGTGCCGCAAGGGAAGACAAAAAAAAGTGCGCCGCAACTGAGGTCGCGGCGCACTCCAATTGTTTGTGTTTGGTAACTTACACGCTGGTGCGCAGCCCCCCGCTTTCGATGATATAGCGCACAACCTTCTCAACACCGTCGCCGTGGCGAAGCGCGCAGAAGACATAAGGTCGACCTTCACGCATCTGCTCGCTATCGCGGCTCATCACCTCCAGCGAAGCACCGACATGTGGCGCTAGGTCGGTTTTGTTGATCACCAACAGGTCAGACTTGGTTAGCGCAGGCCCGCCTTTGCGTGGAATCTCTTCACCTGCGGCCACATCAATCACGTAGATCGTCAAATCCGCCAATTCGGGACTAAAGGTCGCCGACAGATTGTCGCCACCGCTTTCGATCAGCACCAATTCCAGGTCGGCATGACGGCGTTCCATCTCGGCAATTGCGGCGAGGTTGATCGAGGCGTCCTCGCGGATTGCTGTATGTGGGCAGCCGCCTGTTTCTACACCGATAATCCGGTCGCCGGGCAGGATTTGCATCCGCATAAGCGCTTCGGCATCCTCTTGCGTATAAATATCGTTGGTGATCACCCCAAGTGACACTTGCGGGTGCAGTGCTTTGGCAACCGCTGCCGTTAGCGTGGTCTTGCCTGCGCCAACAGGGCCACCGATACCAACACGCAGGGGGCCATTCATCGTGCTCATGTGCGAAAGATCCTTGGTTGCAGTGTCTCGTGCCTCATCGACGCTATGTCCGACAAAAAGGCGGTGCTGTGCAGGTCGTCAAGCGTCGCAGATTCAGTGCTGGCCGCAAGGGCGTCGCAAAGTGGGGTCAGTTCCGCCAGAACAGACTGCCCTTCGGTTTGACCCAACGGAACCAGTCGCACGGCTGCGGACACAAGGTTGCTCGTGAAAGACTGAAGGTACATCGCCGCCGTCAGGTCGACAGGGAGACCTTCGCGACGCGCGGCAGCCCCAACGGCGACAGCGTTGGTTTGGTCGGGGACATCGCCGCCCCAGATCGCGGCGGTGGTTTTGCCAAATGCCTGGCCCATCAGAAATGCCTCCTGAACGCGTTCTTTTGAAGCGGCGAAGGCACGGGCTGTGTCGTCCACGATTTGCAGTTCGTCATTGGTCTCACAGGAATATGACGCCCGCAGCAGGATGCAGTCTGTGCGCCCGCTCCCGTGTTCCAGCACATCTGAGAGCCACGCTTTCAAACTGGACGCGCAAGCGACTTCACCGCTGTGAATCGCGGTTTCCAACCCGTGCGAATAGGCGAATGCGCCTATCGGGTAACTTGGCGAAAACCACTGTGTTAGGGTCAGAATTTTGGCGCTAGTGGTCATGTGCCGTAGCGCCGTGTTCGTGTGAATGCGTGCGTCCGTGGCCGTAAGCCCCACCTTCAGGCGTGAATGCGGCGGTGACGTCTTCGATCTGCGCGTCAAGATGCTCCAGCATGTGGCGAATTACGGGATCGTTCTGGATCAAAATGCGGTCAGTTTCGACCTGACAGGGCGTATGGCGATTGCCTATATGCCAAGCCAATTGCGCAAGGTTAGAGCCTGAAACTGACAGTAAGCTTTCAGTCGCAGCTACGATTTCGACCAAGTGGTCGTTCTCCAGTTCCAACGCATCTCCGTCATCTAATGATGTGGTGTGCGGCAGGTCGACAAGGAACGGGACTCCTGCGTCCGTTGTCAGGCGTTTGCGGCGCAAGAACCGGCTGGCGTAATCAAGCGTGCATTGCTCCGCCGTGCCGGACCAGTGCCCCTTGCGGTGTAGCGTCTGAGCAAGTGCGAGTTCGGACATGGTACCCTCAAAACATGAAATAGCGCTGCGCCATCGGTAGGCTTTCGGCGGGCTGACACGTAAGCAAGACGCCGTCTGCCCGAACCTCGTAGGTTTCTGGGTGCACCTCTATCTGCGGCAGCGCGTCGTTCAGCACCATGTCGGACTTGCCAATATTGCGGGTGTTTTTCACCGCGATTGTTTGCTTGGCCAGCCCAAGCTGTCCTGCGATGTCTGCCGCATGGGCCGCACCAGATACAAAGGTGACCGAGGACTGCTCCAGCGACCGACCGTAAGCGCCGAACATTGGCCGCGTATAGACCGGTTGCGGCGTCGGGATCGAAGCGTTTGGGTCACCCATCTGCGCAACCACGATTGTTCCGGCCATCAAAACCATTTCAGGTTTTACCCCGAAGAAGGCAGGGCTCCACAATGCCAGATCGGCTCGTTTGCCCACCGCAATGCTGCCAAGGACGTGACCGACACCTTGGGCAATCGCAGGGTTGATCGTGTATTTGGCGATGTAGCGGCGCACACGGAAGTTGTCGTTGTCGCCTGTCTCCTCGGTCAATCGCCCGCGCTGTTTCTTCATCTTGTCGGCGGTTTGCCAAGTGCGGACCAGCACCTCACCCACGCGGCCCATGGCTTGACTGTCCGAGGCGATGATCGAGAATGCTCCCATATCGTGCAAAATATCCTCTGCCGCGATGGTTTCGCGCCGGATGCGGCTTTCGGCAAATGCGATGTCCTCTGGAATGGATTTGTCGAGGTGGTGGCACACCATCAACATGTCCAGATGCTCCTCCAGCGTGTTCACGGTGAACGGCCGTGTCGGGTTGGTGGAGGATGGCAGCACATATTCTTCGCCGCAGACCTTTATGATGTCGGGCGCATGCCCGCCCCCCGCGCCTTCCGTGTGGAATGCATGGATGGTGCGCCCTTTCATTGCGGCGACTGTATGCTCCACAAAACCGCTCTCGTTCAGGGTATCGGTGTGGATCATCACCTGCACATCCATGTCGTCCGCCACCGACAGGCAGCAGTCAATGGCGGCGGGGGTGGTGCCCCAATCCTCGTGCAACTTCAACGAGCAGGCGCCGCCTTCGACCATTTCGATCAGCGCATCAGGTTTGCTTGCGTTGCCCTTGCCTGACAAACCGATATTCATCGGAATGCCGTCAAAGGCTTGCAGCATACGTCCGATATGCCACGGCCCGGGTGTGCAAGTGGTGGCCAATGTGCCGTGGGCGGGTCCGGTGCCGCCGCCAAAGCAGGTTGTCACGCCAGAATGCAGCGAGTCTTCCATCTGCTGCGGGCAAATAAAGTGGATGTGGCTGTCCATACCGCCTGCCGTCAGAATGCGGCCTTCGCCAGCTATCACTTCTGTTCCGGGACCCACGATGATGTCGACGCCGGACTGGGTATCAGGGTTACCTGCCTTGCCGATGGCGTGGATCAAGCCGTCCTTCAGCGCTACGTCGGCCTTGTAGATGCCCGAATGGTCCACGATGAGTGCATTGGTGATGACCGTATCCACGGCGCCGCCGGCGCGGGTCACCTGAGACTGGCCCATACCGTCGCGGATCACCTTGCCACCGCCGAATTTGACCTCTTCACCATAGGTGGTCAGGTCGCGTTCGACTTCGATTATCAAGTCGGTATCCGCCAACCGCAGCTTGTCGCCGGTGGTCGGGCCATACATCGCCGCATATTGGGCGCGGGAGATTTCGCGGGGCATAGGTGTCCTTCTCTTCTAGCGCAGCTTCGGGCCGCGTTTCGCGAGGCGTTTCGAATTGGCGCGTGTCTTGCGTCGAACTGGTTTGATTGCGGCGGCAAGAACTTGATCTGGCCGCTGCCCTTTCATGGTGGCCAAACCTGCAGCCATCATGCCTTGCTTCGCGGCCTCGGCTTTCTCGCTAATCATGCGTTGGTTTTCGCTGTCGGTGACGGCCCAGAATCCGGCCATACCCCAAATGCGCATGCCGATGACCGCATTCGCTTCCATGGTCATCATTCCGAGCTGGAGGGCGTTTTGCCAGTGATCGAGCGGCGTTGCGTTTTTTCCCATCACAAATCCCCCATAACTTGACTGTTGAAGCCAAAGATGCGGCGCTCGCCGCCGATCGGGATGAGATCCACCTCGCGCCGCTGCCCCGGTTCGAACCGCACGGCGGTGCCTGCCGCGATGTCCAGCCGTGTGCCGTGTGCCGCGTCGCGGTCGAATTCAAGTGACGGGTTGCTTTCCGCAAAGTGGTAGTGGCTTCCGACCTGAACGGGCCGGTCGCCGGTGTTCGCAACCATCAGGGTTATAGCCTCTTTGCCCGCGTTTAGGGTTAAAGTGCCGTCGGCAGGGAACAATTCTCCGGGGATCATCTGAACTTCCTTAGCGGATAGGGTTGTGGACGGTGACCAGCTTGGTGCCGTCCGGAAACGTGGCTTCAACCTGCACTTCGTGGATCATCTCGGCGATACCGTCCATGCATTGCTCGCGGGTAATCACCTGACCGCCCGCTTCCATCATGTCTGCAACAGACCGCCCGTCCCGTGCACCTTCGACAACTGCGTCGGTGATCAGTGCAATCGCTTCGGGGTGGTTCAGTTTCACACCGCGTGCGAGGCGTTTACGCGCAACTTCGGCGGCCATGGCCACCAGCAATTTGTCCTTTTCACGGGGGGTCAGTTGCATAAGTCAAAGTCTCCATGACGTGGGAAGAGTGTTGTGCGTCAACAGATCCAGCACAGGGACCAAACTGCGACGCATCTCAAAGCTGTCGCTGGCGAGCAGGCGCAGTACCAATACATCCTCTGCAATCATGCTGGCGCCGGCTGTCTTCGGAAGCAGGGCACGGATCGCATCAAGTTTCGGTGCGGCGTCGGGCGATACCATGACAAGGGTCGCCATCGCTCCCGCGCCGTTGGCAATAGCGGGGCGGGCGAGATGGGCAGCCGCGTCTCCTAAGAGGCGCATTCCGTCCAAATAAATCGCGCGACCGCCGCGATTTATTTGGATGCGATCGTCGAAATTCACTTGAGTTAGAGTCTCTTTCATCGCTGCGCGACCGAACACTAATGGCTCCACCATCAGCAGTCGGGCCCTGCTCGCGAGGGCGATATCCAGACGACGACACAGCGCACTGTTGTCGAACAGAATCATCTCTTGTGGAAGCCAGTTCAGTTGGGCGTCTTCGGCAACGGTTAGTCGAGTTTTTACGCGCCCGACCTCGCCGGTCTGGGCTTTGTAGGCGCGCTCCGCTGCCTGAGTGGTCAGGGTGAGCGTTGCGCCAGCCCCGACATCGGCAGAAACTTCGAACCGGTCGCCACCTGTGATGCCGCCCGCAGTGTTGACAATGATCGCCTCGGCATCCGGCCGGTGGGTTTGCGGGAACACCAATTTGAGGGAGCCCGATTGGCGCAGGTTGGCAAGCCGCGTTTGGCCCGTCTCGCTCGCGCGCACAGAAACCTGCCCCGCACCAACGGCGCGCGGTTGACGTGGGACACTTTCGTGCGGTTCGGGGTTGGCGGTGTGTAGGATCGCCGCCTCCAGCATATGGTTTCCAATCCTGCTGTTGGATCACAGCTAAGGGCAGGTTGGCAGAGTTTGGCCCATTATCTGCCGCAACTAATGGCAATATGCCTAAATAATGAGCAAACTTAGAGGGGTTCGCATATCCTCAGGGCAAAGAAAAAGGGCGCAGCCGGTCGACCGCGCCCTTTCTGAATTCAATGCCGCTTCCGAATTAGACGGTCTCTTTGATCCAGCCTTCGAATGCGGATTTCGGAGCAGCGCCAACGCGGTTGGATACGACTTCGCCGTCCTTGAACATGAACAGAGCAGGAATGGAGCGCACGCCAACGGCTGCGGCGGCATTCGGGTTCTCGTCAATGTTCACCTTAACGATTTTAACTTTGCCTTCGTATTCAGCGGACAGCTCTTCCAAAGCTGGGCCGATCTGTTTGCAAGGACCGCACCATTCTGCCCAAAAATCAACCATGACGGGGATGTCAGAGTTGCGTACTTCGGCGTCAAATGTTGCATCAGTTGCTGCGACGGTGGCCATGTTTAGCCCTCCAAATGGGTCTGATTTATGTTGGTTGGAACGTAGGTACCCCAGCCGATGGCGTCAAGATGTATGGGCTGCGACCAGTGCGCGCCTCACGATGTCGTGCGGTAGGACAGAAAGTTGCGCCGTTTGGGTCCAAAGGACTGCTACGTCTACGGTTTTCTCCGGATATAGCTGCTCAAGCATTTCCAGATAGGCCCCCATCTGAGCGAGAAGGCCCGACGGTGTTTTCTCTGGCGCGCTTGGGACGACAGTGTTGGACTTGAAATCGACCGCGAGGATTCGGTCTCGGTCGATGATCAGGCGATCAACCGTCCCCAACACCGCCCGCCCGCCAATCGAGGGCAATTTCGCCGTCAATGTGATTTCTGCCAGCGTGCCCTTTGCGAAAACGTGGGCCAGCGAAGGCTCGCTTAGGACGGCCTGCGCCAATGGCAGTAGATCTTCGTTATTCGGGCCATAGCGCCCAAGCCGGTTCGCCAACCCGACTGGGTCGGCCGCGCCGGGCAAATGCTCCAGCAATCTATGCAATGCAGTGCCGCGGGTTTTGGCGTCGTCTTCCGACAAGGCCATGCCACTGGGATCCGCGAGCGCTTTAGGGCCATCGAATTTCGAGGGCGATAATGGTTCAGTCGCGGCAACTGGCGCGGCGGCTTCGGTTTCCGCCCATTCCGGCAAAGCGTCCCGGACTTGTGGTGCTTTGGCGTCGCGTCGGGGTAAATCATCTGGCCATTGCAGATGTTCTAGCCGGCCGCCAGTCGCTCCCATGGCCGCCATACCGGCCTCCGCGACAGCATACCAGCCGCCGTCCTCAAGCTTGGCCGGCTTGCCCGCACCGCACACGATCAGCCAACTTTCAGCGCGGGTCATAGCAACGTAGAGGAGCCGCATCCGTTCTTCGAGCTGGCGGGTTTTGATGTCGTGTGTCAAGTCGATCTGAACTGGTGGCAGGTCTTCGGATTTGGCCTTCCATAGCGCCACGCCATTTCGGTCCAGAACGTCATCACGCACCGAGTTCCGTACCTGCCCTGTATCCGGCAGAATAACAATCGGTGCTTCCAACCCCTTGGCCCCGTGTACCGTCATCACCCGGATCGCGTCTCCGGCGCTGTCCATTTGGCGTTTGATCGTGACTTCGTCGCGGGCCAGCCATTCCAGAAATCCCGTCAGCGATGGAATATCCGCGCGCTCATACGCCATTGCCTGATCAAGCAGTGCAGCAATGCCTTCGTCCGCTTCCATGCCAAGCCGCGCCAAGAGCTTCTCACGTCCATTGTGGCGGGTCAGGGCCCGCTCCAGCAAATCATAGGGCCGAAGATAGTCGGCGTTGTCGCGCAGGTCTTTGAGCATGTCATAGACGGAACCGAAACGTGCTTTTTGATCTTCAAGTGCGGCTCTTAGGTAGTTGGCGCGGCCATGGGCCAAGTCGAACAGCTCCGCTTCAGAAAGGCCGCAAAGCGGGGAGCGCAGGACCGCGGCAAGCGAAAGATCATCCTCTGGCGTCGCGAGATAGCGCATCAAAGCGGTCAAGTCTTTCACGCCAAGCTCTGCGCCAATTCGCAGCCGATCGGCTCCGGCCATCGGCAGGCCCGCATCCTTACACGCACGAATGATCTCGTGGAATAGGGTCGATCTACGCTGCACTAGGATCAGGAAGTCGCCAGCTTCAATCCGGCGTGTCTTTTCGACGTCCCGTCCATCCTCTCGCTTGATCTCGGTGATCTGGCCGTGAAGCAGTCGATCTTTGATGGTGGCGGCAATCTGGCGGGCAAGTATGACCGAGTGATGGTCATCCCCCACGGTATCAACGGGGTCGAACCAATCTTTCTTTTCGGCTTTCTCGGTCTCGTCGACCCAGTCCCACAGGTCCACTCGCCCGGGCAGGTCTTCCTTGAACGCGACATGCTCAACGCGATCTCCCATCCCGCGCTTCAGATCGCCGGTGAAGCTGGCATCTACCAGATCCAGAACCGCCTTGGACGACCTGAAGGAATGTAGCAAATCCTGTCTCTGCAACGGTTGGCCGATTGCCGATAAAGACTCGTCAAAATGGGCCCGCATCGCTTCGAACGCATCCGGGTCGGCCCCTTGGAAGGAGTAGATCGATTGCTTCTGATCCCCGACCACGAAGATCGTACGGTCCGTATCCGCCCGCGCACCTCGGCCGGCTGTAAACTCATGCGCCAGCAACCGAACAACATCCCATTGGCGCGGGGCCGTGTCTTGAGCTTCGTCCACTAATATGTGGTCAATTCCACCATCAAGCCTGAACAGCACCCAAGCAGCAACATTCGGGTCGGTAAGCAGGGCGCGGGCCTTCAGGATCAGGTCGTCAAAGTCTAGCCAGGCGCGTGCCTGCTTATGCGCCTCTAGCCGTGGCAAATAGGCCCGCGCGAACTGATGAAGCGCCAGGTTGCGGCGATGCGCGTCCAATGCTTGCCGCATCGGGCGGGCCTCGGAGATGCGCAATCTCAAGGCATCAAAAGGGTCTAACAAGGCGCCGAGTGCTTGCTTCGCGTCTTTGGTGGGGGGGTACGTTCGCGGATGGCCGGCAGATTTCCCTTTCGCAGTAAGGAACAATTTTTCGAGCTGCGCTATCAAGAACAAGTTGGGGGTGGAGCAGTCCAGCAATGCCAAACTCTCACCTAGTTGAACATCTGATTTGCCTATGCAGCCCTGAAGCACAGTAGCGACATCGCGCAAGAGTTCTGCTTCGGCCCCGTGGAAGACTGTCTCAAGTATCATCGCCTCGTCCACACCCGTGGGTAGACCGCCTGCCTCACGCAATTCGTCCTCAGTGGCGTCCTGAGCGAATATCTCCTTCCGGCCCAGAACTTCCTGCAAGAAGCCGTCCAGTTCCGCCCCTGTGAAATGGCTCGCCAGCGCGGCCATCGCGTCTGGGGCTTCGATGGCGATCTCGTCCATCACGTCTTCCCGCAATGTCTTCGCTGCGCGATCGTCCATTTCGGTGAATGCGGGCGAAACGCCAGCTTCCAGCGGGAAGCGTCGCAGCAACGAGGCGCAGAAAGAGTGGATTGTTTGGATCTTCAATCCGCCTGGGGTCTCAATTGCTTTGGCAAACAAACGCCGCGCGTCGGACAAAACTGCGGGCGCAATGTTTGATGCGCCCAAGGCTGTCAGGCTATCACGAAGTTTGGCATCGGGCATCATTGCCCAGTCCCCAAGTCGCTGGAACAGGCGGTTCTGCATCTCGGAGGCGGCCGCTTTCGTATATGTTAGACACAGAATTTTCTCCGGCGGGACGCCATCCAACAACAGCCGTGCGACGCGATCGGTCAGCACCCGCGTCTTGCCAGACCCTGCGTTTGCAGCCAGCCACGTGGACATTTTCGGGTTCGACGCAGAGACCTGCGCCAAAGTGGCGGCGTCACGCTTCATTGACCCACCTCCATGCGCACCGCATCGTCTGTCTCATCCCATTCACCGAAACGGGCAAGGTGATCGTAGTTCTGTTCCCACCGGGCCTCGAAAACAGCACGACGGGAAGAAAACCCCTTATCAGGGTCTAAATAAGCGCTAATCAACGCCACAAGTTCGTCCCAGACCTTGTCCAGATCGCCAAACTCGAACCGGTCGCCCTCTTGATTGGGGTCGGACCCCAATCCCAGATAATCTGCGCCGATCACTTTGCGCCCTGTCAAACCTTTGAATCCGCCGCGATCGGCTATCGCTGCCAGCAGCGGCAACTGTTTATTGAAATGCTCTCGTTGGGGTTTTGTCGGAAGCGATCCGGTCTTGTAATCATACAGGAACAATGCGCCATCGGTTGCCTCGTCGATCCGGTCGGCACGGCCCTCCAGCGTGAAGTCGATCCCGTCCAGCGCGACAGCGCCTTTCTCTTCCTGCCGCAAGGGGCGGGCGTATTGGCGGCGCGTATGCTCCGTGTCGACAAACCACGGAGCCACGCGTGCCAGCTTGGCCTTCCACATGGCGCGGGTCGCGGGCCATGGCACTGTCGTGGCAAAAACCTCGTCGGCCAAATCCGTCAGGAGTTGCACAGCGTCGTCCGGCAGGTGCGTCGCGGTGTCTTTGATGAACCGCTCAAGCACGTCGTGCAGCGCCAAACCCCGCAACGGCGCATCTGCCGTGGCGTGTAGTGGATCCAGCGGGCGCAGGCGCAGGACGTAGCGGGCGTAAACGGCGTAGGGGTCGCGGATCAGGGTTTCAATCTGCGTCACCGGCAGCGATTTCGGGCGCGCGTGCACAGGTGGCACCGGTGAGGGCCGCTGGGCGGGCATCACCTGGTCTCGCGGCAGATCAAGCGTCATGGCAAGCTTGACCCAATCATCGCCGCGTTCGCGCATTGCTTTCAAAGCTGGGGCACCGCTGCCGTCCAATCCGTTCAGCAGATTGGTCAAACGGTTGATCCAGCGCGATTGAACGGTTTCAGCCTCGGCGTCGCGTTTGGATCGGGTCAGCCAAACTTCGGGTGCTGCAATCGCCTGCTGGAAATCATGTGCAGAGAGCCCGATACGCCGATCTGGCAAAAGCAGCCCAGCGTCGCGTCGCATTTGTCGATTGAGCCACGGGTCGGGCCCAGGCAGTTCTGGCCAAATTCCATCATTGAGACCTGCGAGGATCACCAGATCCGCGCCTTGAACGCGTGCTTCCAGAGTACCCCAGATCATAATACCGGCATGGGGTGCGTTCGGATCGCGAACCTCGTGCTGGTTCAGGACGAAATGCATCAAATCGCTATAATCGGCGCACGCCATTTCCCCACCAGCCGCTGCGGCCTCGCGCAGATTGCTGACGGCCTTCGCGGCCTCTTCGCCTGACGGCTTGTTCCACAATGTGCCCGCATCGCTTTTTCCCGGCCCTGCGCATAGCTTTTCGGTTAAAGCGATGTGCTGCTCCAGAAGGTCAGGCAAAGGCGCAGAGGCGCAAGATGCCAAGGCGTCCAGAATGTCCCAAAGCCAAGAGACCCATACATGCGTCTCGGTGTCAGATTCGCGCTTTGCCGCCCAAACCTCAACCTCTCGACGCGTCGGAAAAGGGGGCCCGCCGCGCAAAAGCTTCAGTTCCAAATCGCGGGTACGCTTGAGGTGATCCCCCCGATCTTCACGCGCTACGAGCGGGTGCTTCAGCAGCGCCAGCAATTTATCCGATGGCAGCTTTCGCCCCATCAGGTCTGCCGTTTGTCGCAAGATCCGGCCGCTCGGGGTTTGTGGCAACGGAATGCCCGCGCTGTCGTCCGGTTCTATTCCCCAGCGTTGTAAAGCAGCCGTGACCTGCCGCGTCAGTGTTCTGTCTGGCGAGATGAGCGCTGCGCTTTGTCCGTCTTCAGCGGCTTTACGTAGTCGCAGTGAGATGGCAAGCGCCTCGGCCCGAGCAGTGGGGGCTTCGATCAAGGTGACGGCTTCGGTTGCGGCCGCCAAATTCTCTAGATCAGGGCCTTCCAGAAGCCAGTCGTCCGTAACTGGGGCAGGGCGCAACGCCAGGGACACAAGCGCGTTGCGATCAGCTTGTGCGGGGGCGGTTGTTATCCAAAGCGGAACTTTGTCCGCAGGGATATCCAACGCGCGCAGCAGTGCGTGGAAACGATACTGCGGATGGTCCTCGCTTGTCATTTCGTCATCGAGCTGATCCCAGACCTTTTCGGGCATAATAGTGTCGAATCCGGGTAGAATTAGTGCGCCTTGTGGCAGCCTCGCGACTGCTTCCATCAGCAGCCGTGTCGTGCCACGCGATCCGGTCGAACCTGCGATGATCACAGGATGTTCGGGGGGGGACACCTCCCAACGCTTGATCAGGCGGGAAACAACGATCCGTTGCCGCGCCTCGGCGTTCAGGGGGGCGTCTGTGGCAAAGAAGTGCGTGACAAGCTCCAGAAATTTCTGGCTGCGCGCCCAGTGGGCGGAATGATCCGCAACGTCCAATTGCGCCAAAGCATCGGGATGAACGCCCTCGCTTTGCATTTCCTCCATCAACGAAGCAAGGCTGTCGGCCAGATCAAATGTATGCGCCCGTGCCGCGATATCCGGCTCTCTCTCGATTAACTTGCGCACCAGTTGTGCAATCTCAAGGCGGCGAGCAAGTGGGTTGGCGGTGTCGGGCAGATCGGCAAACACCTCGTTCTCGCCTAAATCAGTGACAAGCCGCAATTTGGGTAAAAAACTGGCGCCGCCGCGGGAAAACAACTCCTGAATACGACGTCTCATGCGCGCAGTGTTCACAAAAAGCTCGACCCGCGCCATGTCGTGTGGGGCATGGCCAGCCATAAGCTCCTGCAGACCCGCGACAAGGGCAGCGGGGAAATCCACGCCTGGAGATAGGGCGAAAACGCGTGGTTTGCCGTTGTTAGGGTCAAACATTCGGATACTGCTCCAGCATTCGTTCGGCCAGCACTATGCCGTCAGGTGTTCCTACATCTGCCAGAAAACCGGGATACTCGACCCCGAACAGTTGCCCTTCTGGCAACAACTGGTCCCACAACAGATTGAGCGAGAAGCTGGCCTCGTCAATGGCCGCAAGCCCGTCCGTATGCAGAAGTTGAGCGCCCGAATAGACCATCCCGCTGGTGTCGCGAGTTAGTCGGCCCTGTGCATCGGCGGCGAAATTTCCGGTGCGGGTGTAGCCAATCATCCGGTCTATCGGCACCAACAATAACAGCGCACCCATCTCGTAAGGACGCCAAGCATCGCGAAGACAGTCCAGCGGGTTTGGCCCTGCCCACACCGCGTCTGAGTTCAGCGTGAAAACAGGGTCTGTGCCGAGCTCTGCCAAGGCCGCTTTCAGCCCGCCGCCTGTGTCCAAAATCTCTGGGCGTTCTATCTGGAGCGAGACGTCAGGCCAGCCTGTCAGATGCGTTTCCACCATTTCCGCCTTGTAGTGCGCATTGACCACACACCGTAGATTAGCATCGCGGGTCAACTTAAGCGCATGGTCCAGAAGTGGTCTGCCCGCAACTTCAATCAGTGGTTTCGGCCTGTCCTTCGTCAATGCTCCCATGCGCGTGCCAAAGCCGGCGGCAAAAATCATTGCGGCTGTTGGGTCACCCATTGGCTGCTGCCTTGATGCGTTTGATAATCGTAGCGTCAGGTGCGGGGACGTTGGCCATGATGAATGCTCGCAGGTCAGAAAGTGCAGGATGCTTTAGATCATCCATCAAATTCCCCCAGACACGCGGCATCAGGTCGGGGTAGCTCGGCTTGCCGTCCCGCACACAGAGACGCGCAAAAACCCCTAGTATCCGCAGGTTTCTCTGGGCAGAGCACGTCGCATAGGCTGCAGAAAAATCTGCTGTTTCTGCGCCGGTTCTGTCGATGTAATAAGCGAGCATATCCCGCTGAACATCCGCAGCAACATCACGCCGCGCATCTTTCAGCAACGACGCCAGATCATAGGCGGGATGGCCCAGCATCGCGTCTTGAAAATCCAACAGCCCAACCCGCCCCGCGCCCGCACGACCCGGTAGCCAAAGCAAGTTTTCTGCGTGGTAGTCCCGTTGCACCAAAACGCCCGGTCCGTCTGCAATGCGCGACAGCATTCCGTGTACCAGTTCGGCGTAGCGTTTCCGTAGGCTGGCAGGTGTTTCGCTGCCTGTCCCGTTTGGTAGATACCAGTCCGCAAGTAGCATCGCAGTTGTCGCCATGGCGTCAGCGTCATAGGCCGAAAGCGCTGCGGGTGGCGTGGCCTGTTGTGCCACGATCAAGGCGTCAATGGCGGCGCGATAAAGCTCCGCTTCAAGGTCTGGTTTCATCTCTAAAACGCGGGCGAACAGATCGTCTCCCAAGTCTTCGATCAGCAGAAAGCCGTTGGATGTGTCCTCGGCATATATGGTCGGTGCACTCAATCCGAGACCAGTCAAGTGACGGGCAATCAAAACAAACGGGCGCACGTCCTCGCCCTTTTCCGGTGGGGCGTCCATCAGCACTGCCGGCGGCTTTTCGGTCAGATGGACACGGTCGTACTTTCGGTTGGAGGCGTCGCCAGCCAAAGGGACGCGAGTCGCTCCGTTCCAGTCGGTCGAGGCCAGAAAGATGTCGGCCAATTCACTCCGTGGTTGGGTCATTCAGCTGCTCTCCATCGCCTTTTTCAGGCTGTTTATTGTCTCGACCGGCGCCGTGATCTGTGCGTGGCGAAGCGTGAGGTCGTGTAGATCCGGGGTAAGCGTCAGCTCGATGGCGTGTTCGGGGCGCAGGTCGCCAAGCCTCTCTGGCCACTCGATCAGGCACAGGGCTGTTTCAAAGGCGTCGTCCAACCCTAGCTCAATCAGTTCGTCAGAACTGGTCAGCCTGTAAAGATCCGCGTGCCAGACATCCAGCTGTCCAAGCTCGTAGGATTGCACCAGCGTAAATGTGGGGGAAGGTACATCCTCCAGCCCGCCGTTTTTCGCCATCAAAGTCTGGATCAGGGCACGCGCGAAGAAGCTTTTTCCTGCTCCCACGGGGCCTTCCAGAAGGATACACATTCCCGATCTAGCAAGCGTCGAAAAGGCCCGCGCCAAGTGGGTCGTGGCGTCCGGATCGGCCAATTCTGTGGACCAGATCTGAAGGCCGTCGCCGGTTGTATCTGAAGCTGTCGCGGATGGTGTCATATGGCGTAGTCTTACGCCAAAGAGACCTGCCTTCAAGCGTTGATCAGGAAGAAACCGCGGCGAGCTGAGCCGAATGCGCTGGTGGCATAGTACCTTGGTGAGCTGGCATGAACCCCACAAGAGTCGCCCCTCCTGCAAGCGGTTGGAATCTGCAGGTCACCACACGGCCATTCATCAAGGTTGCAGTATCGCTCCATTCGCTGCGATCCCCCCGTTGGCTTACAAAATCCCGCGCGTCGCCCCATATCGGGTTCGGCGCGCTTTTCGTCTGCCAAAGACGTGTCGCATCCGTGATGGTCAGCTGGCTGATCGGATCCTCAGGATCTGTGCCCCAAAGCTCGTCATAGGCGGCATTGGTCATGGTGATAACGCCATCTTCGCCAAACACCGCCAAGGCTTCGGGCAAATGGTCGAGCAAGGTCTGGTTCATCGATAGTTCACGGCGGAACTTTCGGGTCAGGGTGATCTCTGCGGTGATATCTTCGAGCAAGAACGCCACCGCGCCCTCCGGATGAGGTCTACCAGTGACGCGGTAAGTTTGGCCGCTGGGCAAGTTCCATGTTTCGCAATAGGTGCCGTCAGCTGCGGATTTCTCAAGTTCGGTGATTTTCTTGCGCCAGTCCGCGAAATCGCGGCGCTCTGGCAACATGCGGGTTTCGCGCAATTGGTTGACCATATCGTAAAGGGTCGGCCGCGAGCTGAGCCAGCTCGGGTCTAGATTGGTCAGTTCCATCAGGGCGGGGTTGAACATCACCAAGGAGCGGGACCGGTCAAAGATCGCAAGACCGATGGGCAAAGCGGCGAAAGTTTGCGTTAGCGTTTGTACAAACTGGCGCAACGACTCCTCGGCTTTGACCGTCGCGCCAACATCTATGGCGAAGTTCAATGTCCCATTCCCACTGCCAAACCGTACGATCTCGTATACTTTTCTCGCACCCGATTTCATCGCCAAGGCCGATCGCTTCGGCTGTGGTGTGTCGCCTGCAGCAGTGATTGGGCCGCCATGAAATAGCTGTGCCGGTGGCCATGTGCTGTCGCTGTGTGGGATGTCGGCATTCTCGATTGTGGTGCGATAGGCCTTGTTGACCCAATCCACCGATCCGTCCGCTGTTTCGCGCCACGACAGGTAAGGCGCATTGTCGACGCTTGCGCGCAGCACCGCCAACTCGGCGGCAACAGCAGATGCTTGGTCGCTGTCTACCAGCACTTTATGCGATAGTGGCGCGTCAATACCGGACAGGCGAAGATTGAGCGAGCTTCCGTGGGTCTCAACCTCAAGCAAGGCGGGGCCGTTTTGCGTAACTTCGCTCAGTGAGAAGCTGGCATGATGTGAGGTTGAACCGTCCAGTCGTCTTTGCAGATCGGGGAAGATACGCGACAGGCGGTCAATAAGCTGATGGTAAATGTCCTCGTCCAGATCTTCGAGGCTGAGAGAGCGTCGCGCCCTAGGACAGGCCCCGATAAGCTCTCGATTTTCGAAGCGAAATTCGAGCTGGTTGGAGGCAGTGCCGCGGGGGACAGCGCGATAACTCACCCAAGAAAAGTGCATTGCAGCCCCAAGAAGGGCGCCTAGCCCTAGCGTTGCCGCCAATTCGAACAGGAGATCTGTCATCTGAGCCGTCCTTGATGCTGACATCGGTTCGTCAACGAGCAGAGCGCAGATTCCTTAAAGCTTGATTAAATCTCGATGGGTTTGTTCTCGCCCAAGGGTCTTGAGGTGCCGTCGCGTGGCTCCGTGATCACGGCAATTGGCCAAATCACCTCCGCAATGGCACCAAGTCGGGGCGCTGTCGGGTCCCTGTCGCGGCCTGCGCCATTGGCAAAACTCACCGTGGCGCCTGAGCGCTCCAGCAGCGTCTTTGCAATGAACAGCCCCAGCCCCATGCCCTCGTATTCAGGCCGAGAGGCATCTTTTTCCCGCTTGCGGCCGCGCTTTAGAAACGGGTCACCGATACGCCCCAGCAGGTGCGGCGGGTAGCCGGGGCCATCATCAAAAACCCGCACAACAACGCGCCCATCGGACCACTTGGCCTCCACCCAGACTTGTGAGGCCGCAAAGTCGACTGCATTTTGTATCAGGTTGCGTATTCCGTGAATGACCTCGGGGCGGCGGTAGATGCTTGGCGTTTTCCCAGACGTGCCGGATTTTGCACCGAACTGAAAGTGTAAAGCCTTTCCTCGGTTGGCGTGTGGTTCTGCCGCTTCGCGGATGACCGAACTCAGCGGTGCGGTGTGCAGATGCAGGTCGTCCTTTCCGGCACGGCCCATCGAATGCAGAATATCGCGGCAGCGGTCTGCCTGATCACGGATCAGTTCCGCATCCTCGCGCATTTGCGGATCCTCTAATTCATCCAGCAGCTCTGCGCTAACCAGTTTGATTGTTGCCAAGGGGGTGCCAAGTTCATGAGCCGCAGCGGCGATCACCCCGCCCAGATCGGTCAGTTTTTGCTCTCGTGACAGGGCCATTTGCGTGGCGAGAAGTGCCTTGCTCATTGAGGTCGTTTCAGCGGTGACGCGGGCCGCATAGATCCCTAGAAACCCAATGCCGATCACCATGGCGACCCAAAAGCCCACCACAAACAGTTGCGGCATGCGCAGAACAAATCCTAAGTCGCTCCGCAGTGGCAGGTAGAAATTTGCCAGCAACGTGACGAGCACGACAGCCAGCCCGCCCAGAAAAAACGTGGACCTTGCTCGCATGGTCATGGCCGACACGGTAACGGGGGCAAGGATCAGCAGCGCGAAGGGGTTGTTCAGACCTCCGGTTAGATACAGCAAGAATGCAAGCTGGCTCAAGTCGAACAGCAGGGTGATCAGCACCTCGCGTTCGGGCAGGCGATGGTTCTCGGGGTACACGAAAATGGCCACAAGATTGGTGATGACCGACGCCCCGATTGCCATAAGGCACAGCCCCATTTCGATCTTCAGGTCCAGATAGTAGCGCGCAACCAGAATTGCGCCGATCTGCCCAGAGACCGCCAACCACCTCAGAATGATAAGGGTGCGAAGCCTGACAACGCCGCCAAGGGCTTCGTTCGGGCTGAGGCCAAGCGAGGTGTTTAACATCGCGGAAATGTGACTGATAGCGTCATAATGACCGATTGATACAAGGGTGGGGATAACGGATCAACTGGGTGTCTTTGAACTGCCCACGGAGCGACTCCATGAACAAAATTTACGCGACGACGGCGTTGACTCTTGTGGTCGCAATGCTGGGTGGGACGGCCGCTTATGTGATGCTGAACGGGCAGTCCGGCGGGGAACAGAACCCGTGCGCAAGCTCGGTCGTGGCGGGTGGCGATATTGGCGGGGCGTTCGAGCTAGTAAGCGAATCCGGCGAAACCGTGACCGACAAGGACGTCATTACCTCTCCGACGCTTGTGTATTTCGGCTATACGTTCTGTCCGGATGTCTGCCCGCTGGACTCTGCGCGCAATGCAGAAGCGCTGGATTTGCTGGAAGAACGCGGCATCGACGCAAATGCTCTGTTCATTTCGATCGACCCGGAACGCGACACGCCCGAGGTCGTCGCCGAATTCACCGACGTTATGCACCCGAAGATGATTGGGCTGACAGGCACGCAGGCTCAGGTGAAAGCCGCGTCGCAGGCCTACAAGACCTACTATAAAAAGCAGGCAGGCGATCCGGAATACTATCTGGTTGATCACTCCACCTTCACCTATCTGGTGATGCCGGACACGGGTTTCGTCGAGTTCTTCCGCCGTGAAACAACACCGGAGCAGATCGCCGACTCCGTCGCCTGCTATGCAAACGCGGCCAAGTGATAACTGCGGCATTAACGCGGTAGTGTTTGACGCGCCCCCTCCTGCGACCTACACCTAACAGACGGTAGGCAGCGGGAGAGGGATTTGCCATGGGTGACAGCACTCTGAGGGAGATCGGAGCGGACAACACGCTGCTTATTGTGGATGATGATGAGCCGTTTCTGCGCCGATTGGCACGTGCCATGGAAAAGCGTGGTTTTGCGCCAGAGACCGCTGAAACAGTTGCCGCCGGCCGGGCTATCGCCACAGCTCGCCCCCCCGCCTATGCCGTGATTGACCTGCGTCTGGAAGATGGAAACGGGTTGGACGTGGTCGAGGTGTTGCGAGAGCGGCGGCCCGACTCCAAAATCGTTGTGCTGACAGGCTATGGTGCCATCGCCACCGCTGTTGCTGCCGTTAAGATCGGAGCGACTGACTATTTGTCCAAGCCTGCCGACGCCAATGACGTCACCAACGCACTTCTGGCAACGGGCGACGAGCTTCCCCCGCCTCCTGAAAACCCGATGTCCGCAGACCGCGTGCGCTGGGAGCATATTCAAAGGGTGTATGAACTGTGCGACCGGAATGTCTCGGAAACCGCACGGCGGCTGAATATGCATCGCCGCACATTGCAACGTATTCTCGCAAAGCGGTCCCCGAAGTGAGGCGCGCGCTGGCGGCGGTTTTGCTGCTGGCCGCCTGCGCGCCGGCCGCGCCAACTCCGGATCCAATCCCCTACAGTCTTGATGCGGGCGGTGTTCAGTTGTCAGACCGCCCGCAGCGGATCGACTTTGGGCGCACAGATCACTCGACAATTCCCGCCATGACCAAACTTGTAGGCCGTGCACCCACCGCCACGCAGAACTGCACGAGCGGTGGGCAACGAGTGGAATGGCCAGATGGCACCAGGTTGTTTTTCGCTGCAGGGGAGTTCCGCGGATGGGCGACGCCAACAGCCGCTGCCGGGCTTAGCTGCTAAGCAGTCCCGTCACCATTGCCGCAAGCGCAACCGCGTGGATCAGCATGATGGCACGGTCCTTCCACAAGACCCCGACAGCGAACCAGCCGACCAGGCCCACCAAGAACAGGTAGACATTGAGCGGCGTCATCCCGAAGGCGGTCGTCGCATATCCTGCGATCTGGACCAGTGAGGCCGCCCATTTCAGGGCAAATGTGGCGGCCTCACGGTCCAGCACGCTGAGAGCGGAGCTTACCAAAGGTTAAATCCATGCTTCTCAGTGTGTGGGGATATGCCGTCGCGGCGTTGAGCGCGGGGGCTACGGATATAACGGTCGGCGTTCTCTTTCAGATGGTCTGGAAAGTCCGCCCGCCGTTCGATTGCGCGAATGATGGTCGATGAAAGCAAGCTAAACATGGTGTCAGTCCTTCTATGAAGTGATGAGTCATCATCCGCTTATTGCCTTTCATTTGCACGTCAGTATAATTTTGAACATGTTAGCTCAACTTTCAATGCTCTGATGGATTGGCACGACATTCCATCGCTCTCCGCGCTTCGGGCGTTTGAGGCCACTGCACGGCATAACAGCTTTTCAGCCGCCGCTCGGGAGTTAAACGTGACCCACGCCGCCATCGCGCAGCATGTGCGCGGTCTGGAGGCGGATTTCGGGGCAGAACTGGTCTTCCGTCAGGGTGCCGGCATGGGGCTGACGGATGCGGGGCGCGCGTTGGCCTTGTCGCTTGGCGAAGGCTTTTCCACGATAGCATCGGGAGTCCGAGATATCAGAGCTTTGCGGCAGAACCGGCCTTTGACTGTCGGCATGACCCCGACTTTCGCAGAGAACTGGCTAATGCCGCGCATCGGAGCGTTCTGGACCGAGCATCCTGAAATTGAGCTGGTCTTGCAGCCTTCTTACGCCGTGGTCGACATGCGGCGCGATGGGCTCGACCTCGCGATCCGGTATGGCCACGGGGAATGGGCTGGCCTCGACACCGAGCTTTTGGTGAACGCGAATTACGTTGTCGTTGGCGCGCCTGAGTTGGCGGCGAAGGGGGAAGGGTCTTCGATGAAAGACCTGTGCGCGCTGCCCTGGGTGTTCGAGACGCAACGGCTGGAGCAACGGGTCTGGGCGCAGGAGGTTGGGTTGGATTTGTCTTGCACTCCGATCACCAAGTTACCGACGAATGCTTTGGTCCTTTCCGCTGCGCGGGCAGGCGCGGGGCTATCAATCCAAGGCCGCGCCTTGGTGGAGCGGGATTTGAAAAGCGGTAATCTCGTTTGCCTCCACGAGGCCCCTCTCTCGACGTTGGGATACTACCTTGTGACCCGCCCAGTCGCGCGTTCGGAGGCGTTGAAGATCTTTGTGAGATGGCTGAAATCGGTCGTAGCGGCAGAGGCCTCGGGCTGATTTTACTAACCTGCTGTAAAGCTGTGTTAACGCAGCATCGCGGCAAGTTGCAGATAGCTAAGAAAAGCGGTTAACGCTTGCTACGGTGCAGCGTAACCCATGGGTTACCCCAGCTTCATGCGTTTGTGCACGCGATCCACAGGCGTGCCATCTTCCAGCGGTACCGCACGGGTCACCGAATGATCTTCGAAGCCCATCTTCGAGTAGTAGGCCAGCCCACCGGAATTGTCCCCGCGGATCGTGGCGTCTAGCAAGGTATACCCAGCGTCCAAACAGCATTGCAAAGTTTGCTGGAACAGCGCGGAGCCGATTCCGCGTTGGGCTATTCCGGGTTTTGTGAAGGTGGCGATCACCCCCATGCCGTTTTTGTCGGGGCTCATCCATTGAAAGCCCACGACGACACCATCGACCTCCGCGACATGCATAAACGTTCGGTTGTCCTCAGGAGTGACGAAGCGGTCAAAATGGGACGGTTGCAACGAGGACTGATATGCGGTGGTGCCGCCAATCGCGACGACTTCGTTGATGATCTTGGTGATCGCGTCGAGGTCTTCTAAAGTCACTTTGCGAATGTTCATAGCGCGGCCGACAGTTCAGAAAAGCGGCGCAAAAACTCGGCCTTCACTTCCATCGGGGGGCGTGGCACCAGTTTTTCCGGCAACGGTACATGGTCCCCGGGGGCGCCGAAAAACTTGTTGCTTTCCTCAACCGAGAAGCCGGCGATCTGAGTGGCCTCCAACCAAGCAGACAGCTTGTCAGCTTTTTTGATCTGTTTCTTCACGGCAACTGGAATGGCCGCTGGCAGTCCAAAGCGGATGTGGATCGCAGCAGTC
Organism: Litoreibacter janthinus; assembly: GCF_900111945.1. Lineage (NCBI taxonomy): Bacteria > Pseudomonadati > Pseudomonadota > Alphaproteobacteria > Rhodobacterales > Roseobacteraceae > Litoreibacter > Litoreibacter janthinus. The sequence goes on along the minus strand of NZ_FOYO01000001.1, from coordinate 416,303 downwards.
AGCCGGTCGTCGAGTTCGGCATATCCCGGACCAACAGCGTTTTTCACCGGCGAAATCATATCGCCAATCACATATTCCGGCGCGTCATGCAGTAGCGCGGCGAGTTGCCATTTCACCGGTGCGACTGGGTTGGCAGCGGAATAGAGACGCTCGACCAGAACCGAGTGTTCGGCGACCGAATAGGCAAACTCACCCATGGTTTGCCCGTTCCATCGGGCAACAAAGGCCAGCCCGTGGGCGATGTCTTCAATTTCGATATCCATGGGAGTGGGGTCCAGCAGATCAAGCCTGCGACCGGACAACATGCGTTGCCATGCTCTGAGTTGTTTTGCCATGCCGATGCCCACCTTTTCGTGATCACTTGGAACTTCGTGACCTTCTAACGGTTGTAGCCCCGAAGGAGAAAACGATGAAACCGCTTTTTGCAACTGCCGCCCTACTTTTAAGCACCCTGTCTGTTCAGGCTCAGGAAGACGTCGTTTGCATGGCAACCGACGAGATGGAAGCTGCTCTGGTAGACTGGTATGACGAAACACCAGCTGTGATGGCCGAAGACGGCACGATCGTCTGGGCCTCCGGCATCGGAGGGACTTGGACCGTCGTAAATTACAATCCTGACGGGACAAGCTGTGCTTTGGCTCAAGGTGACAACTGGACCCCCGATATGGACGCAGATGCACTGATTGCGGCCCTGCCCTACGGACAAGGCTGATCCTGAGCGCGACCCATTGAGATTGGGGCGTTTAGCTGTTACGCGGAGCGCAAATTCCCATGAGGACCGTATCAAATGGCTAACGACTATATCGTCAAAGACATCAACCTTGCCGCGTTCGGCCGCAAAGAGTTGGATATTGCTGAAACCGAAATGCCGGGCCTGATGGCGCTGCGCACAGAGTACGGTGAAAGCAAGCCGCTGGCTGGCGCACGCATTGTCGGCTCGCTGCACATGACCATTCAGACCGCTGTTTTGATCGAAACGCTAGTGGCGCTTGGAGCGGATGTGCGCTGGGCGTCGTGCAACATCTTCTCGACCCAAGACCACGCCGCTGCTGCAATCGCTGCGGGTGGCACACCGGTCTTCGCAATCAAAGGTCAAAGCTTGGAAGAGCATTGGGATTACCTCGATAAGTCCTTTATGTTCCCAGAAGGTCCTAACCTGATCCTTGACGATGGCGGCGACGCAACGCTTTACATCCTGCTCGGTGCGCGGATTGAAGGCGGTGAAGCATTTGGCGTGGCAACGTCCGAGGAAGAAGTCGCCATTCAGGCCCAAATCAAGAAACGCATGGAAGCAAGCCCCGGCTGGTTCACCAAGATGCGCGACCAGATCAAGGGTGTTTCCGAGGAGACAACGACTGGCGTTCACCGTCTGTATGATCTGGTGAAGAAGGGCCAACTGCCATTCCCGGCAATCAACGTAAACGACTCTGTCACCAAGTCGAAATTCGACAATAAATATGGCTGTAAAGAATCGCTGGTTGACGGCATCCGCCGCGCCACTGACACCATGATGGCGGGCAAAGTTGCTGTGGTCATGGGCTACGGCGACGTGGGCAAAGGCTCTGCTGCATCGCTGCGCGGTGCTGGTGCCCGTGTGAAGGTCACCGAAGTTGACCCGATCTGCGCGCTGCAAGCGGCGATGGACGGCTTTGAAGTTGTACTGCTGGAGGACGTCGTGTCCTCGGCCGATATCTTCATCACCACCACCGGCAACAAGGACGTGATCCGCATCGAGCACATGCGCGAGATGAAGGACATGGCAATTGTCGGCAACATCGGTCACTTCGATAACGAGATTCAGGTCGCCGCGCTGAAGAACCACAAATGGACCAACATCAAAGAGCAAGTGGACATGATCGAGATGCCGAATGGCAATCGTCTGATCCTGCTCTCTGAAGGTCGTTTGTTGAACCTTGGCAACGCGACTGGCCATCCGTCCTTCGTCATGTCTGCATCGTTCACCAATCAGGTGTTGGCGCAGATGGAGCTTTGGATGAAAGGCGACGAATACAAGAATGACGTCTACATCCTGCCCAAGCATCTGGACGAAAAGGTTGCGCGTTTGCACCTTGATCGTATCGGCGTGAAGCTGTCGAAACTGGACGCAGACCAAGCCGCTTATATCGGTGTGTCGCCTGACGGTCCGTTCAAGCCAGAGCATTATCGCTACTAAGGAGGCGGCGTTATCGCCACTTTACGCATACTGCTGAGCATTATAGGCGCCATCGCGGTTTTTGCCGCGGTGGCGTTTGGCGTTTACTGGGCGTTTACTGATCCACGTAGCCCCGTGCCGCGAGAGTGGAATCCGTGGCGCGAATTAGTGGTGTCTGATCCTGTCACGCCCGTTACCCATTTCAAGTTGCGACGTGTGCTCGCTGATGACGCAATGTGCCTTCAGGTGCTGGAGCAGGCAGGGCGGTTCGAGGCTATGCCACCACTCGAGGCGGGAACCCGCTGCGGTATTCCCAATCGTGTGGACCTGTCTGGAGTTGGGGCGTCCAGGCTGCGCGCGGTGGAAACGGCTTGCGAAACCGCGCTCCGGCTCGCCATGTGGGAACAGCACGGTGTCCAACCTGCTGCGAAGGAGTTTCTGGGTCAGGGCGTCAAAGAGCTTCGACATATCGGCAGCTATAACTGCCGTCCCGTGCGCGGCTCTTCCAGCCGGATGAGCACTCATGCGACGGCGGCCTCCATCGACATTGGCGGGGTTGTCTTGGATGACGGCACGCGGATCGAGCTTTTGGAGCATTGGGACGGTACAGAGGCGCATCAAGGCTTCCTGCGCAGCTTGCGGGATACCGGCTGTCAGTGGTTCTCGACTGTGCTGGGGCCGGAGTATAATGCACTTCATGCGGACCATTTTCATTTGCAGAACAAGGGCTGGGGCACCTGCCGTTGAGCTTGTTGTCGCTTGCGGGGAAAAGTCACAGTTTTTTTCCTTTGGATTGGCTGATTTAGACCCTATTGTCCGCTGCAAGACCTTTCCAAGGTCCGAAACAGGGCCGCGTGCGCCCGAACATTGGTGGGAGATATTTCAATGGGAAAACGTGACGAGCTGATCGCTGTCTATGCGGACGATCTGAAAAACAAATGTGGCATGACGCCTGATATGGACCTTCTGACCAAGGTCACGATTGGCTGTGGCCCTGCGATCTACAACGCAGACGCTTCTACTGTTGCTGGTAGCCAAGCTGCTGAGCTGGAAACTGTCAAAAACAACTTCCTGATCAAGAAGCTGGGCCTGTCCGACAGCCCGCAGCTGATGGAAGCTATCAACTCGGTGATCGAAACCTATGGCAAATCCGAGCGTAACAAATACCGCGCTGTGGTTTACTACATGCTGACCAAGCATTTCGGCAAAGAGTCCGTTTACGGCTAAACCCTGCCGGACTATCGAGAGTTTTGAACGCCCGCCGCTTGCCGCGCGGGCGTCTTTCTTTCTAGGTCTATGTATCTGGAAAATTTGACAGAAATCGGTGTCGAATTGCGCAGTTAGTTTGTTTGCATTGCGTGGGCAAGAGGACTAGCAATTGGTCATCGGGCCAGTAAGGCCGGAACCAGTTTCATAGTCACGTGGTGCGAGTAACCAAGCACGTGGGGTAGAAGAGGGTTCCGGGGGGTCGGAGCCCTCTTTTCATTTTTGACGCAAGCGGGCCTTAGAACAGGCCCAAGACCAAGCCCATCACTGCACAGCCGAAGGTGGCATAACCGCCATCAATGAGTGTCAATTTGAATGGGCGCCCGCCGTATCCATTATTGATCATGATCCAGGGCGAGATGAAGAACAGCCCGATGCCAAGCCCTGTGACCAACCCCGACAATGGCGCAACTATGCCAGATGCCGCGAAGACATGACGCATCATGCCAGCGACAAGGAGCATCGCGACCGCGGCCATAATGTAGGGGGTCATGGAGTCGTTCTCGGGCTTTCCATCAGGGCCGGTCTTGATGCCCGCGGCTTCCATCCAAGGTTTGGCCAGCGTCATGTACCAGACCGCGCCAAATGCAAATCCGGCGAAAGCCGCAAGAATGACTGCTAAAAACCCCATGGGACGTTCCCTTTCAATCAATGAGTTCACACGATAGCAGCGCAGCTGGAATTCACCCAGTTATTCTGTTGGTGAAGGGCTAAATGGGGGGCTGAGCTTAGAGACCGCCCAGATCACACACGATTTGCCATTCTTCCTTTGTCACCGGTTGTACCGACAAGCGCGATTGCTTGACGAGTGCCATGTCATCAAGCCGTCCATCGCCTTTGATCTGGTCCAAAGTAACCGGCTTGGACAACGGCTTTATGGCTTTGATGTCAACGCAGTCCCAGCGGTCATCATCAGTGGTGCTGTCGGGATGGGCCTCGGCACAAATTTCGACGATGCCGACAACGGCCTTTTCCTTCTGCGAATGGTAGAAAAAGCCGCGGTCGCCCACTGCCATATCCCGCATGAAGTTGCGGGCTTGGTAGTTACGCACGCCGTCCCATTCCTCGCCCGCGTCGCCTTTGGCGACCTGATCATCCCATGACCAGACGGACGGCTCGGATTTGAACAGCCAGTAGCGCATCAGCCGATGACCTTGTTCCACTGCTCCAACCGCACCTCGGAGAACAGGCCAGCTTGCGCATATGGGTCAGCAGCAGCCCATGCGTGGGCTGCGTCCATATCAGGGAGATCTAGCACGATCAGAGAGCCATACATATCCCCGCCGGAATCCAGAAATGGACCTGCCTGCTTCACGCATTCGGACGCCTTAAGATACGCGACATGCGCGTCGCGGTTCGCTTTGCGGGTGTCAAGGTGATCGGGTTTATCGGTGCAGATCAGGGCGATAAGCATAAGGCCATTCCTTTGTCAGCGGTCGGGACAGAAGCAAAGATAGCGCCTGTTCCAGTGTTAGTTTCTCTTCTACCACCCCGGCGACCATTTTGGCGATGGGCATATCCACGCCTTGTGCGTCAGCCAGCTTTACGATTGCGCGTGCGGTGTGGCGACCTTCTGTGGTGGCGGTGGGTGCTGGGCCTTTGCCACCAAGCGAAAGACCAAAGGCGAAATTACGAGATTGTTCTGAGGTGCAGGTGAGCGCCAGATCGCCGAAACCTGCAAGGCCTGCAAGCGTTTCCGGCTTGGCCCCCATCGCGACAGCCATGCGCAGCATCTCGGCCATACCACGGGTCATCAAGGCTGCGCGCGCGCTTTCGCCGAGGCCCGCGCCCATGCAAATACCGCACGCGATTGCGATGACGTTCTTAAGGGCACCGCCGAGTTCAGCGCCGATGGGGTCATCGGAAAGATAGAGGCGCAGCGTGTCTGTCGAGAGGGTTTCCTGAAGCTCCGCCCCAATGTCGTTCTGCGTGGCTATGACCAACGCGGTTGGCAGTCCACGCGCGATATCAGCCGCAAAACTTGGGCCGGTCAGGATCGCGGACGGCGCATCGAGCAAGTCATCGATAATCGCAGTGGGGCCGCGCCCCGTGGCAAGATCCACACCCTTCGAACAAGCAATGGCGGCACGCGGCTTGGGCTGCCATTGCTCCAGATAACCGGACATGGCCTGCATCGGCACGGCAAGCAGCAGCAGGTCGTCGGCGGTGACATTCAGATCGGTCGATAGCGTGATGCTTTCGGGGATCGGCACACCTTTGAGGCGGGGATTGTCGCGGCTGATCCGAAAATCCTCTACCGCGCGGCCTACAAGGGTGACATCGCGACCAGCCATGTCCAAAGCAATTGCCAACGCGGAACCGAAGGCGCCTGCGCCGGCCACTGTGATCTTGCTCATGCTTTGGCTCCTTTCTTGCCGGACCCAAGCATCGCAGGGGCGGCGGAATCAAGCGGCCAACGGGGCCGCGCAGTGAGGGTGAGATCGTCGATCAGGCCAAGGCGAAACCGTTCCATCCCTGCCCAAGCGATCATCGCGGCGTTGTCGGTGCATAGCGTCAATGGCGGGGCTGTGAACACAACGCCGAGGCTTTCCGCGAGCTTTGACAGGCTGGCGCGGATCGCTTGGTTTGCGGCGACACCACCTGCAACTGCGATAGCGGGCATATTCGGCTCTAACGTGAGGTATTGCGCTAAGGCGCGACGTGTTTTCTCGGTCAGGACATCGGTGACGGCGGCTTGGAAGCTGGCGGACAGGTCGGCTTGGTCCTGCGGGTGCAGCCCGCCTTGTTCCGAGATCAGCGCATCGCGGGCGCGCAGGGCTGCTGTTTTGAGGCCGGAGAAGGACATATCGCAGCCTTCGCGGTCCAGAAGAGGGCGTGGGAGTTTGTGGGATTTGGGGTCGCCTGACTTGGCGGCCCGCTCGATAGATGGCCCGCCGGGTTGCGGCAGGCCGATGAGCTTGGCGACCTTGTCGAATGCCTCGCCGGGGGCATCGTCGATGGTGCCGCCGAGGCGTTGGAATTTGGTGGCCGAGTGCGCAATCAAGAATTGGCAATGGCCGCCCGAGACAAGCAGCATCAGATAGGGGAATTCCAACTGATCGGTCAGGCGCGGTGTCAGGGCGTGACCTGCGAGGTGATTGACCCCCACCAGTGGCTTGCCGGACCCTGCCGCCAACCCCTTGGCGCACATCACGCCGGACATAACGCCGCCAATAAGGCCGGGACCGGCAGTCACCGCGATGGCATCCAGATCGGCGAGCGCTAGGCCAGCGCCTTCAAGTGCGGCTTCGACCATAACATCAAGCTTTTCAGCGTGGGCGCGCGCCGCAATTTCGGGGACGACGCCGCCAAAGTCGGCGTGCAGTTCGGTCTGGCCAAAGACTTCGTTCGACAGGATTTCTGGCGGATTGCCGTCTGTATGGCGCACCACGGCGGCTGCGGTGTCATCGCAGCTGCTTTCGATGCCTAGAATGGTGAGGGTTTGCGCCAAGGGTTCGGCCTGTTGTGCGGGGCTTTGGCAACGGGTAACACCTTTGCCATGGCTCAGACAATCCCATCCACCGTGCTCCTGACCCGCCCGCTCGCTGCGTCAGAGCGGTTTGCGGCCGAGCTTCGTGCGCCAGTGGTGATCTCGCCGCTGATGGAAACTGTGTGGATCGAGACTGCGCCTCTGACCGCACCGCCTGATGCGGTTGCGTTCACCTCTCAGAACGGTGTGGAGGGGTTCATTCGCTGCCAAAGCTGGCGCGGGACTGCCTATTGCGTGGGCGACAGAACAGCGCAGGCCGCAAAAGAGGCTGGGTTCGACGCTGAAAGCGCTGAAGGCGATATCGCGGATCTGACGGCACTTCTGGCGAAGCGGGCACCGGGCGCTGCCCTTGTCCATGCGCGCGGGCGTCATGTTGCGGGGGAGCTTGGGGTTAGGGCAGTGCCGCTTGTGGTCTATGAACAGCGGGTGATGGCGCTAACGCCTGAGGCCCGTAAGCTTTTGAGTGCAAAAGATAAGGTGATCTTGCCACTCTTTTCCCCGCGAAGTGCCACCTTGTTTGCGAAACAGTTGACTGGGGCAGAACAGGCCCAGTTGGTTTTGGTTGCTATGAGTGAAGCGGTCGCACAGGCTTGTACTGACAGCGGTATGCCGGTCGCCTGCATAGCTGATGCGCCGGACGCGGCGTCGATGAAGCTCGCTATCGAAGCCGTTCGGGGCTAGGTCTTCTGCTTGAGCGCGGCCAAACTGTTGGTTTAAGGTCGGGTGTGGCGATCAAACATAGAGTCGCCACGCGCGATTGAAGCGAAAAGGAATACGCGCCTTGGCCCGTAAGAAAAACACTCCGTCTAAGACTGATGCGACTCCTGAAAAATCAGATGTGTCGAAGGCCGGCGCGATTTCTGGCGTGGTGCAGGGTGCCGAATTTGACGAACTGGACGCTGCCATGGTCGATACCAAAGCCGAGGGCGTGGCCTTGGGCGACGGCGAAGTGCCAGATTCTTCTTCAGAAATACCCGAAGATGCCGAGCTTGTTGACGAGGCTGCTGACGCAATTTCTGACGATGACGTTGAAGCGCCTGAAGAGGATGCCGAGGCGCCAGAGCCGGAAGCTGAAAAGTCGCCTGAACCTCAAGTTGAAACGGTGAATGCGCCGGTGACCGTGGTTGAAAAGCGCGGCGGGTTCTTTGCGCCGCTTCTGGGGGGTGCCTTGGCGGCACTGATCGGGTTCGGCGGCGCGATTTATTTCAAAGCGGCTGAATGGCCTGTCTTTGGCGGGGGCAATGACTTTGAGAGCTTGATTGCCGAACAGTCCAAAACGATCGCCTCGATGCAAGCTGCGTTGGATGCAGCGCAAGCCGGTGACGCAGAAGCCCGCGCGGCACTTGCGGCACGGATTGACGAATTGCCAACCACTCAGAGTGTGCAACCGCTGCCGGCTGATGTGCAGGCCAAGCTAGAAGCGCAACGTGCCGAGATGGAAACGCTGGAGGCAAGCCTAGAGAAAATGAGGCTCCTGACCCAGGACCAGATTGCAAATGCTCAGGCCCAACAGGAAAGTGCAGCTCAAGCGGAAGCCAGAGCGAAAGCGCGCGGGGCTTTAAACGCGTTGCGCACGGCCCTGACGACCGGCGCACCTTACAGCCCTGTTGTGCCAGAGATCGCTGCAGCGACTGATGTCCCTGAGGTTTTGGCTGCGAACGCAGATAGCGGCGTGCCGACCGCAGCGGCCCTTGAGGCACAGTTCTCCGATGGTGCGCGCGCGGCTTTGTCAGCCTCGCTTAAGGCAACAGCAGGTGACAGCGCCACGGACAGGCTGACGTTCTTTTTGAAGGATCAGCTTGGCGCCCGCTCTTTGACGCCGCGGGACGGGGATGACCCGGACGCAGTGTTGTCGCGCGCGGAAGCTGCGGCCAAAGCAGGCGATATTGACGCCGCTTTGACACTTATTGACGGACTGCCCGACCTAGGGAAGGCAGAGCTTCAAGACTGGGCCAGTGCTGCTGAGACTCGTCGCGATGCACTTGCCGCCTTCGACAGCCTCTCAGACGCGCTGAACGCGAATTAGGATACTCATATGCTTTGGTCTCTTGTAAAAATTCTGGCGTTTTTGGTCGTCATCGTCGCGGTTACTATGGGTCTGGGCATGTTGCTGGAAACCAGCGGCGGGGTGCGCGTATCAGTGGCCAACACCGAGTTCACACTAAGCCCGCTTATGACAATTCTGGGTTTGGTGGTCTTGCTGGCAGCGTTCTGGGTGACGCTCAAGTTGCTAGGACTTCTGTCGGCGACGTTCCATTTTCTCAATGGCGACGAGACTGCGATCAGCCGCTATTTTACCCGCAATCGCGAACGCAAGGGCTTTGAAGCGCTTGCAGACGGGTTGATGGCGCTGGCGTCCGGCGAGGGGCGCACTGCGATGGCCAAGGCTGCGAAGGCAGAAAAGTATCTTGCCCGCCCTGAGCTGACGAACCTTCTGGCAGCTCAAGCGGCCGAGACAGCGGGCGATACCAAAAAGGCGCAAGAGGTTTACAAACGCCTTCTGACGGACGAACGCACGCGGTTCGTCGGTGTGCGTGGCATCATGAAGCAAAAGCTGGCTGAAGGGGACACCGACACCGCGCTGAAGCTGGCGGAGAAGGCGTTTGCGCTGAAGCCAAAGCACGTAGAAACGCAGGACGTTCTGCTGAAGCTGCAAGCCGAGACCGAAGACTGGGCGGGTGCGCGCAAGACGCTGAACGCGAAGCTGAAGCATGGAAACCTGCCGCGCGACGTACACCGCCGCCGAGATGCCGTTCTGGCGCTGTCCGAGGCGAAAGAGGTTATGGCTGAAGGGTCCAGCATCGAGGCGCGGGAAACCGCGATTGAAGCGAACCGCCTTTCCCCCGACCTGATCCCCGCCGCGGTGCTTGCCGCGCATGGATATATCGAACAAGGCAAACCCAAATACGCGGCCCGTGTGCTCAAGAAGGCATGGGCGGCACAGCCGCATCCGGACCTTGCTGCTGCGTTTGCGGAGATCGAGCCGAACGAAACCCCGCAAGCCCGGATTAAGCGCTTCAGTGTGCTGACCCGTGCAATGCCAGACCATGCCGAAACCAAGATGCTACTGGCTGAGTTGAACATTGCGGCAGAGCATTTCCCAGAGGCACGCCGCGCTATTGGCAATTTGCCGGATACAATGCCGACGGCACGCGTGTTGACCATCATGGCCGCTATCGAGCGCGGCGAGGGGTCCGATGATGCTGTTGTTCGCGGCTGGCTGACGCGGGCATTGTCCGCGCCGCGTGGCCCGCAATGGGTGTGTGAGAGCTGCCATACGGTGCATCCGGCATGGTCGCCGACCTGCGCCAATTGCGGAAGCCTCGATACGTTGAGCTGGACGGATGCGCCGGAAACGTCGGTCTCGATGCCAGCAGGCACGGCTATGCTGCCGCTGATCGTTGGTGCGCTAGAAGTGAAGCCGGACGCAACAGAAGCCGAAGAGGCCGAGATCGTTCCGGACCACGAAGTGATCGTGGTGGAACTCAGTGATGAGGCATCCACAGAAGAAGGCGGGGCGAAGGTAAATTAGTCCTTCCCCCATGGCGCACAGGGTGCTATTGCCCGCGCCGAAGCCGCTGTAGCTCAGATGGTAGAGCACGTCATTCGTAATGATGGGGTCGGGGGTTCGAGTCCCTTCAGCGGCACCAGTTCCTCTTGGAACACCTGACCTTAGCAGCCCGGTATATTGCACCTATAAGTGCTGCCCTCATTTAGATTTTCCGTGTTTTTGAGTTGCCTCGCACCACCCGCTTATTCTACGCTTTCTGAAGATTGATTTATGTGATTTTTATTATCTAAGGATAGGCGCCTTGACGGACTCCAATGCCGAAATTCCGGTCGATGCTGTCACAATTGCGCGGTACGCAAACATATTGCCTGACGCGCTTTTGGATGTGTGGCGCAATTCGGGCTTGTGCTCGATTGCTGGCGGCCGGATGCAACTGATTGTTCCTGACATGTTTGCCTCCCTGACCAGCTACATTTTTGAAGGTGATCCGGATTTGGCGGGCGACACCTATGCTATTGCTTATGGCGCGCTGGGCGAGGTCGTGTTTTGGTCCGGCCGTCACGGGTTTGGCTTCTTGGCGCCCGGGCTGGCGACCTTGGATATGCCTTACATTCTGGACCCCACACCACCCACCGGGGATGCGCAAATTGCGCAAGATCTACTGACATTCCCAGCTACTGGGATAGAGTCGTTTGATCCGGCGGGCGCCCCTGTGTTCGAGCGCTTGCAAGCCAGGTTCAGGCCTTTGCCATTTGGTGCGATCTACGGCACGACACCGGTTCCCCCGTCCCTCGCAGGGACGCCGGTTGAGCACTACGTGGTGGCCGAAGCGGCCGATTGGCTTGAAGCCGTTTATACCAACATCAATATCACCCTTGTGGACTGGTCGCGCCAGCCTTCCGAGTTGCGTCGCGTGGGGCAACCCTGGCCGAAGGGTGGGCCTGTTGCAGCCATTCGGGAGGAGCGCTTGTGATGCGCCGCACCCTCCTTGCTGTGCTGTTCGCCGCCGCGACGTTGGCCGGATGCAAGACCTCTCAAGGGTCCGACGCGCTGGCGTTGAGCTTTTCGGCCTACAAAACAACGCCTGTTATGGTGACCCACTTTTCGATTGAGAAGCCCTTGGCGCCGACGCCACCCTTCATTCCTGGCGGGATCGCAGATGAAGGCCCGCCACGCTTTGCCGGAGTCTCCTCTGGCGATGCGCCCGTAGATCGCGGCGCTGACGGGGTCTGGCAAGTCTCGGCACGGTGGGTCGAGTTGACGACGGACCGCGCTTGGGAGGCCTCTGTCGACGTTCCGGTTGATGAGGTGAATATTGATTTGGGGGCGTATTCCCTCACGGTTATTATGGGGCCAAATGGCCTGCTTTTGATTGGCTCGGATCTTGCAGGGACACAGAAAAGCGACATGAAAGATATTGCCCGCTCATGTGGCGCACGCGTGCCCGAAGATGACAAAGCATGGCGCCTGGAGACCGAAGCACATACCGGATTGAAAACGATTATGAGTGCGCCCCGTGGTCCTGTAACCAACCCCGAATGCCCCACGCCCTAGGATTGAGTAAATGGTAAATTTGACAGATGTCGACGCGGAGGCAACGGCCGCTTCCGCAGACTTAGAGGGCGAGACAGGGAACATTGCTCAAACCTGCCCTGATGTGACTCTTGAGATCGGCGTATTTTTCGACGGAACCGGCAATAACCGATACAACGTGCTGTCGCGCGCGCGCGAGGATGACAGCTATAAGGCAGCGCAGTCGAACCCTGCCTTGCTCTATACGATGTACAAAGACGGGCCCTATTATAACGAAGCGAACGCATGTGGCGGCGTTGGTCGGGCCTTTCGCAGCATTTACGTTGATGGCCCCGGCACGACGCGGGGCGAAGAGGACGACACACAAGGCACTGTCTTCGGTATGGGCACACAAAGCGGGGTGGAGGCGCGCGTTCTACTCGGGTTCCGCCAAGTCCTGCGCCAAATCAGGGCTCTTGGTGGGCCATTGGTTATCGGCAAAGTCGTCTTGGACGTGTTCGGGTTCAGCCGAGGTGCTGCCGCCGCACGGTATTTTGTTAACTGTATTCGAGCGCGGACAATCCGTTATGACCCTTGGGGGCCGGGGGACTTCACAGAAAACCTGCCTGAGGGTTTAGAAGTCGAAATCCGCTTTGTTGGCGTTTTTGATACTGTTGCTGCTATTGGCGACGCTGATGATGACGATAACGGCAACGTCAATGTCCACGTGAAAACTGCGCAGGTGACAGGGCAGATTTTCCACCTCACGGCAAAAGACGAGTACCGCAACAATTTCCGATTGAACCGCAATAACCCGTCTGGCGGCGGCGATACGTTGGGGTGTCCCGGTGCGCACTCGGATGTCGGTGGCGGGTATTCAGGTTCGGGGGACACCGCGCCATTGGGGCGGACCAACCGGCGGACATTCGACACCCGCGCGCAGGCAGAGGCCGCACAAGCCGCTACACGAAGTGCCGATCTGGCCAGCGGCGTCAATGCTGCCGACGAACTGGTCTTCGTGAATGAGGGATGGCTGAATGCCAGTGAGCCGACTGGCGGGATTGTGCGAGATATGACGCCAGTCACCCCATATTCCTTCATCGTGTCAGCGCGCGGTGTTTCACGACAGGTGACGCGCTATGCCTACGATGAGCAACGCGCCCTTTATCGCCCATGGGTTAAACTTGGCCTGTCACGTGTGGCGCTCCACATGATGTATGACGCGGCGGCGATGCATCTGGATGGCGCAATGCTTGGAATGTTCAGTGGCGTCGAATACCAGATTCCGGCAGGGTTGGCCCCTTATGAGAGTGACATTCGTGCTGGCGCATTGTCCGGCACCCGCCGTCGTTCAGTCTTGCGCGAGTATGGGCATGTTTCGATGAAGGATGGCCCGTACTACAGCAGCGAATGGCTAGGCCACCGTCCCGACGACAATCATGTGCGCACCGAGTATGACAACATCCCCGGACGGGCGGTGTAAGGCGTTTAGGGCAGCTCTGCCAACCGTTCAGCAAGCCGGCGCATCTTGTCTGCCTCGCCAATCGGCATTTCAAGTATTTGCCTTAGCTGGCCGTCACGGTCTGAGTTTTCGAACCGTCCGTCTGAATGAAGATCCCAAGCAGCCACCCGAAAGACATGCGCGCGTTGGCGGACCCCGAAGCTTGCCATGCGCGACACGGATCGTTTTAAAGCCTTCTCCAAGGTATCGTTGTCCAGGTCTTCTGTCGCATCCGGAAACGTCTTGCGGAGCAATCGTTCCATTTTCCACATGTCTTCTTGAAACTTTGCGCCCAGTAAGGCCTGCATCTCGGCATCTGAGATCGAAAAGCGCCCGCGCGGCACGCGAGATCCTTCCCAGAGCGGACCGGCTTCGAAAACTCGAAAGCTGCGCGTCCGGAGGTCTGGCACCAGAATTTCATCAATCACCCCGCCGCCGAACGGAAAGAACCAGCGCCGCCATTTTTGCGCATCTGATGCGATTGCATCGAAATATGCCAAGGCGGAGGCCTGTTCCCAAAAGCGGAAGAAGAAAGGCTTCTCGCCATGATGTAGGCGTAGGAAGCGCCGCAAATGCTTGACCAAGTCAGAGCCCGCCATGTCTGAGCGGATGAGAATTCCGGGCCGCTTATCCCAAAGAGCCCACGGCTTATCGTCCTCGTTCAGCATTTGCCTCAGGATTGATGAGGTTTTTGGTAACCGAACCAAGTAGGGTGCGACATCGCGAAGGTCTTCAGCCAATTGCCCTTTGAACAGGCAATGCGCAGTCAGGCCCTCCGCTTCGATCGTTTCGCACAGACCTGGCACAACCGACGCTTCTATCAGCGCAAGGACCGTTCCCTCATCCGAGATTGAATCCAGAAAGTCGTCTTTGCAAAGTGTCATTTCTTGAAGTGTCGGGGGAGATTCAAACTCGATATTCATTCAATAATAGCTCCGATGCGATGCCCGATAAAAACAACCAGTCGCATTCCTAATTACTCGTGGGCTTCAATTTGTATCTGACCGAAGCAAACCTTGATCTCCGTAACGTACCCCATAGTAGGATAAAATAAATATTGCGAAATAATAGAAGACGCGTTTGAGTTTTTTGATGCCGGAGTTGAGATGATCACTCCGATAGAGCCTTGATTATCATGCCCAGACACCAAAGAAGCGAGCCAGTGAAATTCGCTTGTCATTCGGCGTTGATGCGTCTGTGATCAGGGTGTCGATGTTGGCGCTCGCCTTCGAATTCCTGCGTGATATGTTGCGCTGAATGGGAGGTCGCCTTGATGAATTTTGTGCCGCTGAGTGTTCTGATATCCGTAGCGTTGGTTGCCAGTGTTGGTGGAACAGCCGCGACGGCGCAACACCTACCGCGCCCCTTGGACGACAGTGACTTCTCAGTCGTTTCCTTAGAAGAGGCCAAGCTGGGCCAGCTACTTTTCTATGACCCCTTGCTTGCTGGAAACCGCGAAACCGCCTGTGCAACCTGCCATCACCCCGCCCATGGAACAGGCGACGGCTTGTCCTTGTCACTTGGTGACGGCGGTATGGGCCTAGGGCCAAAGCGGGTTGTTGACCCCAAGAACATGCCGGAGCAACGTGTGCCGCGAAACGCGCAACCTTTGTTCAACCTAGGGTTCAAAGGGTATGTGTCGCTGTTCCACGATGGGCGAGTTGAGGCGGATCCAGAGCGTGTGGGCGGTTTGCGCACCCCGCTGGACGAAGAGATGCTGGCTGGCTTCGCCGGGCTGGTTGCCGCGCAGACCATGTTCCCCGTGATCAGCGCTGACGAAATGGGTGGCCATTACTCGGAAAATGAGGTGGCTAAGGCCGTCCGGTTGGGCCGTCTGACTCAAGACGACGGCGCTTGGAGTTTGATTGCAAAGCGCGTTGCAAGCATTCCCGAATATGCCGCAGCTTTTGCCAAAGTGTATCCACAGATCAATGCTCCAGCGGACATTAAGTTCACGGATGTCGCGAATGCCATTGCGATGTTTATGGAGTTCGAATGGCGCTCGGATGACGCTCCGTTCGATGCGGTTCTCGCTGGCCGGTCGCAGTTTGAAGCAGATGCACAGGCGGGTGCCGATCTCTTCTACGGGGCGGCGGGCTGCTCAAGTTGCCATTCCGGCCCTCTGTTGTCTGACTTTGGGTTCCACGCCACGGGCCAGCCGCAGCTGGGGCCGGGCAAAGGGGCGCGGTTTGAAACTCATGCCCGCGACGAAGGGCGGTTCCGCGTTACCGGAAATCCTGACGACCTGTATGCCTTCCGGACGCCGTCACTGCGAAACGTCACGCGCACGGGCCCTTGGGGACATGCCGGCGCATATTCGGATTTGGCTGATTTTGTCGTTGCACATGCCGACCCTGTTGCGGCCTTGTCATCATACGACCGGTCGCAAGCAGTTCTTCCCCAGATGGACACCGTGGATTGGCGTGTGATGGACGATCCGGTTGAGGTTGCGGCGATCGCTGCGGCTGTTGAGGTTGAGCCCGTTTTTCTGACCAGTGCGCAGGTTGCTCAGATTACGGCTTTTCTGAAGACTTTAGAAGACCCGCAGGCTTTGACTGGCAGGCTTGGCGTGCCGAAGTCAGTGCCGAGCGGGCTGACTGTCCCGAACCCTTAAGTTGGGTGTCTCAGATCAATTGCGATTGATGACGAGCGTTTGATCCGCCTTGGCCGTGAGAGTGGTTTCGGTCTGGTCGGGCCATGTGATGTTGACCAACGCCTCGACCGCGTCACCTAGACCGAAATGAAGCGGCACCGCCTGTCCACCCGCGTGCCCCCCGCCGATGACCATTTGTTGGCTTTGTGATTGTCCGTTTACAGAGACGTTTACGATGGCGCCAATCGCGTTGCGGTTCCCGGAACCTTGCTGCAGCTTGATCGCAAGCCAATGGCCCATTTTTTCGGTTTCGTTGCGGTAGAGCTCCATCGGGGCGCGGCGGTTCACGACAACCAGATCAAGCCTCCCATCCGCATCGAGATCGACCAACGCCGCCCCACGAGAACGCTCTGTTGTCGCGATGCCAGCGATGCCCGCCATTTCCACGAAACGGCCGTCTGCTTGTTGGATCAGCAGGTTGTTGGGGTCATGGATGGCATTGCTTGGCATCTGATCCACGTTGCCTTTAGAGATGAAGATGTCTGGCCGCGTGTCATTGTCGACATCACCGAACTGGGCATGCCAGCCCGTTGAGGGCCTGCCATCAGACCCGTCGAAAGGGATGTGCGCGGTTGTGCCAAGCCCGTAGGGTGCGTTGGTGTAGCTGCCGTCAGGCTGGGCGAGCTGTAGGAGCTGATCACCCATGGAGGTCAGCATCACCTCGTCCCGACCGTCGCCGTTTAGATCGCGCGACGCGATGCCCATGCCCCAGATGGAAACCTTGCGCCAGCCGTCCTCCTCGGTCAGGAACCGTTGGTCGTCAGTGTCCCAGAGCTGCTCATATCCGCCGCGGACATAGTACTGTCGGTCATTGGACAAGCGCAGGGATCGCCGTCCGCGTGCATCAAGGGCCGCCAGCATCGATAGCGGACAATAGCCGGGAACGAGATCGGTAGAGGCATAGCCTGCCGCATCGGGGCGTAGAATTGTGTTGGTATCACATGCGAAGAACGGGCCTTCAGGGTTGGTACGATCGACATAGTTACCGATGGCTAAGACCGGGCGATCCTCGCCTTCCCACCAAGCGGTGAACGCCGTGGACCATTTGTCATCGTCTGGAATGCCAAATAGGTCGTTCGCTTTTGTGAAGCCGCAGTTACCATCCCCTTTGAGGATTTGGTTTTGGCCAACCCGCAGGACAAACAGATCCATCAAACCATCCGCGTCGAGGTCGAGTGGGTAAGCCCCAATTGTGCTGGTGAGCAGAGGCAGTTCTGCGCGGTCAAAAGACATCTTTCCTTTGTTAACAAACAAGGCTGGCGGAGACGCACCGCCTGCAGCGAACAGATCGGGGCGGTCGTCGCCGTTGCAGTCGAGGACGGCCAATCCTCCGCCGACATAGTGCTCCCATTCACCAGTGTATTCATGTGCTTCCAAGTTCGATGAAAGGTCGCGAAAGACTGGATCTGCGTTGATGGGTGAGGTCAGGCAAACAAGCAGCAGGGCACGCAGGATCACTGATCGACCCCCCCGAAAGTTTCATCGGTGACGGCAGACAGCGCCAAAGCGATGGCACCGCGCGCCCAGACAAGATCGCCCCAAGCGTGGATTTCCACCCTTGGCGTAGGGCCTTCGCCTTTGAGGGTTAGCTTGTTCATCTCCGCCATGACTTCGCTGGCATAAAGGTATTCGTACCGCATCCGCTCGCCGGATAGGACGATCAGTTCTGGGTCGAACAGCTGAATCACATTGGCGAGGCCTAGGGCCATAAAACGACCGGCCCTTTGAAAGATGGCCTGGGCGGCCAAATTGCCAGCTTTGGCTTGTTCGTAAAGCGTCTCAAGTGTGGCGTGGGGGTCTTGGGCATTGTGTGACACCTGTCCCAATGCGGTCGATGCCTCACGAACGAGGGCATAGTCTGCGAGGTAGGCTTCGAGACATCCGCGTTGACCGCAGCGACACAAGGCTCCGTCCAGCTGCACCTTGGTATGGCCGAGTTCCAGCCCCATTCCGCGCGAGCCACGAAACAGCTGGCTGTTGAGGACGAGCCCCATACCCACACCATGCTCGATAGTGACGACTGCGAAATCGGAATTGTTCCGCCCCGCACCGAACCAAAGCTCCGACAAGGTCAGCACATTGGCATCGTTGTCGATATGCACGACCACTTTGAACCGCTTCTCAAACTCGGATTTGAACGGGATGCCGGCCTGATCAAGGAAGGGGGACCAGACGACTTTATCGTTCTGGTGATCTATCAACCCAGAAAGGCCTATGCCTACGGCGGCAATGTCGGGCATCCGCAGTTGGGTTTGAGAAAGCAGCAGGTCTAGCAACTCTGCCAGCTCGTCCAGCATCTCATTGGCGGACTTGCGACTTGTGCGGGTGGTAAGCGTCGCATCTGCAAGGACGTGACCGGTAAAGTCAGAAACCGCCGCAGAGTACTGTTCGTCGGAGATCTTGATCCCGATGACATGATGTGCTTCGGAAACAACCTCCAACGCGACGGGCGGGCGGCCACGGCCAGCTTCTTCGCGCAATGGCGCTTCAACTTCGCGTAAGTAACCCGCTGATATGAATTCAGCGGCAATCGCTGTGATCGAACCCGGACTAACGCCCAACGCGCGGGCTACTTCAACGCGGGAGGCCTGACCCGCGGCGCGAACAAACTCGAATACCTGTTGACGGAGCGGTTTGCGATGGTGATCAATACCAGTGAGAACCGGCCCGCAGCCAAGGGAAGCGTCCATTTCCTCTGTTTTTGCTCGTATCGTCAAACCATCCACTTTCTTTTAGTGGTTAAAATATATATCGAGTTTCGGTCTTGGTCTGGTGCGGTTGGCAGTCCGTTTTGTCTCGATATGCTCAGGCATTCTGATATCAGAGCTGGATATTTGTCATGTTTTTCACTTTTGGCAATTTATATTTTGACATCCAAAAATAAATACGCGATGAAAAATAAGGTTGTGGGCTGAGGAGGCCCGCTAGCTGACAAATATTCTGGGAGGAATACATGAAAAAGGCACTTTTCGCCGCTGCGGCTTTCGCAGTTGGCTTCGGCTCGGCAGCATACGCTGAGGGGCTGAAAATCGGGGTTTCTTGGGCAAGTTTCCAAGAGGAACGCTGGAAAATTGACGAAGCGGCGATGGTTGCTGCTATCGAGGGCGCCGGAAACACCTACGTGTCTGCAGACGCCGAATCATCTTCCGCAAAGCAGCTGACAGATATCGAAGCTCTGATCACACAGGGTGTCGACGCACTGATCATCAACGCTTGGGACAAAGATGCGATCGGTCCTGCGATCGAGGCTGCTGACAACGAGGGCATCCCCGTTGTGGGCTATGACCGCCTTATCGAAGACGAGCGCACATTCTACCTGACCTTCGACAATATCGGCGTTGGCCGCATCATTGCCGAAACCGTCAAAGCCGTTCAGCCGACCGGCAACTACGCTATCATCAAGGGCGATCCGGGCGATCCAAACGCAATGTTCCTGCTTCAGGGCATGATGGAAGTCATCGGTGGCGACGTTGAAGCTGGTAAAATCAAAATCGTTGGCGAAGCGTTCTCTGATGGTTGGAAGCCAGAAAATGCCCAGAAAAACATGGAGCAAATTCTGACAGCCAACGACAACAAAGTTGACGCTGTTCTGTCCGAGAACGACGGCATGGCTGGTGGCGTTGTCGCTGCATTGTCTGCTCAGGGTCTTGTGATCCCAGTTGGCGGCCAAGACGGTGACCTGGCTGCAATCAACCGTGTTGCCCGTGGCACTCAGACCGTTTCGGTTTGGAAAGACAGCCGCGATCTTGGCAAAGCTGCCGGTGAAATCGCGTCTGCGCTTGCTGCTGGTGCATCGCTTGATTCGATCGACGGTGCCGTGAAATTCTCGGGCGGTGAGAAAGGGATTGAAATGAATGCGATCCTACTGTCCCCGACACCTTTGACCAAAGACAACCTGAATGTTGCAATCGATGGCGGGCACATCTCGAAAGAGCAAGCTTGCGAAGGTGCAATGGCAGGCGTTTCTGGCTGCTAATAGCTAACGACAACAGTGCCGGCATCGCCACCTTGGCTGATGCCGGCGCAATTTTCCGAACCGCGACAGCCGCGCAAGCAGCGTTGGCGTTTATGCTTGGACCCTAGTCCAACGGCCGGATCGAATACTCCAAATATCTCTTGGTAGGGCTGGACACACTCATGACCGATACCACCGATTCCACCGCCAACGCGGCCACTTCCGCTACCACGCGGCAAGGACCAGTTACCCATTTCCTGCGCGCGACCGAGATCGATACGCGCTTGCTGGGGATGCTGGGGGCTTTGGCTTTGATCTGGGGCGGCTTCCACATCTACGGCGCAATTTTTAACGGTGGCGGCGCCTTTCTGAGCCCGCGCAACCTTTGGAACCTATCGGTTCAAACTTCGTCGATTGGCATTATGGCGACTGGGATGGTGCTGGTTATCGTGACCCGCAACATTGACTTGTCCGTCGGGTCGATGATCGGTGTGATTGGCATGGTCATGGGGCTTTTGCAGGTCGAGATTTTGCCTCAGTACCTCGGCCTCGGGCATTGGTCTATCTGGATCATCGCTGTCGCCGCAGGATTGCTGCTTGGCGCGCTGATCGGCGCGTTACATGGCTGGCTGATCGCCTATCGCGACATCCCGTCATTCATCGTCACCTTGGGCGGGTTGATGGTTTGGCGCGGCATGGCGTTTCTATCCGCCAACGGCCGCACCATCTCGCCGGTAGACGAGACCTTTACGCTGCTGGGCGGTGGACCCTACGGCTCTGTCGGGGCAACAGGCAGCTGGATCGTTGGAATCCTGGCGTGTTGCGGTGTCTTGTGGCTGGTGCATTCGGGACGTCAATCGCGCATCAAGCACGAGTTTCATTTGCGACCCATGTGGGCCGAGATGCTACTGGCCGTACTAGGCTGTGGGGCAATTATCGGATCTGTTCTTTTGGTCAACGCATACCCTTGGCCAAAAGGCATTGTGCGCAAGTATGGCGCGGCCAACGGGATTGACCTAGAGGGGGCCTTTATCAGCCACGGCTTCGCCTATCCGGTTCTGATCTTGCTGGCCGTCGGGATCGCGATGACCATTTTGATGACTCGTACTCGATTTGGCCGCTATGTTTTCGCCATTGGTGGGAACCCAGAAGCGGCTGAGCTTGCCGGAATTAACACCCGTTGGATGCGCCTCAAGATTTTCTCGCTGATGGGTATGTTGACCGGCATCGCGGCGGTTATTGCGTCGGCGCGCCTGAATTCGGCAACCAACGCATTGGGCACGCTGGACGAGCTATACGTGATCGCGGCTGCCGTTATCGGTGGCACGTCGCTGGCTGGTGGCGTCGGCAAAATATACGGTGCCATTCTGGGCGCGCTGGTGATGCAAAGCCTACAATCGGGAATGGTCCTGATCGGGTTTGACAGCGCAATTCAGCGGATCGTGGTCGGCGTCGTGCTGGTCCTCGCGGTCTATCTCGACAATCTCTACAACAAACGTGTGAAGTGAGGTCAAACCAATGACAAACAGGGGAACCCCACTTGTCGAAATGCGTGATGTTTCGATTTCTTTCGGCGGCATCAAGGCGGTCGATCACGTTACCGTCGATCTTTATCCGGGCGAAGTCGTTGGGCTTCTTGGCCATAACGGGGCGGGCAAATCGACTTTGATCAAATGCCTGTCCGGCGCCTATCAGGCGGATGCGGGTGAGTTCTACATCAATGGCAATAGAGTGAATATCGAGAACCCGCGTGATGCGCGGGAGCAGAATATCGAGACGATTTACCAAACGCTGGCCCTCGCTGACAATCTAGATGCGGCCTCCAACCTTTTCCTTGGGCGCGAATTGGTGGGTCGAGGCGGCTTTGTTGATGACAGCAAGATGGAAGCCGAGACTCGCAAAATCATGGCCCGCCTGAACCCAAATTTTAAGAAGTTCAACGTGCCTGTTTCTGCGCTTTCGGGGGGACAACGCCAATCCGTCGCCATCGCGCGGGCCGTGTACTTCAATGCGAAAATCCTGATCATGGATGAGCCGACCGCTGCACTCGGCCCACATGAAACCCAGATGGTTGCGGAGCTGATCGAAGAGCTGAAAGCTCAGGGCTTGGGCATCTTCCTGATTGAGCACGACATCCACAACGTGATGAAACTATGTGACCGCGCGTCGGTTATGAAGAATGGTCAGCTTGTGGGGACCGTGAATGTCGACGAGGTGACGGACGAAGACATTCTCGGGATGATCATTCTGGGCAAGAATCCTGAAAAGGCCGTGGCTTGAACTTCCTAGCGAAAGCCTTGTTAGATCGAGGCTTCCAGCAGGTGTTGTGAATAGGGATGCGTGGCCTTCATCGCTCGCAAGGCGGCGACATCCATGATCTCGACGATCTCGCCGTCTTTCATTACTGCCAGCCGGTCACACATGTGGCCGACCACAGACAAGTCGTGTGACACCATGAGGTAGGTCAGCTTGCGGGCTTCGCGCAGGTTGGCGAGCAGATTCAGGATTTCCGCCTGAACAGAGACGTCTAGTGCGGAAGTGGGTTCGTCCAGCAGCAGTAGCTCGGGTTCAGGGGCCAAGGCGCGTGCGATTGCAACGCGCTGGCGTTGCCCGCCTGACAATTGGTGCGGATACCGGAATCGAAATTTCTGCCCTAGGCCGACATCGTCCAGCAGCTTTACCACTCGTGCGTCGATGTCTTTGAAACCGTGCAAGTGTAGCGTTTCCCCAAGCACCTGATCGACAGAATGTCGTGGGTGGAGTGAAGCGTAGGGGTCCTGAAATACCATCTGGACCTGCTTGAAGAACTCTTTCGGGCGCTTCTTCGGAACGGGAGTTCCGTTGACCGATATGGCGCCGGACCAGTCTGGGGCAAGTCCTGTGATCGCGCGTAAGATCGTTGATTTTCCCGACCCGCTTTCACCGACCAAGCCAAAGCTTTCGCCATTGGCTACGCTGAAGGTTGCATCCTTCACCGCGTCCACGCGATCGCGCCCTTTGCCGAACCAAACGTTCAGCCCGTTCACGTCTAACATTGAGGTCATATGCGTCCGCTCACACTGGGGGCCGTTGACCATTCCGGATCCCGTTCAAGAACCTCCAGCCGGTCTTTAGGGGCATCTAGCCTGGGCAGTGAGTTCAGCAAACCACGCGTGTAGGGATGCTTTGCCTCGTGCAGTTTGTCCGCATCGCAGACCTCCACAATACGCCCGGAATACATGATCAGCACGCGGTCGCAAAAGTCGGCGACAAGGTTCAGGTCGTGGCTGATAAAGATCAGCCCCATGCCACGTTCTTTTACAAGCTTGTCCATGATGTCGAGGACCTGACGTTGGACTGATACGTCCAGCGCAGAGGTCGGCTCGTCCGCTATCAGAATTTCAGGGTTCGGGATCAGCATCATCGCGATCATGATACGTTGGCCCATCCCACCTGACATCTCGTGCGGGTAGGCGCGCATAACGCGTTCAGGGTCGCGGATGGAAACCGCCTCCAGCATCTCCAGGGACTTGTTATAGGCCTCTGACTTAGACGCGGAATTGTGAAGCCGATAGGCCTCCATAATCTGGTCGCCGATGGTCATGACCGGATTGAGAGAGAACTTCGGATCTTGCATGACCATGCTGATCCGTTGACCGCGCACCGCACGCATTTCCTTTTCGGATTTTTTGAGGAGGTCGACCCCGTCCAGATTGATCTGGTCAGCACGCACAATTCCGGGCGGTCGGATCAAGCGCAGGATAGCACGGCCGGTCATGGATTTTCCCGACCCGCTTTCCCCGACGATGCCAAGCCGTTCCCGACCTAGCGTGAATGAAACACCGCGCACGGCATCAAAAACTCCGTGGCGCGAGGGGAAGCTGACCCAAAGGTCTTGGACATCCAGAAGCGTATCCATCATTCACCTGCCTTCGGATCAAGGACGTCACGCAGCCCGTCGCCAAGAAGGTTGAACGCCAGAGAGACCGTGAAGATTGCCAGACCCGGCATGGTTGCGACCCACCAATGATCCAGAATGAAACGTCGCCCTTCCGAGATCATCGCACCCCATTCAGGGCTGGGCGGCTGTGCGCCTAGGCCTAGGAAGCCAAGCCCGGCAGCCGCCAGAATGATGCCCGCCATATCGAGCGTCACCCGCACAATTAGCGACGAGATACAGAGCGGCCAGATGTGCTTGGTGATGATCCGGAGCGGTCCTGCGCCTTGAAGTTGAATGGCGCTGATGTAGTCGGAGGACCGGATGGTGAGCGTCTCTGCGCGCGCAATTCGTGCGTAGGGTGGCCATGCAGTGAGCGAGATTGCCAGCACTGCGTTTTCAATC
Source organism: Litoreibacter janthinus (assembly GCF_900111945.1). Classification (NCBI taxonomy): domain Bacteria; kingdom Pseudomonadati; phylum Pseudomonadota; class Alphaproteobacteria; order Rhodobacterales; family Roseobacteraceae; genus Litoreibacter; species Litoreibacter janthinus. The sequence continues at coordinate 391,942 of NZ_FOYO01000001.1, read as the reverse complement.
CCAGCCCCGAGGGCTGCGACGAATGCCAGCGCCAGCACCAGCCGTGGAAAAGCCAGAAAGATGTCGGTGATGCGCATCAAGACCGTATCTGTCCAGCCACCTACATAGCCTGAAACCGTGCCCACGAGCAGACCCGCCACTGGGGCGATTAGGGCGACCAAGGTCACGATATAGAGCGTAATGCGTGCGCCGTAGATCAATCTTGAGAGGATGTCGCGCCCAAGACTGTCGGTGCCGAATACATGCCCGTCAGTGCCCAATGGCGCCAAACGGTTGCCGAGGTCTTGCACGAAAGGGTCATGCGGGGCGATCAAGGGGGCGGCAAAAGCGACAAGGATCAGCAGCACCAGAATGGCCAGACCGATCATTGCCATCGTGTTGGATCGGAAGGACAGCCAACCTTGATAAAGCGCTGACAGCTTTGCGTGACGGCGTGACGTCGGTGTCTCGGTCAGGAGCCACTGGCGCAGGGTTTGGGTTTCGGCCATTTATTTCGCCCTCGGATCGAATATTTTGTAGAGCAGATCGGAGAAGATGTTCAGCAGAATGAAGATCAGGCCGACCACAACTGTACCGCCAAGCACGGCGTTCATGTCTGCGCTGAGCAGCGCGGTTGTGATGTAGCTTCCGATTCCGGGCCAGCTGAAGATGATCTCGGTCAGAACCGAACCTTCCAGCAAGTTGGCGTAGCTGAGCGCGATTACAGTGATCAGTTGCACGCGGATATTCTTGAATGCGTGTTTCCACACAACATCCCATTCGGACATGCCTTTGACGCGCGCGGTGGTAACGTATTCGGCGCTAAGTTGCTCTAGCATGAAGGAACGGGTCATCCGGCTGACATAGGCCAGCGAGTAATAGCCCAGTAGCGACGCGGGCAGGATGATGTGGCTGAAGGCGTCCTTGAAAACATCCCAGTTGCCGTCGAGCAGGCTGTCGACAAGGATCAATCCGGTCACGCTTGGAACAACATCGACATAGAAAATCCCGACGCGGCCCGGACCGCCGACCCATCCCAAGATGCCGTAAAATACCAGAAGTCCCATCAGGCCGAGCCAGAAGATGGGCATTGAGTAGCCGACCAGGGCCAGCACACGTGCGACTTGGTCGATCCACGACCCTTTGCGCACTGCGGCGAGCACACCGAGCGGGACCCCGAGCAAGACACCGAATATGATGCCAAGCGTCGCGAGCTCTAACGTTGCTGGGAAAACGCGCGCAATATCTTCGGATACAGGCCGCGCGTTCAACAGGGAGGTGCCGAAATCGAGGTGCAGAACGTCCCATAGGTAATAGAGAAATTGAACCAGCAGCGGTTTGTCGAGGCCGAGTTGTTCGTACACTGCGTCGTATGTCGACTGCGACGCCCGCTCCCCCACAATGGCGAGGACGGGGTCGATCGGCATAACGCGCCCGATGACGAAAGTAATGAACAACAGCCCCAAAAGAGTCACTGCGATTGAGCCCAGTGTCATCAGCACCTTTTTTAAGAACGGCCATGCAGTTTGGGAAAGAGGCGCCCGCGATGGGCGCCTCTCATTGGTATCCTCGGAGAGGGCCATTTACTTGGTAACCTGCCAGTAAGCAGCAGAGGTCACAGCCTGACCGGTGGACCAGTTGGTAACGTTGTCACGCAAAGCGGATTGTTCGATCTGCTGGAACATCATCACGAAAGGAGAAATCTCGCGGAACTCCTTTTGGATATCCAGATACATCTGAACCCGCTTCTCGCGGTCCCCTTCAGTTACGGCCGCATCTACTTTTTCGGTGAGACCGCCAGCGTCCCAACCGGTGCGCCAAGCCAGCAGGCCTGTTGCGTTTGCTTCGTCAGAGTTGTCGGGGTTGTAGGCGAAGGTACCCGCGTTGGTTTGCGGATCAGGATAGTCCGGACCCCATGCCCCCAGATACACATCCAGTTCCCGCGCACGGTAGCGGGCAAGGATTTGCTTCGCGGTGCCGACAGTGATGTTCACCTTGATGCCGGCCTGAGCGGCCGCATTCTGGAAGGACTGGCCGATCTCGATACGCTCCTGCGCCTCGCGCACGCCAATCTCGACCTCAAGCCCTTCGACACCGGCAGCGGCCAGAAGCTCTTTGGCTTTCTCGATGTTGTAGGTGAACGGATTCTCGTCCGACGCCCCAAGATAGGTGGCAGGCAGGAAGTTCTGGTGAATTGTATACTGACCTTTCAAGAAGCTGTTCTTCATGCCTTCATAATCGATCAGGTATTTGAATGCCTGACGCACTTCGGGCTTAGAGAGAACGGGGTGCTTCTGGTTCAGCGCCAGATACATCAGGCGGCCTTTCAACTCGTCTTCGACCTTCACACCATCAGCGGACAACGCGCCTGCGATATCTTCGGGGTTCAGGTTGCGGGCAATATCGATGTCACCGCGTTCCAACAGAAGGCGCTGCGACGCGCTTTCGATCACATGACGCACGATGACGCGTTGCATAGCGGGAGCATCACCATAGTAGTTCGGGTTTACCGACAGCGTGACGCTCTCGTTTGGTTTCCAGCTGTCCAGCTTGTAGGGGCCGGAGCCTGCAGTGTTGGTCTTCAGCCAAGTGTTGCCCATGTCACCGTCGGCCTCGTTGGCCATCACGGTTTCTTTGTCCACGATGCCGCCGATTGTTGCGGTGAGGCAGTTGAGCACGAAGGACGTCGCGTATTTCTTGTCCGTCGTGATCATCAGCTTGTTGCCGTCGGCCTTGATGGTCTCGGCCACGTTTTCTGGGGTGAAGCCGAACTGGGTCAGGATAAACGCAGGTGTTTTGTTCAGGATCACGGCACGCTGCAGCGAGAAGGCCGCGTCCTCTGCCCGCACAGGGTTACCAGACTCGAACTTTGCCCCTTCACGCATGGTGAAGGTGATCGTCTTGCCGTCCTCGGACACTTCCCAGCTTTCGGCCAAGTCCGGCTTGTAGCCTGCGGCCAGATCCATCGGATCCAGATTGACCAAACGGTTATATACGTTCCGGCTGATGTCAGAGCCGGCAAATTCGAAGCTTTCGGCGGGGTCGATTGTGGTTACATCGTCAATGCGGTTCGCGATGACCAGCATATTGGCTGGTGTTTCGGCGATTGCGCCAAAAGACGTCACGCTGACGGCGAGCCCGAGTGCCGCGCTGGTCAGCAGTCTATTTAAAGCATTCATTGTTAGAACCTCTCCTGTTCTGTTTCAGTAAAGTTTGCGTCCTTCGAGGTTAGGATCCCCAAGTTTTTTCTAGGACGCGAAGCCAGTTTTCGTGGCAGAGCTTGGCGATTAACGCGTCGTCGTAGCCATGCTTCGCCATTGCCTGTCTCAGTTTGGGCAGTCCGGCGCAGGAGGTCACATCCTCCGGCACCACTGCCCCGTCGTAATCCGAGCCGAGTCCGACACGATCTTCGCCCAGATGCTCGATCAGATGATCCAGATGCCTGAGCATTTGTTCCAACGGGACATCCGCTAACATGCGGCCGTCATCCCGCAAAAACGCCACCGCGAAGTTCAGCCCGACCATGCCGTCGCTTTCGCGGATGGCAGCAAGCTGTTTATCGGTCAGATTGCGACTATGTGGGCATATCGCGTGGGCATTCGAATGTGTCGCAACCAAAGGTTGAGATGAATGGCGGGCCACATCCCAGAAGCCTGCTTCATTTAGGTGCGACAAGTCTAGCATTATTCCCAGTTCGTTGCAGCGCTTAACCAGTCGCAGGCCGTGATCCGTCAAGCCGCTACCGATGTCAGGGGAACTGGGAAATCTGAAAGGGACGCCGTGGCCAAAGATTGTCGAGCGGCTCCATACCGGGCCGATCGAGCGCAGGCCTGCTTGATACAGCACCTCCAGCGTATGCAGGTCTGCATCAATCGCTTCGGCGCCCTCGATGTGGAAAATCGCAGCCATTTTTCCAGCGCCCAATGCTGCGCGCAGGTCCGCTGCAGTCCGGCAGACCGTCAGAGCGCCGCGTTTCTCCAGATCAAAAAGGATCGCGGCTTGGGCCATCACGACCGGAAACGCGTCTTCCCAATCGATCGGATCGGGTAGCGGAAGGGCATAAGAGGCTTTGGACATCTCCTCGAACTTCAGCTCTAGATTTGACGGGGAAGGGACGTAAACTGCGAAGAAACCGCCGCCGAATCCGCCAGCCTTGGCAGAGATTGCGTCAATCGCACCGTCACGTCCCGTCAGGAAGCTCTCGGAGGCCGAAAGCCCGCCAGCGCGGTATAGTTTCAATAGAACGTCATTGTGGCCGTCGAGTACGACGGGCGTTTTGTGATCGGTCACTTGGCAGGCTTTCCCAGAGATGCACCAAGGTTACTGCATAAACTTTCATGGACCACAGAAAAGAGGATGATAATATATCATACATCCATGACTTTATCGCAGGGGCGCAATGGCGACTAAAACTTGGCACAGCTTGCCCGAATATCAGGCGTTTCGTGCATTGATGGAAAGCGGCACAACCTCGAAAGCGGCCATTCGGCTCGGGTTGTCACAGTCCGCTATCAGTCGTTCTGTCTCTAGCCTCGAATCTCGAACAGGGCGGATACTCTTTGAACGGGACGGCGGGCGGCTACGTGCAACCAATGACGCAGCGCAGCTCAACAGAAGGCTCGATCTGTTATTCGAAGCGCTGGATCGTATCGATGGGCCACCTGAACCCGCGCAGGAAACACTTCGGATCGTAGCGCCGCCGACATATGCGCACCGGTTTTTGGTTCACCACATCGCGACGTTCCTGAAGATCAACCCGCACTACTTTGTGAGCTTGGAGGTTTCGTCGTCCGAGGAGGTTATTCGCGGTATTCTTGATGAGCGCTTTGATCTTGGCTTCACCGGGGTTGAGCTTTCCCGGGATGGGGTGAAGCTGACGCCATACAGAACCTCTGGCGCTGTGTGCGTTATGGCGAGCGATCACCCGCTGGCAGAGAAACGGATGATCGACCCCGTGGACTTGCATGACCAGGCGCTGATTGCGTTGACCCACCGCCATGTGCGCAGAGCGCAGCTTGAGAAAATTCTTCATGCCTGCCGGAGCGTTCCGCGCATAGTGGCGGAGGTGTCGACATCGTTCGCCGCTGTGGACCTTGCGATGGAGGGGCTAGGACTAACGGTCGTTAACCCATTTCCTGTCGTGCAATATCGGTCCGACGATCTGGTGTTTCGTCCGTTCGCCTCGCAGATCGAGTATCGCAGTTACTTTGTGACGCCGGATCATCGACCCGTACACGGTGTCGTTCGGGCATTCATGAGGCATCTAAAGCTGCACACGGCGAAGGATCCGTTCTCCAAGAAAGCCTAGAGATGCCTTCTTCGCCATGTGCATTTTCGTTGAACTACGCGCGCTTTGGTAGGACCCAATCTGGGCGCACGAAGTGGCAAGTGTAACCGTTCGGAATTCGTTCCAGATAGTCCTGGTGTTCTGGTTCTGCTTCCCAGAAATCTCCGACTGCCTCTACTTCTGTGACGACCTTGGCAGGCCAAAGGCCTGAGGCATCCACATCGGCGATGGTATCGAGCGCGACCTCTTTTTGGATCTCGTCCGTGTAGTAAATGGCGGAGCGGTAGGACAAGCCTCGATCATTGCCTTGGCGGTTAGGTGTGCTTGGGTCGTGGATCTGGAAGAAGAACTCCAGCAGCTTGCGGTAGCTCATCACCTTCGGGTCGAACACGATTTCGATCCCTTCGGCGTGGGTGCCATGGTTGCGATAGGTCGCATTCTCTACGTCGCCGCCAGTGTAGCCTACGCGGGTAGAGACCACGCCGGGCATCTTGCGGATCAAGTCCTGCATACCCCAGAAGCAACCGCCGGCAAGAACTGCACGCTCAGTCATTCGATGTTCTCCACTTGATCTAAAAATTCGCCATAACCTTCGGCTTCCATATCATCACGATGGATGAAGCGCAGGCTGGCGGAGTTGATGCAATAGCGCAGCCCACCGCGGTCGGCGGGGCCGTCAGGGAAGACGTGGCCAAGATGGCTGTCGCCGTGCATGGATCGCACTTCGGTTCGGACCATGCCGAAGCCGACATCGCGATGCTCGGTCACGTGATCGGTGACGATGGGTTTGGTAAAGCTAGGCCAGCCGCACCCGGATTCGAATTTGTCGGATGATGCGAACAGAGGCTCACCAGAAACGATATCCACATAGATACCGGGTGCTTTGTTATCCGTAAGCTCGCCTGTGAATGCGCGTTCTGTTCCACTTTCTTGAGTTACCCGAAACTGTTCCGGAGTCAACTTGGCCAGGGCTTCTTCGGTCTTGGCGTATTTCATGGCGGCGGTCCTCTCGATACATTTCCTTAGGCTGTTATTTAGGTGCTCGAGCCGCGCTTTTCCAATGAGAACCTTCCTCGGATCAAAGGGGGTGGGATGAGCGATCTTTTGATTGAATAGCTGGAGCCTCACTTAGAGCTCTGTGACTGTCCTACGATCTCGTTCGTGGCCCATGATAAAACTCCACACTTAACTGCAAGTCCAAAGCGCATTCGTGTGTTTCGGACTGTGGGTCTTCTTAAAACTGCTTAGGGCTTGACCTTCCAGTAGATGGAAGCCCCATATAGCGAGTCTCCGATATGTTCCCGAGGCCGCTCCTATGGTGGAATCTACCCACATCTCCTTTGAAATCGAAGGTCTGTCCTGCGCCTCTTGCGTGGGGCGCGCCGAGCGCGCGTTGAAGGCCGTTCCCGGTGTCCTATCGGCGGGGGTGAACCTTGCAACTTCGTATGCGGACGTGGATGCCGACGGCGTGGATGCCGCAACTCTCGTGAAAGCGGTGTCGGAGGCTGGCTATCCGGCGGTGATTGAGAACGCGCGTTTCGAGGTGGAGGGCCTGTCTTGCGCCTCTTGCGTCGGGCGAGCGGAACGCGGTGCGCTGGCGGTGCCAGGCGTAATCGACGCGTCGGTTAATCTTGCGACATCTACCGCGACCGTTTCTTGGCTGAAGGGCAGCGCCACGCGGGCAGATGTGTCACGTGCGATTACCCAAGCGGGCTACAAGGTGACTGCGCTGGACCCAGAGGCCCCAACACACTCCCTTGATGAAAAACGTGGAGATGAAGCGGCCGACCTATGGCGGGATACCGTAATTGCAGCCGCACTGACCTTGCCGGTGTTCGTGCTTGAAATGGGCAGCCACTTTATCCCGGGTGCCGCAGCCTTTGTTGACGCAACCATCGGCCAATACAACAGTTGGCTGCTTCAATGGATCTTGGTGACCATTGTTCTAGTGTGGCCCGGGCGTCGGTTCTTGACCGAAGGCTTCCCAGCCTTGTTTCGTGGTGCGCCAGAGATGAACGCCCTCGTGGCGCTTGGAACGTCTGCGGCGTGGTTGTTCTCAACTGTTTCGCTGTTCGCCCCTAGTCTTTTGCCAGCGGGAAGCCGCGCGGTCTACTTTGAAGCTGCGGCTGTCATTGTGACCCTAATCCTGTTTGGGCGCTGGTTAGAGGCCCGCGCCAAAGCTCAAACCGGGTCTGCCATAAGATCGCTTTTGGACCTTCAGCCATCGACCGCGCAGGTGCGGCGGGGGGGCGAATGGGAAGATACGCAAATCTCGGACATTGTTCAGGGCGACGTAATCCTTGTGCGCCCCGGCGCGCGCATCGCCGTGGATGGAGAGATTGTTGAAGGCCAGTCATTCGTCGATGAAAGCATGATCACGGGTGAGCCTGTTCCAGTTGAACATTCGAGCGGAGACGCGGTGATTGGCGGCACCGTGAATGGGACTGGCGCCTTGCACGTGCGTGCAACGGCTGTGGGGGGCGACACCGTTCTTGCAGGGATCGTGCGGATGGTGGAGCAAGCCCAAGGTGCAAAGCTGCCGATCCAAGCCGTCGTCGATCAGGTGGTCCGCTGGTTTGTCCCCGCCGTTCTGGTCGCAGCATTCGCAACGGTTCTGATTTGGTTGCTGTTCGGCCCGACCTTGAGCCATGCTTTGGTTGCAGGCGTGTCGGTGCTGATCGTCGCGTGCCCCTGCGCGATGGGCCTTGCAACGCCAACTTCGGTGATGGTCGGCACAGGGCGTGCCGCTGAGCTAGGGGTTCTGTTTCGCAAAGGCTCGGCCTTGCAGACGCTTTCCCAGGTGCAAACGATCGCCTTTGACAAAACTGGCACTCTGACGGCGGGTAGGCCGGAACTCACCGATATTGCGGTTGCAGATGGGCATGACGAGGCGTCGGTTCTGGCGGCCGTGGCAGCTGTTGAGGCCTTCTCGGAGCACCCGATTTCCGCTGCTATAGTGCGCGCCGCGGAAGAACGTGGGCTGAGCCGCACTGATGCTTCGGATTTTATGTCGGTTACCGGCATGGGCGTGCGGGCTTTGGTCGATGGAGCAGACGTGATCGCGGGCGCCGCGCGTTTCATGGAACAAGAAGGCGTTGATCTAGGTAGTTTGGGACCGCTTGCAATAGGTTGGGCGGGCGAAGCCAAGACACCTGTCTTCGTTGCAATAGACGGAAAGATCGCGGGAGCAATCGCTGTGGCCGACCCCATCAAACCAGAGGCCGCTGAACTTGTCGCAAGGCTTCGCGAGAACGGCGTGCAGGTTGCGATGATTACCGGCGACACAGTTGAGACTGCGAATGCCGTTGCACAGAAGCTTGGTATCCAGAACGTCATCGCCGGTGTTATGCCGGACGGAAAGGCGCGCGCAGTGTCCGGGCTGAAAGGGAACGGCGTTCTGGCGTTCGTCGGTGACGGCATAAATGACGCACCTGCGTTGGCCGCCGCAGATGTCGGAATCGCTGTGGGAACGGGAACGGATGTGGCGATTGAAACCGCAGACGTCGTTTTGATGTCCGGCCACATGACAGGGGTGCTGAATGCGGTAGACATGAGCGCGAAAACCATGCGCAACATCCGCCAAAACCTGTTCTGGGCTTTCGCCTACAATACAGCCCTTATCCCTGTTGCCGCTGGCATCCTATATCCGTTTTGGGGTGTGCTGCTGTCGCCAATGCTCGCGGCAGGGGCCATGGCAATGTCGAGTGTTTTTGTTGTCAGTAACGCACTTAGGTTGCGTCGAATGGGGGCTAACGCATGAACATCGGAGAAGTCGCAGACCTGTCTGGCCTGCCAGCTAAAACAATACGGTACTATGAGGACATCAAGTTGATCCGACCGTCCCGTGATGCCAACGGCTACCGCGCATTCAGCGAAGGTGATTTGCACAAGCTGACATTCCTCAGCCGCGCGCGGGCTCTCGGGTTCACCATCGAAAACTGCCGAAATTTGTTGGCGCTTTGGGAAGACCAATCCCGCGCCAGCGCGGACGTGAAACTCATCGCGGGAGAGCATTTGGAAGAGATAGATCGCAAGATAGCCGATCTGCAAGCCATGCGCCAAACGCTTGGAGACCTTGTGCAGAAATGTGCGGGGGACGGGCGACCCGATTGTCCAATTCTAACAGGTTTGGGCAAGCCGAGATAAAAGCAGCGACGTATTTCACAAGCTATTGCCAAACAACTTTCGAGGCTGTCAGATGCTTGGGATGCGACCGGATCAGGTTGATGGAAATCGCAAGGAATGACGGCCAATGCAGGCGCCTGAGAACACTAGCTATGATGTCGTGATCGTAGGCGGAGCTATGTATGGCTCTTCGGTTGCGTGGTGGCTGTCGCGCAACCCTGACTTTAACGGCTCTATCTTGGTGGTAGAGCGCGACCCAACTTATGAGTTTTCTTCGACGTCGCATACGAACAGCTGCATCCGGCAGCAGTTTTCGGCAGAGGTGAACATCAAGATTTCCCAGTTCGGCGCCGAATTCATCCACGGCTTCCAAGACTTCATGCAAGATGACGACGCGCCCGAGATCGTGCTGCAAAGCTACGGCTACATGTATTTGGCGGACAATGAGGCATTCGCGCAAACGCTGCGTGAAACACAAGCCATTCAGCAGCGACTGGGCGCTGGAACGAAGTATATGTCTGCCGACGAGATTAAGGCGGACTATCCGTTCTATAACCTTGATGGGATTATCGGCGGCAACCACAACCTGATCAACGAGGGCTATTTTGACGGTGGCACCATCTTTGACTGGTGGCGGCGCAAGGCCCGCGCACAGGGGGCGGAATACGTGCACAACGAGGTTGTGGTGATCACAAAGAACGCTTCAGGTGATCGGGTCGAAAGCGTCACTCTGGCGTCGGGCGAGGTCGTGTCGTGCGGCACCTTGGTGAACTGCTCCGGCCCACGTGCGGCGCGCACCGCGCGCATGGCGGGATTGGAGATTCCGGTGGAGCCCCGCAAGCGTTACACCTACATCTTTGCGGCTGAAAACCCGTTGGACCGCGACCTGCCTTTGACCATCGACCCCAGCGGGGTGCACATGCGCAGCGACGGGAAATACTACCTTGCGGGTTGCCCGCCAGATGACGATCCGGCAGTTGAGTATGACGACTTCGTCGAGGATCACTCGCTTTGGCAAGAAAAAGTCTGGCCCGTGCTCGCCACCCGCGTTCCTGCGTTTGAGGCGATCAAGCTGATGAACTCTTGGGCAGGGCACTACGCCTATAACGTCTTCGACCAGAACGCGATTATTGGCCCGCATACACAGGTGAGCAACTTCATCTTCGTGAACGGCTTCTCAGGCCACGGTTTGCAGCAAAGCCCCGCTATGGGGCGCGGCGTGGCGGAATGGATTACCTATGGCGAATACCGCTCGCTGGATTTGTCGTCCTTCGGCTACGAACGGATTGAGAAGCACACGGCGTTTGTCGAAAAGGCCGTGATCTAGAACCCGGTCTTATCGCCGCCTTTCAGAGCGAGTCTCGCCCGCGCTTCATTTGGTGTCGCAAGGCGTCTGCCAATGCCTTCGATAATTTCGCGTACTTTGACAACCTGCGCCGCGCTGGACGGAGCCATAACGCCCTTCTCAAGCCACAGCGAATCCTCCAAACCGACGCGCACGTTGCCCCCTTGCGCAGCAGAGATTGCAGCCAATGGCATTTGGTGCCGCCCCGCGCCCAGCACAGACCAGACGTAGTCGTCGCCAAAAAGGCGGTCCGCAGTGCGCTTCATGTGAGCAACGTCGTCGGGATGCGCGCCAATGCCTCCGAGCAGGCCGAATACGGTTTGGATTAGAAGGGGGCCTTCGACCTTTCCCGTATCATGGAAATGGGCGAGGTTGTAGAGATGAGCGGTGTCGTAGCATTCAAACTCAAACCGCGTGCCGCTGTCGCGCAAGGTGTCGAGGACAAAGCCGATGTCTTCAAATGTATTACGGAAAATGATGTCGCGGTTGCCTAGATAGTCCGCCTCCCACTGATGTTTCAGATCGGGAAACCGGCCGAGCATACCGAACAACCCGAAGTTCATTGACCCCATGTTGAGTGATGCCAGTTCCGGCTGCCATTGCTGCGCGGGGCGCACACGCTCGGCCACGGTCATGGTTGGCGCGCCGCCGGTGGTGATGTTGATAACCACGTCTGATCGCGCCTTGATCGCCCCTAGGATTGGCTCAAACGCCTCGGCGCTTTGGTCCGGCGCGCCGGTTTCTGGGTTGCGGGCGTGCAAGTGGACGATGGCGGCACCCGCTTCTGCGGCTCGTACGGCAGCTTCCACGATCTGCTCCGGAGTGACGGGCAGCGCGTCTGACATGGTTGGGGTGTGGATAGCCCCTGTGATGGCAGCGGTGACGATGACGGGATCGGACATTGCGGGACTCCTTTTCGCTGATACTGTCTGAGGATCGGGATTCAGGGAAGGGGTCGCTATGGATTTGGGTTTGGCGGGTCACCGCGTGATTGTCACGGCAGGCGCAAGCGGGATTGGTCGCGCCATTGCGGAAGGCTTCCGCGGCGAGGGCGCAGTGGTGACGGTTTGCGATATCGACGCGAAGGCGCTGGCCTCAGTTGAGGGCATCTCCACCGCCCAAGTCGACGTGTCAGACCGCGATGCCGTGACCCGTTTCATGACGCAATCAATTGGTGACATGGGGGGATTGGACTGCCTTGTGAACAACGCGGGCATCGCGGGACCGACGGGCGCGGTCGAAGACATTCCGCCGGACGGTTGGGACGACACACTGGCCGTTTGCCTGACCTCGCAGTTTAATACCACGCGCTGCGCCGTGGGCGCGCTGAAGGGCAGCGCAAACGGCTCGATCATCAACCTGTCGTCGCTTGCGGGGCGTGTTGGCTTCGCGATGCGCTCCCCGTATGCGGCGGCCAAGTGGGGCGTGATCGGCTTCACCAAGTCACTTGCGCTGGAGCTAGGGCCACACGGGGTCCGCGCCAATGCAATCTTGCCAGGATTGGTTGCGGGCGACCGTCAACGCCGTGTGCTGGAGGCCAAGGCCCAACGGCTTGGACAGTCTTATGAGGCGACCGAGGCGGAGGCGTTTTCACATGTGTCTATCAAGGACTACGTGACCCCGCAGCAAATCGCCGACCAGTGCCTGTTCCTTGCCTCCTCGCGGGGGCGGACCATTTCTGGACAGGCGATCTCGGTTTGCGGGGACACGCAAAAGCTGGCTTAGGCTGCGATGGCAGCCCGTGCCTTGCCGATCATCAAGGCAGCACTGGCGGCTTCACGTCCCTTAGTCACGAAGTGTTCGCTGTAAATCGCCAAGTGATGTTCGGTTTCTTGGAAATGATGCGGGGTCAGGGACACCGACAAGACCGGCACACCGCTATCCAGACCAGCGCGCATCAGCCCGTCCACAACGGCCTGTGCCACGAAGTCGTGGCGATAGATGCCGCCGTCGACGACCAGTGCGGCGCAGGCTACAGCGGCATAGGTTCCGGTGGACGCTAAATCGCGGGCCAGCAACGGCATTTCAAACGCGCCGGGCACGTCGAACACATCGACTTGAGACGCGGGAATGAATTCGCAGAAACCTTCCAAGGCCCGGTCAACAATATCCGAGTGCCAGTTGGCTTTGACGAACGCGTATCGGGTGGGTGTCATATTGATCTCTCCTTCTAAGCAACGACACGTCACCCAAGGCGATCACGGGCATACAGACCCCGCGCGGGGACCATATGCTCGTTCTCTTTCATCCGGACTATGACCGTCGGCTCAGGAGTTGCACCTGATCTGCTGACCCTTCCCCGTAGGAAAGGCGCTCGCGGGCTTACGGAGTGATCCGCTTACCGCCGGTGGGGAATTTCACCCCGCCCTGAGAACAGCCCTAAAATGGAGAGCTGCGGCGGGCACTGCAAGAGCAAATACGTCCTACGATGCGGCACGTGCGACCATGCCGAACAAATCACGCGGATCGTCGGGGTCAGCAAGCATATCGAGTTCGACGAAAGTGTCGTGGTTGGCCAACTGATCGCGGACGTAGCGCAGCGCGGAGAAGTCTTCGGTCGCGAAGCCCACGGAATCGAACAGAGTAATTTGTTGCGCGTCGCGGCGCCCTTCGGCCTGCCCGGTCATGACACGCCACAGCTCGGTCACCGGGTGGTCGTCGTCAAGTTGCTGGATTTCGCCCTCGACACGGGTTTGCGGGGGGTACTCCACAAAAATGTCGGAACGTAGAAGGATGTCGCGATGTAGCTCTGTCTTGCCGGGGCAGTCGCCGCCGATGGCGTTAATATGGACCCCTGCTCCTACCATGTTGTCCGTAAGGATGGTTGCGTATTGCTTGTCAGCGGTGCAGGTTGTGATGATCTGCGCACCTGCCACGGCTTCCTCAGGGGAGTTGCAGGAAATCACGTTCAGGCCGGTGGTGGCGAGGTTCTTGGCGGCCTTCGCAGTTGCCTCCCGATCAATGTCGAACAGGCGTACAGTGTCGATGCCGACGACTGTTTGGAATGCCAGCGCCTGGAATTCACACTGCGCACCGTTTCCGATCATCGCCATGGTTTTTGACCCCTTTGGTGCCAGATATTTTGCCACCAAGGCGGATGTGGCGGCCGTGCGTAAAGCGGTGAGGATCGTCATTTCCGAAAGCAAAACCGGATAGCCGTTGTCGACCCGTGCCAGCACACCAAAGGCTGTTACGGTCTGGAAGCCCCGCGCCATGTTGGCGGGGTGCCCGTTGACGTATTTGAAGCCATAGCTTTCACCGTCGGAGGTTGGCATCAACTCGATCACGCCTTCCTCGGAATGCGCGGCAATACGAGGGGTCTTGTCGAACTGTTTCCAACGCTTGAAGTCGGCCTCGATGTAGTCTGCGATCTCAACGATCATTTGCGCAGGGCCAATCTTGTTGACCAGCTTCATCATGTTGTCGACCGAGACGAACGGGACAAGGGCGAGTTTTGAAGGCGTTGTCATAGGTGTTCCTCTCAGAAGCGTTTTGTTGGACGGTCGAGTACCTTGCGGCCCATCAGGCTCGCACACAGATCTACCATCAGGCTTGCGGTGCGGCCGCGCTCGTCAAGGAACGGGTTGAGTTCAACCAGATCAAGCGACGTAACAAGGCCCGCATCGCACAGCATTTCCATAACCAGATGGGCTTCGCGGAAGGTTGCACCACCGGGAACCGTGGTGCCAACGGCAGGGGCGATGGATGGCTCTAGGAAGTCCACGTCCAAGGAGACATGCAATGCGCCATTGGCCGCGCGAACTCTTTCCAAGAAGGCGCGAAGGGGGGCTGCGATACCATGCTCGTCAATTGCGCGCATGTCGCTGACATCGACATTCTTTGCTGCCAACGCCGCGTTTTCAGCCGGATCAACTGACCGGATCCCCAACATGCACAGATTCGCTGGATCTACTGGAGCAGCCAGCTCCGGGTAGACGTCAAAGCCGGGGAGGCCACTGAAATATGCCACTGGCGTGCCATGTAGATTGCCGCTTCGGGTGGTTTCCAGTGTGTGGAAGTCGGGGTGAGCGTCGAGCCAGAGCACGAACAACGGGCGGCCTTCCTTTTTCCAGTGGCGCGAGATTCCGGGGACTGTACCGATAGACAGGCTGTGGTCGCCTCCCAGAAAGATCGGCATGTCTGAGGTTTGCGCCGCGTCGAATGCGGCTTTTTCCAGCGCAGCGGCCCACGCGACTGTTTGGGGTAGATCGTGAATGGCTTGATTCATGTGAGTGATATTCTCAGGATTGCCATGTGCCACGTTACCGACATCGCTCACTTCATGACCTAGATCGCGTAGTGTTTCGGCCAAGCGAGCTGTGCGGTAGGCATCTGGGCCCATGATACAACCGGGCTGGCTGGCACCTGATTGAACAGGAGCACCGATAAGCGTGCAAGATTTCGAGGTCATTTCGTTCTCCTAGAATGTTGAGAGGAAATTACGCGGAGTCTTGACCATTTGCGATAAGCACTATGCAAAATCGGAAATTTTAAATTATCATAATGTTAAGTTGGATTGCCAAAATGTAAGATCAGGGACTGTGATGGATGTAACAGATCAAAGGTTGCTAGCCCTCTTGAAGAAGGATGGTCGCGCCTCTGTGACCAATCTGGCGGGGGAACTGGGGGTATCTCGCGTGACGGTTCAGTCTCGTTTGGACCGAATGAAGCGGGACGGGACGATCCGCCGGTTCACGGTTGAAATGGGACGGGTCGGCTTTGATGATTTGATCCACGCTATCATGATGATCGAAGTTAAAGGCGCTCAGTCGGTTTCGGTTATTAGACAGCTCCGTCGCATGGCTGAGATTGTGGACCTGCACACGACAAACGGCGTCTGGGACTTGGTTGCGCGGATCGAAACGGTGAGTCTGCCTGATTTTGATCGCGTTCTGCGGCAAGTGCGCGAGGTACAGGGCGTGACTGGGAGCGAGACCTCGCTTCTGCTGGACCGCGCAAGAGGTTAACAGCCGAAAACCTGCGCAATTTTAGTTGTTAACCGTCATTTCAGATGCTCCTGATTTACTCACCTCGGAAGTCATTGCGAGGATACCCATGTCGGACAACGCGGCGCGGCCGATCATAATCAAGCGCAAAAAGGTCATTAGTGGCGGTGGGCATCATGGCGGCGCTTGGAAAGTTGCATATGCTGACTTCGTGACGGCTATGATGGCGTTCTTCATGTTGATGTGGCTGTTAAATGCGACGACAGAGAAGCAACGTAAAGGTTTGGCGGATTACTTCGCGCCGACGATTGCAGTCGCGCGGGTTTCAGGTGGTGGCGAAGGGGCGTTCGGAGGAGATTCTCTGACTGTTCAAAGCCGCTTGCCGCAATCGGGGCAAAGCGGCCTGCCAAATCTGCCGCTGTCCCCAAACCACCCTGACAATGCGCTGGCCGCCGAAGAACAAGCCAAGTTTTTGGAGCTGGCGACAGGAATTCTTGGCAGGGGTGGCGACAGTTTGATCAAGGAGATGGCACTCGAACATATCATTACCGATGTCACGGATGAGGGTCTTGTGGTCGAGATTTTCGACCTGGAAGGCGCGCCTCTGTTTGACCCTGTCACAGGGCAGCCCAATGCAATCCTGCGGGAAATCTGCAACATGCTGGTGGATGTGTTTTCCGCAGTGAGCAACCGGATTTCTGTTTCGAGCCACTCCAAGGCTTACCCGTCGGTCTTGATCGACAACCCCGCTTGGGATCAGACAACAACGCGAACGCAGATTACCCGAGAGCTTTTGGAGCGGAGTGGCTTGCACCCAGATCGGCTTGAGAGATTAACGGGATACGGTCAGAGCAAACCACTTCTAGATGATCCGATGGCAGCGCGGAACAACAGGCTTGAAGTAACGCTGCTGCGCGCTCCGCGCTGAAAGTAACCCAATCTGCTTCGAATTTTAGCTGTTAGCGCGATGTTAAGGCAGCGCCCGGATAGTGAGGCGCAAGATCTATGCTTCAGAAAGGCGCAGTATGACGATTTCTTCTTCTCTTAACGCAGGTGTTGCCGGCCTCGCCGCGAATGCCAGCCGCTTATCTACGATCTCGGACAATATCGCGAACTCTGGGACAAATGGTTACAAACGGGCGGAAACAGAGTTTCATTCGATGGTCATCTCTAACGGCCAAGGCAGCTATTCCGCAGGCGGAGTTCGGGTCACGTCGCAACGATTGATAGATCAGGCAGGCGCGCTTCTCACTACAACTAATTCCACGGATCTCGCAGTTCGGGGGCGTGGATTTCTTCCGATCACGACAGAGTCAGCGGTGAATCTGCAAGGCGGCGATATTCCGTTCAGATTGGCGACGACGGGGTCGTTCAGAACAGATTCGCAAGGTTACCTGACGACGGATACCGGTATGGTTCTGATGGGGTGGCCGGCAGATTCCGATGGCACAGTCCCCACATTTCCTCGGGACACAGCGGATGGGCTTCGCCCCATTCAGATCAATGTGAACCAGTTCGCTGGCGAGCCTACGACGCGAATGGGCCTTGGTGTGAACCTGCCCGCTACGGATACCGAAGCTGGAGCGAGCGGTGAGTCTTTGGAGCTCTCGGTCGAGTACTTTGACAATCTCGGGACGTCGCAGAATCTTTTCGTAACCTACACGCCTGTGGTCCCAGCTTCGGGGGCTTCAAATCAGTGGACGATGGAATTGCGCGACTCTGCCAGTGCAGGGGCTGTTGTGGGCGAATATACTTTGTCATTTGATGATACACGCGGCAGTGGCGGCACGCTCGCATCGGTAACACGGACATCTGCAGTTGGCGGGGATTACGATCCGCTTACGGGCAGTTTCCCTGTAACGCTCGATGGTGGTCCGCTGGACATCACGATTGGTGAGCTGGGATCAGGCACAGGAGTAACGCAACTCTCTGATAGCTTTGCACCGACGCAGATCACAAAAGATGGATCTCCGGTAGGCAATATGACGTCGGTTGATGTCGATGCGAATGGCTATGTTCAGGCGACCTTTGACATTGGGATCACACGGACAATCTATCAAATTCCGCTTGTCGATTTGCCCAACCCGAATGGTTTGACTGCGATGGATAACCAAACCTACGTGCCATCAAACGAAAGCGGTCCATTCTTCTTATGGGATGCGGGCGATGGTCCGACCGGTGACATTGTTGGCTACGCGCTAGAAGAATCTACGACTGATGTGGCTGGAGAGTTAACCGCGCTTATCCAGACGCAGCGGGCGTATTCATCGAACGCGAAGGTGATTCAGACTGTCGACGAGATGCTTCAGGAAACCACAAATATCAAACGCTAACCTAGGTTGAGGGTCCAACTATGAGTATGTCGTCGTCTCTCTCCAACGCGATTTCGGGACTAACCGCGGTCTCTCGCGCTGCCGAACTCGTGTCGGCAAACATCGCGAATGCAATGACCGAAAGCTACGGTCGTCGCGAAATCTCTCTTGGGGCTGCTACCGTAGGCGGGCGCGGAGCAGGCGTTCAGGTCAACGGGGTCGAACGTGTCGTCAATCAAACTGCCATTGCCGACCGCCGGTTGGCACAAGCTGAGCTTGGATATCATGATGCCAAGGCCACCGTCCTGTCCTCAATTGAGCAAGTTGTCGGCATTCCAAATGAAGCGTCATCGCTTTCGGCATTCATGGATCGATTTGACCAAAGTTTGATCACAGCTTCGGCCAACCCCTCTAGCTCGCCAAGGTTAAGCGCGGTCCTAGACAGCGCCATGGCATTGGCCGGTAAGTTCAATCAGATCTCAGATCACCTGATTGAACAACGGGAGCTCGCGGACCGTTCAATCGGATCTCAGGTCGCCCAAATGAACGCTTCGCTTGTAGATGTTGACCGGCTGAACCGTGAAATCCGGGATCAAGTTAACGCGGGCGGCGACGCTTCAGGTTTGATGGACCAAAGGCAGGCGTTGGTGGACAGCATCAGCTCCATCATGCCGGTGCAGGCTGTTGCACGAGACTATGGTCAGATCGCTTTGGTCACTCCGAACGGGACAACACTTGTCGACTATCAAGCGGCGCATCTTGAGTTTTCCACAACCACCGTGATTACGCCTGACATGACCGTGGCAGGTGGATCACTTTCGGGCCTCAGCATTCAAGGTGCTTCCAGTGTTAGTGGGTCGCCCTTGGACGCCATTGCAGGTGGATCACTGGCCGCGGCCTTTGCGCTGCGAGATCAAGATCTTCCGGCACTGCAAGCAAATCTGGACGCATTGTCTAGAGACTTGATTGACCGAGCCGTCGCTGCTGATAGCACTTTGGCGCTGGGTGATGCAGGGCTATTCACGGACGGCGGGGACGCCTTGGATCCTTTGGACGAGTCCGGGTTGGCCTCCAGGATATCGGTCAACCTGGCGGTGCAGCCTGCTGCAGGCGGAGCGGTCTGGCGGCTACGCGACGGGTTGAATGCAACTGCGTCGGGCGCAGCTTCTGATAATTCCATACTAAATGCCTATGAAGACGCTTTTGAGTCCGCACGCCTGCCCGTCTCTGGGCTGTTCTCAGATGCTGGTTCAAGCTCTGAATTGATCGGCGATTTTATCTCTCAGATCGGTCAGGCGCGTCAGACGACTGATCAACGTAGAAGCTTCGAAGTGGCGCGCGTTCAAGCATTTCGCGATGTGGAACAAGCTGGTGGCGTAGACACAGATCAGGAAATGCAAAAGCTGCTTCTGATCGAACGCAACTACGCCGCGAACGCCAAGGTCATTCAGGCCGTAGACGAAATGCTGCAATCATTGCTGAGGATTTGAGATGAATTATGGAAACATGAGTGACCTTGGCCAAAACATGCTGTTGCGTCGGCAGAGCAGCGACCTGAAGGCCAGCCTTACGCGTTTGACGAACGAGTTGGCGAGCGGGGAACGACAAAATCTTGGTGAGCATCTGCGCGGCGATTTCGCGCCCTTGGCCGGCCTCGAACGTTCGCTTAGCAGGCTAGATGGATTTGCTCAGGCGCGGGCGGATTTAACGATGCGAGTTACAGCAACGCAGACTAGTCTGAGCGCGATACAAGGTGCAATCTCGAATTTCGGCACTGACCTAGCTGCCGCAGCATCTCTGGAACAACCAGATGTGCTGGAGGCCAAAGTGGCAGGCGCATCGGGCAAGCTGAGCCAAGTCGTCTCGCACCTAAACTCACAAGTTTCAGGACAGTTCTTGTTTTCGGGTGTCGCTACAGGGCAGCAACCTTTGCTGAGCGGGGAGGAAATACTATCGGAAGTGCGGGGGATTGCATCCTCAGCCACCAGTGTAGCTGAGTTTCTCGAACAGGTTTCGAGCTGGTTCGACGATGCTGGCGGCGGTTTTGAGACTCTTGTTTACGCAGGAAGCAGCCAGACTTCAGCTGGCGTTACCATTTCAAACGCCCGACAAATTGATCTTCCGATCAAGGCGGACGATGCAGTCTTTCGGGCGATGCTTAAGGAAATGGCGATTGCAAGCGTTGTTTCAGAGGGCCTGATTGCGACGGCACCCGAAGAAAAGCGTGCGGTTCTGTCGGGTGTTGGTCAGAGGCTGATTGCATCCGAGCAGACGCTGATCGGAATGCAGCGTGATACAGGTGTTACGGAAAGTCTTCTTGCTGAGGCGGACATTGCCGATGGGGTGGAGCGAGGATTGCTTGAGGCCGCTCGATCAAGAATAACATCTGCAGACCCTTTCGAGACAGCCAGCGCGCTTGAGGCCGTGCAATTCCAGATCGAAGCGCTTTACGTGCTAACAGCGCGCACATCTCAACTGCGGTTGTCGGATTATCTATGATGCTTCGCTTTATGCTCGTGGCTCTGATGGCATTCGCCTTTCCGGTGTTTGCTTCCAGCGTCAGATTAAAGGACCTGGTAGAATTTGACGGAGTCAGGGGGAACGACCTTGTCGGGTACGGATTGGTGGTCGGCCTGAATGGGACCGGCGACGGGCTAAGAAATTCGCCGTTCACCGAAGAGATGATGGTCAATATTCTAGAAAGACTGGGTGTTAATGTCGGCGGCGAGCAGTTTCGCCCCAAAAATGTTGCGGCAGTTCTTGTGACATCGACTTTGCCGGCTTTCAGTCGCGCTGGCGGCAAGGTTGATGTGACTGTGTCGGCTATAGGTGATGCCAAGAGCCTGATGGGCGGAACGCTCATTATGACGCCCCTGAATGCTGCGGACGGGGATGTCTATGTTGTCGCCCAAGGCACCGTAATCGCCGGAGGTGTTGCTGCAGAAGGCGATGCGGCTCGTGTCGTGCATGGCGTTCCAACCGCAGGGATTGTTCCAGCGGGTGGCAGAGTTGAACGCGAGGTCCAGTTCGAGTTTTCACAGCTTTCGAGTATAAGAATGGCGCTAAGGACGCCGGATTTCTCTACAGCTGAGAAAATTGAAAGAGCGATCAACTCGGTACTGGGCGCTCGGGTTGCTTTGATGCTGGATGCGGGAACGGTGGAACTGGATATAGATGCCACGGGCTTGCGATCACCAGCGCATGTACTGAGTCGCATCGAGAACATCATTGTGGAGCCTGAGCGGCGGGCCAGAGTTGTGATTGACCAGCGTTCGGGCACGATTGTTATGGATGAGAATGTGCGCATATCGAGAGTGGCTGTCGCGCAGGGAAACCTAACTCTGACTATCGAAGAAGCGCCGATTGTAGTTCAGCCTAACCCGTTCAGCGACGGCGAAACAGTCGTAGTTCCCAGGACCACCGCTGCAATCAATGAAGAGATCGGAACGGGTTTAGCCGAGGTCCCTCCTGGGGCCACCTTAAAGGATGTTGTTTCCGGCTTGAATGCATTGGGGGTGTCCCCGATGGACATGATAGACATTCTAAAGAGCATTAAAGCCGCAGGAGCGCTCCACGCGGAGTTTATCGTTCAGTAGAGCGCGGCGCCGCTGGTTGGACGGTTCGGGATGCCGGTTCTCACTGATTCTGGGCGTCACGGCGGGCGCAAATTCGAACAATTGATTGCGAACAGGGTGCGTTCGGAAGCGAGCGATTCGTTGATGGTTAGGGACTTAAGGGCCCGTGGGCCTCGCAATGTAGCGTTTGCAGCCTCACCGCATGCCAACTTCTTGTGACTTAGCGGGAAATTGATTGAAAAATTGGCAACTTCGAGAATTTGCCTTTATTTTCAGTCCTCTCATCGTGCAACGCAACCGCCATTTTGGACGTTGGATCGCGTGAATGATGGCTTTTCTAGTCCCCTCATTCACACAGTATTTAAGTAAATTTGATCAATGTGTTAACAAAGTGCTAATATTGAGGCTTAGAGCTGAAGGAGAAGTTTTTAGTTTTTTTGTACCTTACCCGGGGGGGGATTCGTGGGAACACGGTCCTTGTTTGTAAAATGAGTTATCAAAGTAAAGCTACGGTAGCCGCTTTGGCATCCGTATCGACGTCTGTGGAGCGCAACCGAAATACGCGGTTCAAGGCAAACGATTTCTACGGTTTAGTTGGGAAACGCATTTTCGATATCGCTGTCGTCATGGTGATCATCGTGCCCGTTTCCTTGTTCCTGGCCGTATTCGCTATCGCCATCGCAACTGATGGGCGCTCGCCGTTTTTCCGGCAAGTGCGTGTCGGAAAGAATGGCAAAGAGTTTGGAATGTGGAAGCTCCGCAGCATGGTTGGCGATGCCGAGTCCAAGCTAGAAGCTTACCTGTCGGAAAATGCTGCCGCTCGACAGGAGTGGGATAGCTATCAGAAGTTGAAAAACGATCCACGGATCACCGCGATTGGCAAGATAATCCGCCGTTTCTCGATTGACGAGTTGCCGCAGATTTACAACGTGTTGTGCGGCCAGATGTCGTTGGTCGGACCACGGCCTATGCTTGTTTCGCAGAAGTCACTCTATCCTGGAGAGGCGTATTATCTGCTTCGTCCGGGTATCACTGGCTATTGGCAGATTTCAGAACGGAACGAGTCGGAATTCAAGGCTCGTGCCTTCTATGACACCCGATATTGCGAAGACATTAGCTTTGCCACTGACCTTGAGGTCATGGCGAAAACAGTCGGCTGCGTTACGGGCGGATCTGGCTGCTAAGCGATTCTGTGCGTGGAAGCCTAAGGAACCACGTCTTCGTCAAAATATGTGCCCGTGACTCTCGTAGTCACGGCACTTCCTCTACGAATGGTTGATTTGGAATGAAGGTATTGGTTTTCGGACTCGGATACGTCGGCTTGACCGCCGGCTGCTGCATTGCGAGTGAAGGTCATCAAGTCGTTGGGATCGATGTTAGCGCCGCAAAGGTCAAAGATATCGCCGCAGGCAACTCACCCATCCATGAGCCTGGACTTCAGCAGCTTATGGAAGCGGCGCTGGCTGACGGCACACTTTCCGTGACAACTGACGTGGCGGACCACCTGAAAGACGCGGATCTGGCACTGGTTTGCGTTGGAACGCCGTCATCTGTCGATGGTGCGTTAAACATGTCTTATGTGGCTGGCGTTAGCCGCCAAATCGCGTCTGGTCTCGCAGCCGTTGGGAAAGGCCGCTCCGAAAAGCTGACCGTCGCATATCGCTCCACCGTTCAGCCTGGTACGACTGACCGACTTATCCGACCGATTTTCGATGAACTGTTGGACGGGACGTCTGATGAGGTCGTGCAACTTGTCTACAACCCTGAGTTCTTGCGCGAAGGCTCTGCTATCAAGGATTACTTCCACCCGCCAAAAATTGTGGTTGGGACCGTCGACGCGAAACCCAATCCGCAGATGGAAGAGCTGAACGCGAATATCGACGCGCGCACATTCTGGGTGAACTTCCCAGCCGCGGAAATCACTAAGTTGGTCGACAATTCTTGGCACGCAACCAAGGTTGCTTTCGCCAACGAGATAGGACGGACGTGCCTGTCTGTCGGCATCGATGCGAAGCAGGTTCACGAAGTTTTTGTCTCTGACACCAAGCTTAACATATCTCCGTATTATACCCGTCCCGGCGGTGCTTTTGGGGGCTCCTGCCTTCCCAAGGACGTGCGCGCGCTTCGTGCGTTGGGCTCCGAAATGGGAACCAACCTTCACTTGGTGGATAGCCTTTTGCGTTCGAACGAAGCGCACAAATTCGCGATTTTTCAGCATTGCATTGAGGGCCTGCCAGCAGGCGCGGGTGTGCTGCTGGTCGGTCTGGCATTCAAAGCTGAAACGGATGATTTGCGCGAGAGCCCGAACGTGGACCTTGCGCGGAAACTGCTAGAAGCTGGATATAAGGTGGATATTTTCGATCCATGCGTAGATGCCGAAATGCTGATCGGGTCAAACTTGGGCTATGCTTATAGTCAGCTGCCAATGCTGGAGCGTTTGTTGGTCGATAAGAAAACCGCCAACGAAAAGAGCTACGACAGGGTCATCGCGACAAATGCCACGATTTCGCATTTGTCATTGCCTGCCTCAGCTAACCTCATCGATATCAGCGCGCTTTAGATGAAACAGGAGCTTGCAGCGGTCAGCGAAACCACCGCCATTCCGGAGCACCTGAGCGGCGCTTTGTCGGGTCGAAAAGTTCTGATCATTGTTGAGAATCTTCCGCTGCCCTTTGATCGGCGCGTCTGGCAGGAATGCCGGACCTTGCGGGCCGCGGGCGCTGAGGTCATGGTCATTTGTCCGACGGGCAAGGGATTTGAGGCCCGTTACGATCTGATCGAAGGCGTCCACATCTATCGGCACACTTTGCCGAATGACGCCAAAGGCGCGTTGGGGTATCTCGTCGAATATAGCGCTGCATTGTTTCATGAGATGCGCTTGGCCGTGAAGATTTGGCGCAAACACGGGTTCGACACGCTGCAAGCTTGCAACCCGCCTGATCTGATTTTCCTTGTGGCGAAACCTTTCCAATGGCTCGGCGCGCGTTTCATATTCGATCACCACGATATCAACCCCGAATTGTACGAAGCCAAATTCGGCAAACGCGGATTCTTTTGGAAACTGATGGTCGTGTTGGAACGGATGACCTTTAAGTCTGCCGACGTCGTGATTTCGACCAACCAGTCTTACAAAGACATCGCGATGACCCGTGGTGGCAAGTCAGAACGGGATGTGTTTATCGTCCGTTCCGGCCCCGATTTGTCACGTTTGTATGCCCGCGAGCCAAACCACGAACTGCGCAATGGTCGCAAGCACATGGTTGGATATGTAGGGGTGATGGGCGATCAGGAAGGCTTGGATCTTCTGATTGATGCGGCTGATGTCATGATCAATCAACGCGGTCTCGACGTGCAGTTTGTCTTGGTTGGTGGAGGTCCGGCGCTTGATGAACTAAAGGCCTATTGCGGTGCCAAAGGGCTTGGAAATCATTTCACGTTCACGGGGCGGGCACCTGACGAAGTGCTGTTTCAGGTGCTCTCGACATCGGATGTATGTGTGAACCCTGATCGGGTGACGCCGATGAATGACAAATCCACCATGAACAAGATTCTCGAATACATGGCCTTCGGTAAGCCCATTGTTCAGTTCGACGTCAAGGAGGGGCGCTACTCTGCCCGTGAGGCATCGCATTATGCAGCTGCCAATGACGTTGTGGATATGGCCGACAAGATTTCCGGCCTTCTGGACGATCCGGCCCAGCGTGAGAAGATGGGACAGATCGGATTGGAGCGCGTCAGGACTGAACTCAGCTGGCACCACCAAATCGAGTCTCTTATCGCGGCTTATCTTCGCGTAGATGCCAAGAAGCCGCAGCGTTAACCGCTCGACGCTTCTTTGGCGCGATACGCTTCGATCAGTGCTTTGACATCATCGGGCAAAGTGTCGGCCTTGTTGGGATAGACTTCCCATACGTCATCAAAATACATCTCGCGAACGGCAACGTCGTCTGGCGGCTGTGTTTTCCAGCTCGGCACGTAGACGCCGAGTTTAAGATATGGAGCGGACAAATCGCGATAGGTATTGGGGCCGTCATGGTCTGCAATTTTCTCTCCATTGCGCCAAACAGTCATGCGGCCGGTGTCATCAGTTGCCCAAGTTATACGGAACACCCAGTCTTCCCACGCGCCACGGGGTGCGGGTGCGGACCAGAGAATTGTGCCGCGGCGCTCCCCGAACAACTCGAACCACGGGTTCGAAAGCAGGCGCGTGTCCCAGCCGAGGGGGATGTACCAGTCACCGTCTTTGAACAGCAGGCGCGTGGGAGGTGGGCGGTTGCCTTCGAACAAGAGCTTGTCAGGTACCCCATGCCATTGGAATACCGTGATCGCGGCTTCGGTATCTTCCCAGCTTTCTGGGAGGTATGTCCGCAGGCGGTACCAGACTTCTTCGCCGAAATGACCTGCCGGCAATCGATACTCGGACCGCTTCGAGTTCTTGATCAGCGAGTCGTCGGATTGCAGGCGAAACTTCACGGCTGTGCCTGTTTCACCTTCGGGTGCAGTCAATTCCATCGAATGATCGCAACAGACTTCCATTGTAACGCGGCTGTTCTTCGAGAAATCGGAGCCTTCGAAGTTCTCTGCATAGACGGGCTCGAACGACGCGTTGTTCACGACATAGTGGGCAACCGCGTAGGCGATATGTAGGGAAACGAGGCCCAATACGACGTAGGTCAAAGCTTTGAGAAAAGTCATGTGGGTTTGGTTTCCGATTTGGGAGGGTAGCCCGTCGTGGGGACCACGTCAGGTTTCCATGTGGCGCAGGCAATCCCCACCGCCCCGAGCGTGGCACTGCTTGAATAGATCAAATAGCCGATGTCGATAAAGAAGCTGATAGCGACTTGGCTAACCATCAAGCACAATGCGTAAACGGAAAAACGGCGCTGGAACTCACTTATCGTCGGGTCTTCCCGCATCCGCTTGAGTTTCCGAAAAATCTCAACATGGAGCCAGATATAAGTGACAAAGCCGAAAACACCGGTCATCGCCATGATCCCTAGCCACTCGTTATGTGGTGGTCCGGTTCGCGAGCCTTCATCATATGACACCCCAAACACGGAAACGAGATACTTCACCTTTTCGGTCTCAAACGTGTTCTTGCCGAACCCAATTCCAAGAATTGGATTGTCGAGCAGCATGCTAAACCCGGAGCCGAAAAGCGCGATCCGCGCATAGATCGGATGAAGATCCAGAATTCGGCGTTGGAACAGGTCACTGTCAATCACGAAGGGCAACGCGATCATTCCAGCGATGCCGCCGATGATCGCGCCAGTGGCAAGAAGGGGGCGGGTTGTCTTGTCATGACGGAATAGGATTGCAAACGAGATCAGTGCCGCAAGCCAAGGGGCGCGGGTTTTACACAGCGCGAGCCCAAGGGCCGCGCAGATGAGCAAGATGAACAGGAAAATCCACCGCATGGGATCCCGCGATTGGCCCTGAAGCAGCATGCAAAAAAGCAGTGAGACGAGCGCGGCCAATCCGTACTCGGTGGCGTTGCTGAAGACACCTGTTGCGCGGCCTTCGTTTATGACTTCGATCCAAGTGGGATTGAACCAACGGATGCCTAGAAAATTCTGACCGACGCCCTGAAATCCAATGATGACGCTCGCCAAAGCGATGGCCCAAAGATACCGCATGACCCATTTTTCAGTCCATTGCATCCGGCGCATCAGCCAGTAGCTCATCCAAGCCAAGACGTAGCCCTGAAGGTAGAATGCGATGTCTTCTTTGTAGGTCGGCTCTCCTTCGAACAGCATGAAGTTTCTCAGCAGGGCTGCAAGCACGATCCCGAGGTAGACGAAGACCAGCTTCTCCACCATGTCCATGTTTACTTTCTCGCGGCGTCGCAGTGCTGCGGTGATGACCATCAACCCGCACAGCCCAAAGAACAGGGCACGCTCCACGGTCAGAAAGGGCAACGCATCCAAGATATTGTTGGCAAACACGAAGATCGTTGGTGACCCTGCAAACCACAAAATGGCGATGATGCGTAGGTCCAGCATCGCGAAGCAAATCGCGGCCAATGAACCGCCGATGGCTGCGACGAAGACCCATTCGCCCGATGCAAGGTTCATTGTGAAAAACAACACGATGAACACCCAGGCGAGCTTTTCAAGCAGCCTGAGTGGCATCGCTAATACTTGAAACGGGGCTGATTGGCGCTCGGGCGTCACTTTCTCGGCCTCTTTCTGAAGTTCTTGATCGTGCTTAATCTCAGATGTGGATCTGCAAACAGCATAGCTCCACCCAGCAGAGCAGCGCAAAACAATATCCCTATTCGAAGCAGTAGTGCTTCAAATGGAACAGGAGGGCCTGCCAGATAGGCGCTTGCGAAATAGGCGCTGGCAGCAATCACAAGGAACACACCAAGCTCAGTAAAAGGAAAGGTTCTTACAATGCTGGAAATCCGATTGGCAACGATCATCGTCAGCCCTGCGCGCAACGTGCCCAGAAGAACAAATGCTACTGCCGCTCCCATTGCTCCATAGGCGGGGACCAAAACCATATAGACAGGAATAGCGGTTGCGACTGTCGCGAAACTGACGAGGGAAATCCAGATTGTTTTCTCCCGCGCGTAAATCCCGATCTCGAAGTTCCATTTCAGTACATAGAGCAGCAGCCCGAGCAGGATAAGCGGGAGGAACAATGCAGCATCCACGTATTCGGCACGCCCGATCACCCAGATTATTTCGGGGGCCAGCAAGCAAAGCGCCAAACTGACCAAGATCAGCACCGCGAGGAATACGACCATAATAGACCGGAATACTGGAGGCGGTGTTGTGGCGTCGGGATCAGTTTCCACTTCTAGCCTGCGCACAGTCCAGATTTGCGCGAAGGGTGCTGCGACTGAAATCCGTAGCAGTTGAGCAAGTCGCCCTGCCAGCGCGTAGATGCCAACCATTGCCGCGTCGACTTGAGCCGCTAGGAAGAACTTGTCGAGCGAGGCGAACACGGCGTCCATCACTGCACCGGGAACGATCGGTACACCAATTCGCGCAAGACGTTTCATGTGGCTTTGCGAAACGCTGACGGGATAGTGGCTGACCATTTGAAGGATTGCCAAGGCACATAGAATGGCCATCGACAGAAATGTGCCCAGCAGGATACCTGAAACGCCCCAACCAAGAGCAAGAAGGAACAGTAGGTTCAGGCCTAAGAACAGCAGGGATTTTGCGGTTGAAAGGAAGGTGTACCACCAAGACTTCTTCAACCCGCGGTAGACGCTAAGGAGCACTTCGAACAAAACCGAGAAAACCGCAGCACTCATCCCCAACGCGAACAAGCTGGCGGCGATCCCCGTGTCTGCGAAATAGCTGGCAAGGATTTGGCTGGCGGGCCAGATCAGGGCCAATGTGATTGAGGCAGGTATTAAAAACAACGCGATCGCGCTGCCGATAACGGTGCCGACCTCGTCGTCGTCTTCGCATGCAACGATCAGTCGAACCAACGCGCCGCCGATTCCTAACCCGATGCCAAGCGCTAAGATCTCTGTCGCTGCGAGAACGAGGCTGAGCCATCCGAATTCCGTCGGAGTCAAAGTTTTGAGATATAGCGGGAGCAACAAAAAGCTCGCTGATCTGTTCGCCAAACCACCGAGAAAATAGATTGCTGAATGGCGGGCAACCCCACGTGCCTCTGATTGCGGCATGATCCCACCAAACTACTCTAATACACTAGCAGCTAACGTGGCCTATTCTGACGAAAACATCAAGAAATACCGCGTGTTCAGCCGGATTTAGGTCAACAGAAGGGTAGATATTGCTGCAAGAGCAGAGTACCGTTGGGAAGGCAGCGTTTCAGTTGTTTTTTGGCGTTTGGTTATTAGTTTGGGATTCGAAATCGATGTCGTTCAAGCAGGTCGTTGAGCAACAGCTATATTCAATCGGCGCGCCAGCCATTTTGCGGATGCGTGCGGATGCTTCCGGGTCTGCTGTGGTTCTTGCTTACCACGCCGTGAGTGATGACCCATGTTATAGCTTGCCAGGCATTCGTGTGACTTGCGAGTTGTTCAAACGTCAAATGAAACACCTCGCGGATCACTATTCAGTGGTGAGTTTGGACGAGGTCGCGAACGCTATAAGGGCAGGTGATCCTTTGCCGGAACGCTCCGTCGCGGTTACCTTTGATGACGGGTATGAGGACAATTTCACCAACGCCTTTCCGGTGCTTGCCGCCCACGACCTGCCGGCCACAATTTTTGCTACCAGTGCGCCTGTTCTAACAGGTGCAAGGTTTTGGGTGGCATGGCTGTATGAGGCCTTGTTGCGCAAAGTTGACGCTGGTTTGATTGCAGAAGTGTTCGGAATTGCGCCTCCTGAAAGCGGCGTCGAGCAAGCCTTCAATGCGATATCTGGGCGGTTGAACTATTGCTCGATTGAAGACAGGGATGCCCTTCTTGACGAATTTGAAGCGCGAGGGGCGTTTGGGGACATCCCAAGTCGTGTAGTAAACGTCGATCAGATGCGGGAGATGCTTCAGCGGCGGATTTCCATTGGCTCGCATACTGTATCCCATCCAATATTGGCCAATCTATCGCCAGAGTCACGGAATGCAGAGCTTCGCCAATCACGTGATGATTTGTCCGCGGCACTTGGGGTGGAGGTGGCAACCATTGCCTACCCAAACGGTCGCGCAATCCCTCATAATTTCGATAATGACACTATCACTGCGGCGTCAGACGCCGGGTACCAGTGCGCCGTCACATCAAAACGCGGCCCGATTTTGCCAGGTGCGAACGTGTTGGCTCTGCCTCGATTGGGTGTCTCGCAAGTCGGTGGCATGGCGAAGTTTGCGTTGACGCTGGAGCGGTTTCGCCTTCGGGCGCGAAGAGCTTCCGGGGCGTTCATTTGAAAGCGCTCATTGTAACCAACATGCTGCCGAGCAAGGAGCGGCCCGGATGGGGCGCATTTGTCGGCTCTCAGGTGCAGTCTTTGCGAGATGAAGGCGTTGATATTGATGTCATTCATATCCGTAGCGATGTCAGTAAGTGGGAGTACTGGAAAGCCAAGGCGACGGTGCGTGACCATTGCAGGGCCAAAGATTATGACGTGATCCACGCGCATTACGGATTGTCTGCCGCACCGTGCTTGTTTCAAACCCAGATTCCGCTGGTCATTTCCTACTGCGGCTCTGACATCTTCGGCCACACTGACGTTGACGGAAAGACCTCGTTCAAAAGTGCTGTTCTTGCGGCGATCCAAAGGCTATTTGGCTACAGGGCAGCACAGGTCATCGTGAAATCAGGTGAAATGAAGGAGCAGTTGCCAAAGGCGGTGCAGAAGAAGACGCATATTGTTCCGAACGGCGTCTCTTTCGACCGTTTCCATCCGGGAGACAAGCAAGCCGAGCGAGCCAGGTTGGGGCTACAGCCAGACACGTTTTATGTCCTCTTCCCCTATGATCCCCTGCGCTTGCGAAAGAACTATCGTTTACTTGAGCAGGCCATAGAGACCCTGAATTCACAGGGTCATACTTTGGCGCCGCTTATCATGTTTGAAAAGCACCCTGACGAGCTTGCACACGCGATGCGGGCGGCTGATTGCTTGGCGTTGACATCGTATTGGGAGGGGTCTCCAAATGCGGTGAAGGAAGCCATGGCGTCAAATCTGCCCATTGTTGCAACCGATGTTGGGGATGTCCGTTGGCTCGTGTCCGGAGTGGAGGGGACGGAAGTCTCAACCACAGAAACAGAAGATTTTACGACAGCATTGAGGCGAATCGTCGAGCGTGGAAACCGACCGACAACAGCCAGATCCCAAATGGCACACTTGGAGCTTGGGGCTGTGGCGAGGCAAGTTATTGAAATATATAAATTTTCCAGCCAAAAGCGCAAAAAGGGGTGACGAGCTTGCGAATTAGGGGCCACAATGTCACGAATTCAATAAAACTAGGGGAAATTAACGCTTGGTGTCGCAAAAATCCTTACCATGCGTTAACTTTTGCCACAAAGCGGACGGCTTTCGGCACTAGCAATCAGTCCGCAAGAGGTGAAATCGGGATAGAGTGATGATGAACGGTCTAATAAGCATGGGAAAGCGTTTGTTGATGCTTTGTTTTACCGCGCTCTTTTTGAGTGCGTGTGCAACTGAGCTTCCGGACTTTGAAAATTCTCCACTTCCTGTTCAGCAGGCGAGCTTCGTGAATGACACAGCAGGTTTGCGACGTGGCGACACTATCGAAGTGAGTTACTTTGAGCGTTTTAAAGCTACGCGCGGTCTATACACGCTGCATCGTGGCGATATCATGAGCTTCAACCTCGTGGGCGAACCGGGCTCTGCTGCGGGCACCATTCTTGTTCAGGAGGATGGTTTTGCTTCCTTCCCGATCGTTGGGCAAGTTCGAGTCGTCGGCATGTCGATGGCGCAAGTCGAGAAGCGCCTGATTGAACTGTTCGAAGAAAAACTCTACTCTGATCCTCAGTTGGCACTGACTTTGGTTGAAACCTTCCAAGTCGCGGCCAGTGAGATACAAAGCCTTTCGAACCGAGGAAGCGGCGATACGTTTACTGTGATCATCGGCGACGACGGCCGCATTTCACTGGCACAGCTCGGCCAGTTCAATGCGCTCGGCGGTGCCGCATCGCTTGAGAAGCAAGTAAACGCGCGTTTGAGCAGTAAATATGCTGGTCGTTATGGCGCGTCCGTGAACATCGTCCAGCGTGGCGAGCGGGCTTTCTTTGTCATGGGTGCGGTGAATAGACCGGGCCGTATCGTGATGGATGGCCCAACCGCACCGCTCGCCGCAATTGCACAAGCTGGGGGCTTCGTCGATACGGCAGCGCCTCAAAAAGTGGCATTGATCCGCTACAACGCTAAAGGGGAAGCGTCGAGCTGGATTATTGACCTGAAGACTGCTTTGATGACTGGGGGGAAATCTCCGCAGCGCATTTTGGTGGCGGAACGTGATGTTATCTATGTTCCAAGAAGCAATATCGCTCTGACTAACGCTCTCGTGCGTCAGTTTATCACCAACAACATTCCGATCGGAATTGGATACAGCCTAAACTCTGATTGATGTAAACGCGAAAGCTGCCCGGGTATGCGTAAACATTTGAAACAAATGGATGATATTCGCCTTCGTATTTTGGCGGATATGGTGCAGAGGAACAAACACGGCGCCTTCGTTGTGTCCTTTTGCGGCGCAGTGCGCCGCGCTGGAACCACAAGTATTACCATTGGAGTCGCGCGTTCTTTCTCACGGGCTACCCCTGGGAAGAAGGTCCTGATTTTGCCCTTTGCTCGGGAGGGTAAGTCAGTGGCCGAGATGGCCCCTAACCTGTTTGGGAAGGCAGCGCCAGAAGCTAAACCTGCCAATCGGCCAACCGAAGAGGGTGACGGGGAAGCCGTTGTCGCAGCTAAGACCGGACCGTTGGACGATATCATCCACGGCCCAGACGGCTTGGATTTACTTCCGGTAACAGGCCCGTTCGAAGTACGCAGGCTGTGCGAGGAAGATCCCGATTTCTGGAACGCTGTGAACGAAACCTATTTTGCTGTGCTGATCGATACAGGGTTGCTGGGATCAGAGGCGATGCTACTCGCGAGCCGCCATGTTGATCTGAACTTGCTGGTGGTGGATGGGAAAAAGATGCGTACCGCCGAGTTGGAACGTCTGCATCAAAGGTTCACAGCTGCGAAGATCGAACCCGATGGCGTTATTTTGAATCGTCGTAAGGAATACCTGCCGCGCTTGTTGCGCGCCTCAATTGAATAGTGGTTTAGTAAGATGTCCTCTGGCTTTCTTTGGTTTGTTTTTAAAAGAAAATATTCGATCTTCGGCACTTTTGCCGTAGTTGTCGGCCTCACGATTACACTCCTTTATTTGATCGCCCCGGTCTATGGGGCGAAGTCCTCGGTTCTGGTCGAACGTAACCGTGCGCCAAACATGCGTACGGAATTTCAGCCTGGGCTGGAGATGGTCGAAGTTATTAATACGGAAGCTAACCTTGCCCTGTCGGACGAGGTCATCACACGGGCCGTAGAGATTGTTAAGCCGCATGTTCGGACGAAGCCGCGTTCTTCCATGGGGGAAGCCGTTGAAAACTTCCGCAAAAAGCTTGGGTCGTCGGGCTTGATGACTTATCTGCCTGCGCGTGAGCGCTGGATACGCAGGCTTCAACGGACGGTTGAGGCCAAGCCGGTTCCGAACTCGAACGTTTTGGAGATCATCTACTTCGACGAAGATCCCAAGCGAGCATCGGACATCGTGAATGCGCTAGTCGATTCCTATCTGATTGTTCGGGACAATGTTTACAGAAGCTCAGCGGCGGTCAGTTTGTATTCGACCCAACTTGCAAATGTGACAAGCCGAATTGCTGATCGACGGGCGGAGCTGGACGAAATCCGCACGTCAATGACGGCTGCGTCGGGCGATACGGGCATCAGAAGCTCCGAGCTTACTGCTGAAAACCTGAACCAAGAACTCCTGGCTATTCGGCGCGAGTTGGACGATTTAAGAGATCGCTTCCAGCCGACACACCCACGCATCGTCGAGAACCAGAAACGGATGGTCGATCTGGAAACGCAGTTGCAAGAAGCGCTTGCCAGCAGTGAGATGGAGACCGCCCTCACAGCGCGCACAGATCAATTAACGATGTTGATCGAAGCTGACACCTCAACGTTCCAGCGACTGAAGACCCGCTTGGACGAGGCCGAGTTGAGCGAGATAGCTGACCGCTCCCTGAACAACGTTCGGAAGATTGACGACGCCGCCGAGCCAATGAAACCTCGGTTTGAGCGGCTTTTGTTGATCTTACTTTCAATCCCGCTCGGGCTTTTTCTTGGTCTCTCTATTGGCTTTATCCGCGAGTATTTTGACGATTCTATCTCGGGCCTTCCCGAAGCGGAGCAAGCCCTCGGCATTCCTGGATACGGAACAGTTGATCGCTACGGCGTACTCTTCTCAGCAGCACGGTGAATAGCATGCAAGACAGCGCTCAAAATTCAAAAGATCGCCCGATTATCACCTTGGTCATGCCGGTGCGGAACGAAGCTGAAAGCGTGGACAGCACACTAAGTTCTTTGATGGAAAGCACTATGCTTCCGGACGAGATTTTATGCGCTGATGGCCGGTCGACTGACAATACGATCGAGCTGATTGAGGCTTTTGCAAAAGCTCACCCCGAGGTTTCCATTCGGGTCGTCGACAATCCCGGTAAGTGGAGCGGGAGTGGTCGTAATCGCGCAATCGAGGTGGCCAAGGGCAACGTCATCCTGATTGCAGATTTCGGAAACACGTTCCGCGCCAACTGGATTGAGGAGATGAGTCGCCCGTTTTTTGTCGATCCCGATGTCGATATCGTCTGCGGGCTGTTTCAGCCGCATGTGACAACCGATTTCGAGCACTGCGTTGCAGTGATTCATATGTTTGATGACTATACATTGCATCTTGTTCCACGCGAAGAACGCGATGCGTTGTTGCCTGAAGTTGTCGTACCGGTTGGCATGGCGATGGGGATGACGCGCGATGCTTGGGCGCGACTTGGCGGTTTCCCAGAGTGGCTATTCAAAGGCCAGGATAAGCTGTTCGGCCGCAAAGCCTGGGCGCAGAAATACAAGATTGTTGTCGCATGGGATGCGCTTGTCGATCACCACGTTCGCCCGACGCCAGAGCGGGTGTTTAACTACCTCTATTATTACGGGCGTGGATTCGGGCAGCAGAAACTGCTAAGTAATATGACTAAGAAGCTTGGCATGATTTATGGCGTTTTCTTTCTGCTTGTCATTGCCGGTTTCTTTGCACCTGTTTTCTGGCTGCTGGCGTTGGTTCTTGCAGGTGCCCACCTCTGGAAGTTTGGCTTTAAGAAACTTCTGAAACAGAATTTGAGACCATGGAAATGGTCATATTTATATCAGTTGCCAGTGGCGCTTGTTGCACGGGATTTAGGCTCAATTTTTGGCCATATCGCGGGCTGGAAAGACTGGCTGACCCAACCTGAATTGCGAGCCAAGCAATCCGAGTTTTTGAAAGGGACCGATCCAAAGCGTCTGCGTATAGTTTCTAAATAGTATCGGAGTGTCCTTTATGGACAGACTTCTTACCACTCGGTTTCTAAAGCCGTTCGACCCAGTAGATAGGCCCGTTCTAGAACGGGCTTGGTCAGAGTTGAGTGGTGATCTGCCTGCGGATGCTGATCCGCTTAAGACACATATCGGTCTCGTTTGGTCCTCGGAAAAATTGTATTTTGCACGGGGCGGACAGCCGCCAGTGTTCGCATTGGTTGAAGACGGCGGTGTGCCGCTGGGCCTAATGCCGATGCGGGCGCTGACAGAGCCAAAATTCGGTGGCAGATTTGTTGCGATACACGAACATCCTACCCGTCTGAGCGGCGCGAGCGTTGTTGTTCGTAGAGGGCAGATGGAACGCGTGATTCAAACAGTGATGCGGGATGCGCGGAAGCATTGGAAGCTGTCGTCCGGCTTTTCCTTAGAAGGGCTGGATCCGTCGAGTGCGCTGTATTCCGCGATAGTCGAAGCAGTTGGACCATTTCGCCTGATGACCAGAGTTTCAAAGAAGCAGTTCTTTGTCGATCTTTGCGACTACACCACCATTGATGACTACTCGCACAGTAAATCCAGAAACTACCGCAAAAACCTGACCCGTGGTCAAAAGCGGCTGACGGATGACGGCGCTTACGAATATCACCACGAGGCGCCCGGGGTGCGAAACACCTTCGATCAGATGGCAACAATAGATAGCCACACTTGGCGCGCTGCTGAAAGGGAAGGCGATCTACCCGCCACGTTGCTGGTTTTTTGCGACGGCCTTCAAACCACGATGCGCGACACTGCTGTCAGCCAAATTCATGCTTTGGAGTTTAAAGGGCAGCCTATTGCTATGATGTATACCCTTCAGGTTGGTGCGCGTCTTTATGCGATGAAGCATACCTATGAGCCTGACTATGCTTCCTACCAGCCTGTCATCGTCCTTATGCACCATGTTATTCAAACTGCGCTAGATGCGGGGGTAGACTACGTCGAACTGCTGACAGGTAGCACGCATGCGAAGACTTGGGCCGACCGCCAACACGAGCTGTCTCAGGACGTCGTCTATTTCGCTTCGCCGCTTGGGTATGCAAGTCTAACGGCTGTCCGGTTACTCAGAGCGGCTAAGGGTCTGCGCGATACAATCAAGCAAAAGCGCAGCAAGCAGGTGCAGGCATGATTCCGGCGATGCCAACATCCATGTCCTTTGCCCCGGTCGCGCGTAATAGCATGGACCAGTTACCGTTTGCAGATCGCCCCTCGGTGCAGACCTATTCGGGCCGCGTGGCAATCTATCAGGGGCTGAAACATCTTGGCTTAGGGAGCGGTGACATCATCCTGGTCCCCGCATATGCCTGCGGATCCGAGATTGACGCAGTGTTGAAGTCTGGGTGTCAGGTCCGGTTCTATCCTCTGAACACTGATCTTTCTCCCAACCTTGATCGATGTAAGGAGCTGCTTTCCGCGGAGCCTGAGATCAAAGCCTTCTTTCTGATCCACTACTTTGGGTTCCCACAACCGCTCGAAGCGATCACCGAATTAACGCGTGCCCATAACCTGATTTTGTTTGAGGATTGTGCGCACGCCTTCCTGTCTGACGACCCATCTGGCCAAGCGCTTGGGACAACCGGCGAGGTGGCCATTTTCAGCTATATGAAGACGCTGCCTTTGACCGATGGCGGCGCCTTGGTGATCAACTCTGGGGCAACGCCACAAGGCGACCTTCAGAAGCCAAATGTGAAAAAGCTGATCGGGCGTTTTCTGTTTCAAGTGGAACGCTCGTTGGAGAAAAGCTCTCCACGGATCGCGACCTTGTTTCAGATGTGCGTGCGCAAGCCGTTACAAAAGCTGAAAGGCGGGCGTGGCAAAGCGGCGGGCTCAGGTGAGGCCACGCAGGTTCAACATGAGGCACCAGCGGCGGAAGAAACCGAGTCGGACATACTGTCGCTTGATCTTCGACGGGCGAATTGGTCGATGTCGGGGTTGGCGCAGTTCACAGCAAAGCGGTTGGATTTGCCCGCGATCAAAGCTGCTCGGCGACACAATTACGCGCGACTTCTCTGCGCAATTCAAAACGTTGATGGGTTGCGCCCGTTGTTCCCAACGCTGCCCCAAGGCACGTGCCCGTTATTCTTCCCGATTGAAGTCAACGACGCGGCAAACGCGCAAAAGGGGCTTGGTAAAGCCGGATTGAGCACAAAGCTTTTCTGGTCTTTTTTCCATGAGACGTTCCCGCGCGAGGAATTTCCGTTCGAGACCGCGTTGAAGACCAGCGTGATTGCTTTGCCGATCCACCAAGACTTGAATGATACGCAGATCGACGAGATGGCCAAGATTTTGCAGACCCAGTTTTCAACCGAGGCTGCCGCGTGAGCATGGTCCAAGTCATACGAACGCCCGAAGCGTTGGAGGCCGTCGCGCATGACTGGGATCTTGCGCTTATGGCGCGACCCGGCAGTCAAGTGTTCCTCACAAGTTTTTGGCTGACGCGTTGGATGCGGGCATTTGGCAATGCCCAAGAGAACTGCGTTCTGCTAGGGCGAAATGACGATGGCGAGATCATTTTACAGGGCGCGTTTCTAAGAACACGAGAACACGGCTTCATGACGCTGCGCTCCATGGGAAATGTTCATACCAGCCGTTCTGCCGTGAGTGCCACCAAGGCGGGGCATGAAATGCTCAGAAATTGGGCGAAGACTCGAAGCAAGGCATCAGTGTTTCGGTTGGGTCGTCTTGCCCCAATGGGTGGACACCGCGCTCTTGCTGACCCTTTGTATCAGATCGAGGTCGTCGACCTGCCGCTGGTTGAATCCACGATGACTTATGATGACTTTATTGCCGGGCAATCTCGCAACTTCCGCAAATCACTGCGGCGGTCTTTGGCTAAGCAAGAGCACATTAACATCGAGGTCCGAAGTGATGGATATTGCTGCCTCGATGCGGTTCGCAAAGTGTCTACAAACACTTGGAAGTTCAAGGAAGGGACCGCAATCGTGTCGGAACCGGAAACCGAGAAGTTCTTCCTCAGTTTGCTCGACCAGATTCCGTGCGCATCGTTGGTTCAGTCGCGCCTTGTTTTGATGAAAGATACTGAAGCCGGAGACGAGTCCGTAGGCTTTATAATTTGTCTGACCTTCAATGGTCGGCTCTATGCAATCAAAATGGGATTGGATGAGCGGGTGTTGGATGTCAGTCCCGGAATGGGGGCGATAAACGCTGTCGTGGCGCATGCCTGTGCGGATCCGAAGCTTGAGTTGGTAGATCTCGATGCCCGCGGCCCTCACGGGGACTATAAGATGCGTTGGGCCAACAAAGTCGAAACGGTTGAGACGGTCCTGGGGTTTGCGCCGGATGTGATGGGGCGGACAGCGCGCAGCCTTTGGAAATTAAAATCGAAACTGAAATCAATTCGGGATGCCGGCGGGGCGCATCCACAATTACCCGGAGAACTTTTGTAACATGAACGGTCTTATTTGCCTGGTTGGCGCCAAGAATCCCTCGATGCGCTCGCACATAGAGGGGTTGATGGCTGAGTCCGCCCAAATCGCCTTGGATGACGAAATTTGGGCGGCAGGTCGTGATCAGGCACATGGTGAAATGTCGATCGCCGAAGCTGTGGATTGGTCCTGCCATTTCTACGGGCACTTATTTAGCGTGGAGGGGCCAACGGATGCCGAGGCCTCGCCTGCACAGACATTGGGACAGATACTGGCACGGAGTGGCGTCGATGGGCTGACAAAAACCGACGGGCGTTATGTCGTCGTCTTCCGTGACAAGCGAAGTGGAAAAGTCACGGTTTGCGGCGACCCGGTGGGCTTGATGTCTGTCTTCTACGCCAAGATCGGCGGAGGGTTTGCCATCGCGACCGACATCAACTCGCTCCTCGCGTTGCCGGAGATGTCACGCGAGCCTGATCCATCTTCTATCGCCGGCTTTTTGACCTGTTCCCGGTACAAATTGCTGGTCGATACGACGTTTTACCGCGACATCAAGAAGATCCCTTCCAACCATGCCGTGCTGTTGAATGGTGACGACCTGACGATCCACCGGTATTGGCTTCCAGACATTTCTCAAGACAATCCGGTGATGGTCTCTGATGAAGAGGTTGTAGAAACAGCACGCCAGATGATGCTGGACGCGACGCAAGATCGCGTCAAAGGCGAAGGTCCATTGGCTGCGGCGCTGAGTGGTGGGTTTGATAGCTCTTCGGTGGTGTCGATGATGCGCCACCTCGATGAAAGCAAATCGCGGCCTTTCACAACGATCTCTTTCA
Organism: Litoreibacter janthinus; assembly: GCF_900111945.1. Lineage (NCBI taxonomy): Bacteria > Pseudomonadati > Pseudomonadota > Alphaproteobacteria > Rhodobacterales > Roseobacteraceae > Litoreibacter > Litoreibacter janthinus. The sequence goes on along the minus strand of NZ_FOYO01000001.1, from coordinate 352,118 downwards.
ACTTTGGCTCTGACGAAGCTGACGAGGATGACCTCATCGACGCTGTGTCCGAGATGCACAACACCGAGCATCACCGCCTCAACGTTCTGGAGAAGCCCTTTTTCACCGAGATGGACGCCATCATCGAAGCCAATGCGGGGCCGGTTCTGGAAAGCGGTGTGCTGCTGCTTTGGAAAAAGAAGGCCGAACTGGCACGTTTGGGCATGACGGCGTCGCTGTCTGGGCTTGGTGGCGACGAATTGTTCATGGGGCGGATGAATTTTCTGGCGGATGAGGTATCAAAATTCCATTTCCGGACAGCGTGGCGTGAAATCCGTGCCGTGTACCCATTCGATAGCTCTACAGGTAAGCGGACCTCGCTTAAAAAGCTACTGAAGGCCAACGTGCTATCGCCATTGGAGCCCTATGCAATCAAGAACTACCGCCAAGCTGGTCCGGGGAAGAAGTACCCGCCGTCTTGGGTGCAAGGGAACCTTGTCGACCAAGGCGTTTTGGACGGAAACCTACCAAGGGCTGCCCCGCCACGCGCGTCCACGGTATATCAACAAGACTGCTGGGAGGTCTTCTATTACGAGCTTCTGAACGGAGGGATCACCTACCATTCGATTGCAGGCGACGGAACGGGTATCGACACTCGCTTCCCTCTGCTCGACCGTAAACTGATTGAGTACATGTTCCGTGTTCCGCGACGGCTCAAGATATCTGATGGCAAGGTGCGACACGTACAACAAGAAGCGATGCGCCCTTTCCTGCCTCCAGAACTTTTGCGGGATCACCTCAAGAAGGATTTCCACCCCGTTCTGGACGCCCATCTTCGTCGAGAATACACCGAAATGCTTGAGCCGCTCTTTGCAGCCAAATCTCACTTGTCTGATGACTTCGTGGATTGGGACGCCCTGAGGGAGCCGTATCAAGCATTTCTCGACGGGAAAGCTAAGCCGTACTCCCTGTGGGTTGCATTATGCCTTGAGCGCTGGCTTGAACTGAAAACGTAAGGGAAAGATGACATTGATCGTCGAACCAATCCACGACCCGAAAACGCTGACCGCCGAGTGGGAGGTACTGTGTTCAGAATGCTCTGATCCGGATGTCTACCTCCAGCCGTTCTTCCTTCTGACCTGGCTTGATTTCTGTAAGGAACTTTGGACGCCGAATTTCCTAGCGGTCCGGGACGCGGGGAGATTGATGGGATTGCTGCCAATCTGTAGCCGGTCTTCCGCAGGCTGCCGCATCTTGGGATTCCCCGTAGCGGGTTCAACCCCGGCGATGGATTTGATTGCCGTTGAAGGTCGGGAAGCGGCTGTTTCCAAAGCGATTGCTCAATACCTTTCGTCACAGAGCGACTGGGATTTGTTGCTGCTTCATATGCTGGATGCAGAACGAGCGCCGGCAGCGGCATTGATCGAAGAACTGACCGCATCCGGGCAACTCGAGACACGTGATGCGGGTGCGACGTATTTCGTAGAAACCAAGGGTACAACCCCTGACGATTTCTTCGCGGGCCGACCAAGGCGTTTTCGCAAGGAACTCGAGCGCTGGACTCGTAGGCATCATGATCTCGGCGAGATCAAGGATGTGATTTGCCCTGAGGACATCGACCTTCCAACCGCTATGGGCATGATCGACGCAGTGCTGAAGCATAGCTGGAAAGGTGATGAGGAAGACAACAGCGACACGCTTGCGCGTCTGACCGATTTGTCAAAGGCAGCGCTTAAGAATGACGCCTTGCGCATTGCGATCAAATTGGTGGACGGGCGCCCGACAAGCTATCTGATGAGCTTCCTTCACGAAAAAATCCTGTTCCCCTATCACATCGCCTATGATCTTGAGTTGCGACAGATCGGCCCCGGTCAGGTTCAGTTGCGCCGCGAGATCATCAAATGCCTCGAAGGTATGGCTGACGGAGTAGACCTGGGCGGTGGCTTTTCGTATTTGTCCAAATGGGCCACCTCGGAGCGGAACTTTGTCGAAGCGAGACTTGTCCGTTCGTCTATGAGGTCAAAGCTGGCTGCCAAGGTTTATTTGTCTCAGAAAGACCGCCGACACAAAGAGGCGCGCGAGCGCGTAGAGCAACTCAAGAGTGATAAAAAGCAGGAAATCAAAGCGGACCTAGGAAATTGAATCTAACTTGGGGCACAAGCCTGCCTGATGATTTCCGAAACACTGGGTGTCTGTTTCTGGAGCAACCTTGGCTGAAAGCTTGTGCCAAACACATGCAAGGCGAGCTCCATGTCCTGAGTGGGGACGGCGTTTGCATCCCGTTTGAGCTGATCGACACCCGTGTTCGCGGAATTTCCACACGCGTATTGCGTGTGCTTGGCGACCCAATGGCGGACCAGTTTTTTGTAACTCAGGCCACTGGCGTTTCTTGGTCGGAACTGATGGAAGGCCTGAGCCGAGCGCCTACGTGTGACATGATAGTGCTGAGCGAACTTCAGGAAATGCCACCAGATCAGACCGCTAGTGATCGCGGATGTGGAAAGGCTGGCTTTGCCGCGCTGTGGCGGCAATGCGGGAACGCGCCAGTCGTAGTGCTGAATCAGGGCGGAAAGGCCCTTGAGTTTAGTGACTACTCTTCGACCTTGCGAAATCGCCTGAAGCGCGGGCGAAAGAAGATGACGGCAGCAGGAGATATGCAGGTTGCCCATTATTTGCCAACGCCTGAGGAGGTGGACGATCTCTTAGCCACATTGAAGTCCATCGAGGATGACAGCTGGAAAGGTGACGAAGACACTGGCCTGTTCAGAGATGATCGGCTGGACTTCGTGCGAGATATTTCTGAGGGTCTGGCCGCAAAGGGCGAGCTAGAGATATACATAATGAGCTTGGATGGAACTGCGATATCCTACCGTTACGGATTCCGCCATGAAGGCCGTTTCTTGGATTACAATCTGGCATATCGGGAGGCGTTCAGTGCGCTATCACCCGGGCGAATTTTGCTGGATGAGATTGTAAAGACATCGCAAGTTGAAGGGTTGGAAGCTGTCGACGCCTCCCGCGGAAGTATGATCAGACCGCACATTCTGGCCGATTGGCCCTCCGACATCCGCCCTCACTATCGGCTCACGCTGTATCGTCCAACAATTCGAGGCCGCTTGCTTCACTTCTTGGAAACTCGTGCCAAGCCACTGGCTCAAAAGCTGCGTAGCCGCTTTAGTCGGTCTTAACTTTGGCGAAAAGCTCTTCAGCCGCTTCGTAGTCGCTTGGGCGCCCAATATCGAGCCACTGGTCGTCGAAGTTGAATCCGCGAACTGTTTCGCCCGCAGCGATCAGCTTCAGCACTAGATCGGGCAGGTCCAGATATTCGTTCTCTGGAATGAAGTCGAAAATTCGAGGGTTGAAGCAATACATGCCCGTCGAGACCGGATAGTGCAGGGTCGGCTTTTCTATGTAGCCAGTGATGTTGTCAGCATCGTCGAGTTCAAGCACGCCCAAGGAAATAGGAACAGCTTTTGGGAAAACAGCGAGCGTTGCCAAGGCGCCCGAAGCTTTGTGGGCTTCCATGAATGCGGCGTAGTCAATGTTGGTCAGGATATCGCCATTCATGACAAGGAAAGGATCGGTAGGCCGATCTTTGATTAGCCCCAAAGGCCCGGCGGTGCCGAGCTTTTTTTCCTCCATGGAGTATCCGATTTTGACGCCAAATCGGCTACCGTCATGGAAATAGGTTTGGATGATCGAGGCAAGATACCCCACTGCGAATGTGAGGTCGTCAAAGCCTGCTGCTTTGAGCTGACCGACGATAATTTCTAGAATTGGTCTGCCACCGACGGGCATCAACGGCTTGGGCAGAACGTGGGTGTAGGGGCGCAGGCGCTTGCCTTCCCCGCCGGCTAGAACAATGGCTCTCATAATCGAATACCTTTCAAAGAATTAGACTTCGTATCGGGAAATATCGGTCCAGTTCGGATGCTCACGGATGAAGTCGATCACATGGGTCAACCCTTGCTCTAGTGTCGTCGCGTCGTTCCACCCCAAGTTTTCGCGCGCCCAATCGGCATTGCAGAGCAGTCGGAAAACCTCGCTCTTTTCGGGGCGGACACGTTCTTCTTTGCTGACGATAGGGAGGTCACGACCAACGATTTTATTCACCATTTCGGCGAGCTCTCCGATCGAAATCTCGCGACCCGTGCCCACATTGGTGACACGCCCGATCGCTTCTTTATGTGTCGCGACTGAAATGAAACCGGCGACGGTATCAGCGACATAGGTCAAGTCGCGTTTCGGCGTCAGGCTCCCAAGCTCGATCTTGTCCGAGAACAGAGCCTGACCAATGATAGTTGGAATGACTGCGCGCCCGGACTGGCGTGGGCCGAAGGTGTTGAACGGGCGCAACGTTGCGACGGGCAAATCGAAGGAAAGGTGGTAGGACTTCACCATCGCGTCCGCCGCGATCTTGGATGCGGAGTACGGTGATTGCGCCTGAATTGGGTGTTGCTCGTCAATCGGTGCGTAGATCGCGGTGCCGTAAACCTCGGAGGTGGAGGTGTGGACGACGCGGTCAGTCCCCAGATCGCGCGCGATGTTGAGAATGTTCTGTGTCGCGTTGACGTTCACACGGAATACATCGGTCGGATTGATGTAGGAGTAGGGAATAGCAATGAGCGCCCCGAGATGGAAAACGATATCACGGTCCAGCATGGCGCGGCGCAGTGCTTCTGCGTCACCAAGATCGCCCATATGGATATCGATCTGGCTGCGTATGTCGTCAGGTAACAGGCCCAACAGTCCGGGTTTGCCGTTGGATGTGTAGCGGACAAAGGCACGGACATCAGCACCTTCGCGAACCAACTGCTCCGTCAGGTGCGAGCCAATGAACCCGCCTGCGCCTGTAATCAGGACTTTTTTACCATTCATACTCACAATTACTTCACCAATCTCTCTAGAGTTGCTTTCAATCCGGCGTCGAATGAGACCCGAGGGTAAACACCGAGGTGCCGGGCTTTTGTGACGTCAGGAAAGGCATCGTGCTGGCCTTCATACTGAACGTCAGGTTCTTTTGCTTCAAGGGATTTCCCGAAATGAGAGCATATCTGCTGGGCCACGTCGTAAATGCGACGGGGTTCTCCGGATCCTAGATTGTAAATTCCGCCGGCATCACCGTTCTGACACAGCGTCCACAGGCCAGCGGCGCAGTCGTCCACATGAAGGAAGTCTCGACGTTCTGCACCGCTACTGCGGATACTGACTGGGCCGTCCCCTGACTGTGCCCGCTCGGCTAGTTCCTGTATCATTTGCCGCGTTTGGAATGGCCCATATACATTGGCGAGCCTCACGGATTTTGCGTCGATCCCAGTAATTTCGAAGGCCGACCGCAGATAGGTTTCTGCCGCAAACTTCGCTTGCGCATATGGCGAGTTCAAATCAAATGGCCCGTCCTCACTACTGGGATTAGGGCCCGTCGGGTAAACAGCGCAAGTGGACGCCAGAACGAACTTTGGGATGTTCAGGTCGATGGCTTGCCCTAGAAGGGCGGCGGTCAAAGTGCAGGTCGATTGAAAGGCCGCGACAGGGTCGGTGAAAGATTCCGGGATTCCTCCGCTTCCTGCAAGATTAATCATGCAGTCAGCTGCTTCCAGCTTCGACACCAGGCGTATTCCGTCCGTGGCTGGTGCCTCATTCAGGTCTCTGACGAGTCCCAGTACTTCGGCATTCTCGACCTCTTGCAGGTAGCGAGCCATGGCGCGCCCGATGAAGCCATTTACGCCTGCAACAATGACTTTCATGTTGAGGTATCTTCGAGAACGGCAGCATAGGTCGCGGCTTGTGCCGCGAAGCTTGCCTCTTGGGAATAATTGTCACGGTAATAGGGGAAGGCTGTCAGAGCATATTTTTCGCGCAATTCAGGGTTGTCTATGAGTGTCGCGATGCCATCTGCGATCGCTTGAACGTCACCTTCCGAAACCAAGTGGCCACGGCCATCTGCCAGCAGGTCACGGTTGCCTTCACATGCTGTCGAAAGAATAGGTCGGTGCGCTGACATCGCTTCGAGCAAAGCAAGTGAAACGCCTTCAGACAGCGAGGCCGTTACAAATAGATCTGCGGCGACGGTCGGCTCGCTCAGGTCGGGGTATGGGCCAAGCAGGGTGACGTGACCATCCAGACCCAGTTCGCTGATTTGCTGGCTGAGGGCATCTTGCTCCGGGCCGCGGCCGGCGATCAAAAGGTGGACGTCGCGACCCGCGTCGCGCAATAGGCCAACTGCCGATATTAACGCCTTGTGCTGCTTGTTCGGTGCTAAGCGCCCAACGGTAACCATGCAAAAGCAGTCTTGTGGGATATTGAACATCCCGCGTGCTGTATCGCGGTCGATTACGGGGCGCATCTCCGCAACACTTACGGGGATGACTGCAATGCGGTCAGGTGGAGCTGCAAATTCTTTTACCAGCGTTTCGGTGACGTCGTCAGAGATCGAAATGACCCTGTCGAGCCTTCGAAACGAATACCGCGTAACGCGTTCCCAAATCCAGCGCTTGAGCGTGCCCGGCCTGAGAGACATTGGGATGACGTGGTTCGAATAAATCGTGGCCACCGCTTTCGCGCGAGCGGATGACGCCGCCAGAACTGCGATGAAGGCACCATCAACCAAATGCCCGTGGATGATCTGAGCGCCATGGCTTTCAGCGCTTTCTGCAACTGCTCGAATGAGAAGGCGAAGATCATTCAGAATAAGTGGGATTTGCCAAAGCGGTCTTGATTTGCGTCCTAGAACTTCGACGCTGATGCCGGTGGCGCGAATTTGGTCTGCCAGCTCACCTTCGTGATGCCAACAAATGATCTTGGCGGGAAACCCGCCGTCCGCATGGGACGCCGGGTTACTTCTTACGCTTTCTAACAGCAACGTTTCCGCGCCGCCGCGATCCATCGAGTAAATGACATGTAAAACTGGTTGAGGGCACATGTCTCTACGTTAGTCTAAATATCATCTAAGTCATTACTTCTTCGAGAGAACTGACTTGTTTTCACACTTAATTCGCGGCTTGCTTAGACGTCGAGCTAGAAACCTCCAGCTGCCTTTTGAATCCGCAGGCTTGCAATCTGGACGGTTTGATCCCGGCCAGTCTCGTTCGCGGTCGCACCAACTTCGACATAGTCATATTTGAGTGCGGAAAGCAGGATGCCATACTTCAAAAAAGTCGAGCGGCTTGGAAGGGTAGCACCTTTCGCTTGCAGCAAGAGGCGGCCGTTTGTTTTGACTTCAACCCAACCATTGGAGCTTTCGGACAGACCAATCTTCCAAACGACGTCTACCCATTCCCCGATTGGAAAACGTGGGCCGGGCGAGCGCATCGGCTGGGACCGGAAACCGATCTTACCACGGTCGATTCCGAGACGACCGTTTGAGCGGTCAATGTACATCCGGATACCGGGGCTTTGGTTGGAAACAGGCGCGATTGGTGGCCAGCAGGTCGTACATTCCAGATCCATGAAATATAGGCCATCAGCGTTGCCAGGATTGATCTTTATCCGCAGCGAAATCTTAAGGATGTCACCTTGGCGTGCTTCAAATCCTTCGTGGACGAGACTTGCTTTAGACACTTTCGATGATCCGCTTGGGCGTTTAACGGCGCGCATTGCAACCGAGCCACCAGCCATTTGGATCTTATTGTCGTCATAAGTTGATTTGATATTGGTGAAGCCACGCCCCGACTTGGGGAACAACTGCGACAACTCCGTTGCACTTGCAACGTTGTAGTTCATGAGGTCAGCGGCATTTACATTGGCGGGTGCACTCAACATGAGTGCGGAAAACAGGGTGTAAAAGAAACGTTTCACGGCATTACCTTCTCGTTTCGGGCTCAGAATAGGGCACCTTATGTGCACTTTAAGCGGTCAAGTTATGTCCTCAGGTATAGCCAGCACTGATGGTGCAGATATGCGGCGCAAGTTAGCCTTTTTCATGAAAAATGGCCAGTTTTAACCGAAAATCGCGCTTTTTTGCCGCCCTTGGTACTCGGACTCTAGAGAGGATTTGGCGAAATTCGCCCCGCGATTCTGGGCGTTAGGCACTGTTTCAAAAGCGCTTTTCCGCTTAGAGCAGCCCCCAAATATCGGCTTCAACGTACCAATCTTCGTTTTGCAGGCCATCCAACGCTTCCAACCCTATCACCAGCTCGATCTGCTCGATGTTCTGAACAACGAGGCCGAGGCTCGCGAAGACATCGGGTTCAGACGTGGTGCCATTGGCTACGAGCGTATCAACTGTGGCTTGTGACAAGACCAAAAGCAAAGCGTCCTGCCCGTTGCCGCCATCGAAGCTATCAACCAAGCCATCATCGGATCCGGCGATTAGGCCATCCTCAAAGAAGAAGAAGACATCGTCGCCCTCCCCGCCGGTCAATGTGTCACTTCCCAGGCCATCGATCAGAATGTCATTCCCGTCGCCGCCTTCGACGACATCATTCCCTTGGCCGCCGGAGAGAATATCATTTCCAGCGCCGCCCATAATCAGGTCGTTCCCAACGCCGCCAGATATTAGATCAGCGCCGGCTTCGCCCATTGCGGCGTCATTTCCGCTGCCCAAGAAGACAATGTCATCACCGCCGCCGGCAAGCACCTGGTCATCGCCGGCATACGCCAGAACCAGGTCATTACCGCCACCGAGTGTTTCCGCGTTATCTCCACCAGACAGAACAACCGCCGCCTGTTGCAGCGCGAAGGATGTGTAGGCGCCAAGAACGCCATGGGTTGCAGCTGACGGGTGGATGCTGTCCCAAAAACCGATCTGGTCCGTGTCGTATGCGGATAACGCCGCAACATCACCGCTTGTAAGTGTCAAAGAGAGGGGGGCGAAAATGCCAAACGACGTCGGATCATCCGCAATAGCGGCCGTCATCGCTTCCATATCCAGATAAACGGCGTCAATGCCCTGAGCCACGAGGCTATTCACGCCATTCTGGAGGCCTGAGTTATGGGCGTCGATCAGGAAGTCGACAACGTCGACTGCTAGACTCCCCAAACCCGTGATGCCGGGAATGAAACCTGCTGACGGCAATGAAGAGATTACGACTTGCCCCACGCCGAGGTTGGATAACTCCAAAGCTGAATCTATCGTCGCGTCTACAGCGGCATCGAGCGTTCCAAGAAGCGCAAGGCCAGCAGAGATGATGTTGTCGCCCTCGATCGCGAAGTAGTCATTCGCTCCGACGAGGACGAACGCCGACACGTCGCTCAGGTCCTGACTGCCGACGTCAGCAGAAAACCTATCCACTTGAGCCCCAAGATTCATATCGAACGTAAGTCTTGGATCATCATTTCCGACGATCACTTCACCGGCCAAGCCATTTTCGACGATGAAGTCAGCAATTGGCTGAGTGCCTGCGGCTTCGCCGCCTGCAATCGCATAATTCAGCGAAGGCCCTAGCCCTGATAGGGCTGCAATATATTCCGCATAGGTCGGTCCGTTGCTGGCGCGCCCGCCGAAGCCGCCCAGTGTGTCCCGAATTGGGTCGGGTAAAAGTCCGTCGGATGCTGCGTAAAGGTTGCCGTCGTCGGACAAACTATCGCCAAAAAAGACATAGCGCTGATCGGGATTTGGGGCGGGTACGAAGGGCATTGGTCAAACTCACACATTTGGATAATACCCCAGCTTCGCGAGAAATGGCCTTTAAAGCAAGGGAGCCGCGCTTGTTTTCAGTTTCGAAAGGGCGCGGATCCGGCCGGTTCCTGCTCGTAGTGATTGAATAATCGAGGATTTTTGTTCCGCGACAGTGATATGTAGAGACCAAAAGAATTTCGGCCCCTACATTGGTGCGGTCCAAGACTGCGCAACTTCGCTTCGCAATCACGAATCTTTAGCGACTGTTGCCGAGCTTAGAAGTCGAGATTTTCCACGCTGAGTGCGTTGGTCTGGATGAAGTCGCGTCTCGGCTCCACCACGTCGCCCATGAGCTTGGTGAAGATGTCGTCAGCTTCCGCCATATCATCAACTTTCACCTGCAAAAGAGTTCGCGCATCAGGATCCAAGGTGGTTTCCCACAACTGTTCCGGGTTCATTTCGCCCAGGCCCTTATAGCGCTGCAGGGACAGACCCTTTTCACCCTCTTCAAGAATTGATTGCAGAAGGTCGATTGGGCCGTAAACTGGCTGCTCGCGATCTTTGCGAACAAGTTTCGCCGGCTTGCCGTAGGTCTCTTGCAGGCTTTCGGTCAACTGGCCAAGGCGACGCGCCTCGCCAGAGCGAAGAACGCCACCATCCAACACACGCACTTCGTCGACGCCTCGCAGAACGCGCCATAGACGGATGCCTTTGTCTTGCGTCGGACGACCTTGCCAGCCTTTTTCGTATTCCAGAGCGATCAGGTCCAAACGTGCGGCGACCGTGTTGGCGACGCCCTGCAAATCGGCATCCACCTGACCCGGCTCGAAAGCACCTGCGATGGCGGATTGCTCAAGGATATGCTGCGGGTAATGGGTCGGGAAGGCCTGCAAAATGCGGCGAACCGTGCGTGCCTCTTCGATCACCCGCATGAGGTCTTGGCCGACAATCTCTTCACCAGATGCAAGTTTCAGAACTGCCCCGTCGACACCTTGTTCAATCAAGTAATCTTCCATCGAGGACTGATCCTTGAGGTAAACCTCGGACCGACCACGGGCCACTTTATAAAGCGGCGGCTGGGCGATGTAGAGGTGACCTTGCTCAATCAGTTGCGGCATCTGTCGATAAAAGAAGGTCAGAAGCAGCGTGCGGATGTGGGCACCATCGACGTCTGCATCGGTCATGATGACAATCTTATGATAGCGTAATTTAGAGATGTCGAACTCGTCGCGACCGATCCCTGTACCAAGCGCCATGACCATATTGCCAATTTCTTGGCTGCCGAGCATCCGGTCAAATCGCGCGCGCTCCACGTTCAGAATCTTACCCTTGAGCGGCAGGATAGCTTGCGTCTGTCGGTCCCGACCCGTTTGGGCAGAGCCGCCGGCAGAGTCACCCTCCACTAGAAATATCTCTGTTTTGGACGGGTCCTTGTCCGAGCAGTCTTTGAGCTTTGAGGATAGAAAATTCATATCCATCGGGTTTTTGCGTCGTGTGAGTTCGCGGGCTTTTCGTGCGGCTTCGCGGGCTTGTGCTGCCTCTACGATCTTTGAAACGATGATCCGGGCTTCGTTCGGGTTCTCTTCGAACCACTCAGCTAGCTTTTCGTTCATCAGCCCTTCGACGGCAGGGCGTACTTCGGATGACACAAGCTTGTCTTTGGTCTGCGACGAGAATTTCGGATCGGGCACTTTCACGGAAAGCACACAGGTTAGCCCTTCTCGGGCGTCGTCGCCGGTGAAGGAGATTTTCTCCTTCTTCGCGATCCCTGAGGTCTGCGCGTAGTTATTGATTGTTCGCGTCAACGCACCACGAAAGCCCGCCATATGCGTTCCACCATCGCGTTGTGGGATGTTGTTTGTGAACGGCAATACCATTTCGTTGTAGCTGTCGTTCCACCACATTGCGACTTCTACGCCGATGTCATCCTTCTCGCCGACCACGTAGATCGGTTCGGACATGATGGAGCTTTTGGAGCGATCCAGATACTTCACGAACTCCTTGACGCCGCCCTCATAGAATAGCTCGCTGCGTAAGGCTTCGGCAGGGCGCTCATCTTCCAAAATAATGCGCACGCCAGAATTCAAGAAGGCCAGCTCACGAAGGCGTTTTTCAAGCGTTTCGAAAATGTAATCACGGTTGGAGAACGTATCGGTCGAAGCCATGAAACGAACTTCGGTTCCAGTCCGATCTGTGGGGCCTACGACCTCCAGATGCTTTACAGTGTCGCCGTGCTCGAAGCGAGCGATGTGCTCTTTGCCTTCGCGCCAAATGCGCAATTCCAGCCAGTTGGATAGCGCGTTCACAACAGACACGCCCACGCCGTGCAGGCCGCCGGACACTTTGTAGGAATTGCTGTCGAATTTGCCGCCGGCGTGCAGCTGCGTCATGATAACTTCTGCAGCTGAGACGCCTTCTTCCTCGTGGATACCGACAGGAATCCCACGCCCGTTGTCACTGACCGAAACCGAGCTGTCAGCATGGATTTTGACGTTCACCGCATCGGCATGACCGGCCAGGGCCTCATCAATTCCGTTGTCTACGACCTCATAAACCATGTGGTGCAAACCAGAGCCGTCATCGGTATCCCCGATATACATACCCGGACGTTTTCGTACCGCCTCTAAGCCTTTAAGAACTTTGATGGAATCGGCGCCGTATTCGGCTTGTTTTTCTTGCTCGTCGGACATGAGGTCTTTCCCGCTTTAGTTGCGCGAAATATAGGCTTTTTGCGGAGGGATGTCACGCAATTGACGCAAGATATTGTGTCTGGCGACGCGACGAATTTTGGCGACAGAGCCAACGGTAAAATTAGTCTTACATACGCACGCAAGACGGCTGCCAGCGGTGCTATTACGTCATGACGATTACAGCGCCCACGCCGATCAGAAGCCATCCTGCAACAACGTTTATCCTCCTTACGGCGCCTGGTGCTTTTAGCAGGCCCCTGACTCTATCGACCGATGCGGCGAGCACAAGATTGCCCAACAAGGGAACGAGAAAGCTGAGGACGCAGATTGCCGCAATATCCCAGCGAGTGACTTGGGTCAGGTCGAAGAAGCCCGGTAGCACCCCCATGTAGAACAGGACTGCCTTGGGATTGGACATGATCACGACAACGCCTGCAATAAAGCCTGCCCACATGCCAGGACGTGTCAGGCTGGAGTTTTCGGACAACTCCTTATCCGCGTGCCTGATCAGTAGGGCGCCCATAGCAATGAACATCGCGGCTGCGACCCACTTGAGGGCGTCCATGAACCAGCTCGCCTGATCGACAATCCATGACACGCCCAAAACTGCTATCAGCGGCCAGATTACATCTCCTACGACGACGCCAAAGGCCAACGGCCAAGCTGACCTAAATCCGCCTGACATTGCACGCGCCAACAGGGCGACCCAAACAGGGCCGGGGGTAAGGAAAAGGACGAAGAGTCCGCCCGCGTAAAACAGGAACTCGATCGGTGTGATTGTCATTTGTAGCAACAAAAGAATGGATCGCGTGCTGACTTCGCTACAATCAGCCTCATCTAAGTTCAACCAGTGACGTGCCACCGTCATCCGAAACTTCAAATTGCTGTGCGCGATCACCGAGTTCTTCGAACAGTTCGGCCCCTGTTCCAGTCATCCAAGCCTGCGCGCCTAGGGCGCATATTTCGTCATACAGGGCCGCACGTCGCCCTGAATCAAGATGTGCCGCAACCTCATCCAGCAGGATAATGGGCGCAGCGCCAAAATCTTCGGATAGCGCGCGAGCATTTGCCAGGATCAAAGACAGGAGCAACGCTTTCTGTTCGCCAGTGGAGCATTGCTTCGCTTCTATGTTCTTTGCCTCGTAGATCGCTTGCATGTCGGCACGGTGCGGTCCAACCAATGTGCGGCCAGCCCGCAGGTCCATTGTTCGGGAGGCCTGAAAGGCGGCAAGCAAAGCATCGGGACCATCGATGAAATCGCTATCATCAGGGTTCTCGATCGATAGCTCAGCGGTCGGGAAAGAAGTATGGGCGCTTTCCATTGCTGTCTTGAGGCGGTTCAGCGCTGCGGTGCGGTTCGCTATGATCTGTGCGCCTGCCTTTGCCATCTGTGCTTCAAGCGCACCATACCACATTGAGTCGCGCACCATGTCTTTCAGCAGCCTGTTCCGTTCTCGCATCGCCTTCTCATATGAAACTGAGAGTTCCGCATGTTTAGGTTCGAAACTTAGGGTGATCCTGTCAAGGAACCTACGCCTTCCTTCGGCCCCTTCGAGCCAAAGCCTGTCCATAGCAGGAACCAACCAAACTATACGGGCAACCTTCCCTAAAGCGACCTGAGGAGCCGTCTTGCCATCGAT